>DATEKE010000170.1:0-2723 GCA_035277605.1 Terriglobales bacterium | reverse complement strand
GATGCGCAAATACGGACTGCGCCTTCGCGATCTGCTGCATCCCAAAGACGAGTTTGTTTCGATGCTCTCCCGCCGTACCATTCCGGCCGACATCAAAGACGATTTTGATCGCAGCCGCGAGCAACTCGATCGCCTGCTCGCGCCATTGCTGCAGACGCTGCAAAAACTCGATCCAACCATAGCGTCTGCTGGCGAAGTCGCGGGTCAGAAGATGCGCTACCAACTCGAGCAGCTCGAATCACGCGCCGCCCGCGCACATCTCCAGCGCGAACAGGTCCTCGACCGGCACGCCGGTCTGCTTAGCACCATGCTGTTCCCTGAGCGGGAATTGCAAGAACGCAAAATGGCCGGGATTTACTTTGTTGCCAAGCATGGGGAGGCTCTGATCGATGAGCTCATCGAAGGCTACAAGCCGGAGTGTCGCGATCATCAGGTGATCGAATTGGCCTAACGTTCTCTCGGCAATTGACCGTCAAATCGGCCCAATCCATCACGATTCGCCGATGTAGGCTGCGTATAATACTTGGTACTCTGCCCTTTTTGTGATGTCTCTATTCTGGTTGCGAGTTGCGGTTTGCCTCTATGGCATCAGCCTGCTCTATGCCCTGGTCGCGCTGGTGCGGCGGCGAGAGATCCTTTCTCGCGCCACGCTTCCGGTTGCCGTAGTCGCTGTCACACTCCACTTTGTCGCGCTTGTGGAGGCGTTTGCCGCCGGAAAAATGGTCGCCATGCCGCTGCATCAGTCGGAATCGCTCCTGGCATTCCTGATGATGCTGTTGTTCATCGGCGTCTTTTACCTGTATCGGACGACGTCGCCGGGCATCGTAGTTCTGCCGCTTGCTTTTTTGCTGTCCCTGTCAGCAGCGATGGCGCAGGCTGCTCCGCAGTTCGGCTCGCCGTTGCTGCGTAGCGGATGGATCTACACGCACATCATTCTCATCCTCACCGGATACGCAGCGCTGTTCTTCAGCTTCATCGCCAGCGTACTTTATCTACTTCATGAGCGCAGTCTGAAGAACAAGAACCTGAACGGGATTGCCGGGAAACTTCCGGCGCTTGAGACCATCGACAACATCGGCTACAAGCTGCTGCTCATCGGCTTCCCCTTCATGACGATCGGGCTGATCGCCGGATCGGTGATCGCTCAGGTTCAATACGGATCGCGTTACTTCCTCGATCCCAAAGTGATCCTTAGTCTGCTGATGTGGGGCGTGTACATGCTCATGCTGTACACGCGCTGGAATGCCGGATGGCGAGGACGCCGAGCCGCCCTGCTTTCGGCGATTGCCTTCGCTGCTGCCTTGAGCGTCTGGGCGGCCAACTACTTCAGCGGTGTTCACAGGTTCGTAGCGAGATGAGACTGCAACTCCTCGGCGTCAATCACAAAACCGCTCCGGTAGAAGTGCGCGAGCGGCTTGCGATTCCCGAATGGAAGTTGGAGGAGGTTACGCGGAAGCTGCGTGCGCATCCGGCCGTGCGTGAATGCGTCGTCTTCTCCACTTGCAATCGTGTGGAGCTCGCTGTCTGCTCGGATAACGGCGCGGATCTGCATGCTTTCCTCCGCGAATACCTGCTGGCTGACGATTCCCAATTTCGTCCATACCTTTACGAGTATTGGGAGGACGATGTTGTCCGTCACGTCTTCCGCGTTGCTGCCAGCCTGGATTCGATGATTGTTGGCGAGCCGCAGGTGCTCGGGCAGGTCAAGCATTCATACGCGATCGCAAAAGCAGTCGACTCCATCAATGCCAATCTTGAAGCACTGCTCAGTCGAGCATTCGCGGTTGCCAAGCGTGTGCGCACGGAAACGGCGATTGGAAATTCGGCGGTATCGGTCGCATCGGTTGCGGTGGAGCTTGCAAAGAAAATCTTCGGAAACCTGCAAGGACGCAGCGTTTATCTCGTAGGCGCGGGAAAGATGAGTGAGCTGGCAGCTAGGCATCTGCATTCGCACGGCGCGGGAGCGATTCTCGTCACCAACCGCACCCACGAGCGCGCACAGCAGATGGCGGAAAAAATAGGCGGCAGCGCTATCCGCTTCGATCGGCTTTACGAAACGGCCGATCGTGCGGACATTGTAATTACCTCGACCGGCGCACCGCACGTAATCTTCCGGCGCGAGCACGGCGAGCTATTCATGCATCGCCGCAAGAATCGCCCCATGTTCTTTATCGACATTGCCGTGCCGCGCGACGTCGATCCTGAAATGGGAGAAGTGGATGGCGTCTTTACCTACAACATCGACGACCTGCAGCAGATCGTGGAATCGAACGTAAGCGACCGCGGACGCGAAGCGCAGCGAGCCGAGACGTTAATCGAGGAGGAAGTCGAGCGTTTCCGCCGGCGCATGCAGACTCTCGATGCAGTCCCAACAATTCTTGCGCTGCAGCAGCGAATGGAGCAGATTCGCCAGGATGAGATCGAGAGACTTCGGGCGAAGCTCGGTACGCTGACACCGGAACAGCAGAGCGCAATCGAGAATCTCACGCGGAGCATCGTCAACAAAATCCTGCATCCTCCGATTTCCGCACTCAAGACCGCAGCTGGATCGGAAGAGCTGACGGCAACCTCGGAACTATTGCGCGCTCTGTTCGGATTGGAGCTTGCCTCGCACACCAACGGTTTTGTTCCCGAGGAGGAACGCTCCAAACTTTCCCCTCCTGAGTCATCAAAATCCGGGCTTTCTGCAGAGAAATCCGAAGCGGACAAGCCCGCTCTGAAAT
>DATEKE010000169.1:0-4511 GCA_035277605.1 Terriglobales bacterium | reverse complement strand
AATTTGCCCATAAATCCCCTTTCGGCAGATTCACGTTGGGGGTTGAGGGTTGTAACGGTGGCTGCCAGTTACTGCGGTGCAAAAGCATAAATGAAGTATCGAAAAAAGTGCAACTAAACCTGTGCAGGTCACGCGAACACTCATGAGCGACCAGCGCACTCCAGACGGTCTAAGTCGAGGGCGCCTGAGAGTTCTTTGCAGTCAATTTCCGTCTTGTATCTAGCTGCATAAATTAGCGAATGATTTGTAGCGCCAGCACTCAGCATTCAGCACTCCGCAGTCAGCATTCGGCACCACTGACTGCTGAGTGCTGATTGCTAAAACGCTGTACCCGGACTTATGCAACTAGGTACTAGCCGGAAAACGGCCGGCAGGCTAGCCGAACGTCGTAAAGCCTGGAAAGGCAATTGTGTATCTTTCTGGAGTGAGGACTGTACGCTTCACCATTGGTTCAATCGACGATCTCAGCCCAGAGGCTCCTGCGATCGCGGAGTGCGCAACCATCCTGCATCAAGGCGGGCTGGTTGCGATTCCCACCGAGACGGTGTACGGCCTCGCCGCTAACGCGCTGAATCCGGCAGCCGTGATGCGCATCTTCGAAGCCAAAGGTCGTCCTGCCTGGGATCCGCTGATCGTTCACGTTTCGGCTTTCGAGATGGTGCCGAGAGTGGCAGCGGAATTTCCCGCTCTGGCACAACAACTGACCGGGCGATTCTGGCCGGGTCCTCTTACCCTGCTTCTTCCCAAGTCGACGCAGCTTCCGAACACCGTAACCGCCGGACGAGCGACCGTTGCAGTCCGCATGCCGGCACATCCAGTCGCACGCGCGCTGATTGCAGCCGCCGACCTGCCGCTTGCCGCGCCAAGCGCAAACCGCTTCGGACGAATCAGCCCGACCACTGCAGATCATGTGCTCAGCGAGCTCGATGGGCGTATCGATGCGGTGCTCGATGCCGGACCAGCAGAAGTAGGCGTTGAATCCACGGTGCTCGATCCGCTGCGCACTCCGCCTTTGCTGCTTCGTCCGGGGGGCGTTACGCGCGAGCAGATCGAGGCCATTGTCGGTCGCGTAGAACTCTACTCTCCTCCCGGTCCGACGCCACGGCCCGGGGCGCTGGCGTCTCCCGGCCTTGCTGCGCGGCACTACGCGCCAACCGCACGCCTCGTCTTAGTAGATGGCGAACGCGATGCGCTACTCAAGGCAGCTCGCGACTACGTCGCATCGGAAGGCGAGCGCGGGAACTACGTAGGCATCATGGCTCCTGACAATTGGATCGACGACACCATTCTTGCCGCAGGCGGTATTGTGCTTTTTGCCTGGGGAGCCTGGAGCGACTGGGCGCAGATCGGGAGAAACCTGTTTGCGGGACTTCGTTATCTCGACAAGCCTGGAGTGAATGTGATCTTGTGCCCGCTACCTTCGGCTGAGGGTATGGGCCTGGCTTTGCGCGATCGTTTGATGCGAGCAGCGAGAACTTCTTAGTTACAGCAGACCTTTCCCTTTGTCATTCCGAAGCGCCTGTTTTGGCGGTGAGGAATCCCTATCGCATTCCATACGCAAAGAGCGAGCCATCTTAAGGATGCTCGATCATTTCGATCAAAACCGCAGTTTCGCGCGCACGACCCTACTTGTGCCGATAGGGATTCCTCACCGCCGAAATCAGGCGGTTCGGAATGACAGAGGACAGAGTTAGTTACTTCTTCCCGTTCTCGCCGGTTTTGAACATGTACCGAATGCTCTGCTTGTAGACGAGCAAATTGGACTGACCGCTGCGATTGATCTTGATGCAGTTGCGGTCGTACCAATCGATCCAGCCGTGGATCTCCTCGCCGTCTTTGAGGACGACTACCATCGGGGTGCGGACCTGCATTTGCTTCTGGAAGTAGAAGGCTTCCGCGTGGGTCTGTTCCTGGCTGTTTCCGCGCTTCGGTACGCGCTGCTCGGCGCTGGTGAGAGGGCGATCGCCATTAGGATCGCGGCGCTGAGGCACCGACAGCGCAGGACGAATCAGCTTCCTGCTGATGAAATCATCTTGCACCTGCTCCGGAAGGTCTTCCGAGGCCCGGCCCACCGCTGCGGAATTGGCAAAATCCTTCATTGGTCCTTGTGATCACTCAACCATACCCGTTTTACGTGCGACATTTCGCGCCAGTTTGCGCTGACGCCGGCAACGGCTATCTCGCGGCAGGAGCACCGAAAAAACGTGACAGGAAGCAGTTCGAATTGCGCTAACCCTATCACATTCGTCGCACTCGGGCCAAGCTGAGCGGTCACTCCAGCGACTTCAAATACTTGACCAACTGCCAGCGCTGCTCCTCCGGCAAACGACTCCACGACGGCATTCCATTCTTGAGGCTGCCATTCTTCAGCAGCCATTCGAGTTCGCCCGGCGTCGCAGTTTTCAGTCGCTCAGAGTGCAGATTCGGATGCTTGTCCCGGCCCTGCGCATTCCTCCCATGACAGCTCGCACAGTTTTGCTGAAACAGCTTCGCTCCCGCGGTCGTCGACTCCGGGTCTGCTGCCATTGGGTTTGGACGCACGCGCGCGGCCTGCGGAACCTTCATCAGCCACGAGCCGTCTCCGGCTTTGGCCACAATCGCGGTTGCGCCAAGCAACAGCACCGACGAGAGCGCGATGATCTTCGCTGTTCGCATCGTCAGTGCCCTCTCAATGTCGACACAATCTGGTTCAACTCATAGGAAATTCCAAATCGGAACAGGAACCCATGGCTGTTCTCGTTTAGTCCGAATCCAGGAGAAACTTTGAAGGTCGTTCCGCTCGGCAGCCGCCATTCTGCCACCGGCGCAAGGTAGTGCGAGGTATCGCGAAGGCCGAAACTGTATCGTTCGCCCAGTCCACCGTACATCTCGGCGCCCGCAGAGAAGTTCTCGCGGCAGAAGACGCAAGCCTTTGCTCCGGCCTTCAGAGCCAATGGGTGACTCGCTCCCAGCGCATAGCCAAACTCCCAAGGTTCATTTGCGAGATTTTTTTCCGCGATGATGTTCTCCGAGAAGTTCCACCCTCTGACGTTACTCGAGAGGATCAGCTTCAATTCCGCCTCGCGTTTTTTCTCGCTGCGATCATTGCGCTCGAGGAAGTCAGCGCGGCCATCGTGGCCAACAACTTCGAGCATCGACTTATCCGCCGAATTGATGTTCTCGAACTCGACGTACAGCACAGGATTGATCCAGTGTTCGCCGAGCAGCGGACGAAAACGATTCTCCCAGCGGAAGCCGGTAAACGCTGTGCTTTCATGAGCTGTGCTTTGCCTGTCGAGATAGAGCTCGGAGGTCCACCACGCTTTCACTCCGTACTCAAATTCCAAAGCGTTGCCGATGAATGCATTGCCTGCAGACGGCGACCCGACAACAGACTTCACGCCGATCTCCAGATTGCCCGGCTCTTCCATCTGGTGGGAATAAGTAACGAAATATGTCTCCTGCGCCGCCGAGGTAACGCTGAGTAAAAGCACGGTTGCTGTAAAAATCGCTGCAGAGAAGAATCTAAAATGAGGTCGTTCTGACGGCATTCTTCCTCGAATTGAAAATGAAATTGAAATTCATTTTCAATTAGAGTACGTGGAAGGACTGCAAATTCTCAAGCCGGATCGGCTGAATGGCGAACCTTGAGTGCTGAAAAGCTAAAAGCGAAGAGCGAACACTAAGGTCACGAAGGTAAAGGATAGAGGTCACGGGGAGGAACCTCGTTCGTGCTCTGCTGTTGCTGTTTGCTGTTGGTGCTCGGCTCCTTGACCGAAGAGCCTCTGAGCGAGACGTGCGCCCGTCGCGCCAGCACGAGACCGATGGGGGTGACCGCGTGGAACGATACCAGCCACAGCAATATTCCGGCGCTCACGGCGAGTTCTCGGGGAAATCCCAGCAGGTCCACCATGGCGACAATGGTCGCGAGTTGTGCCCCGCCGCCGACCGCGGGCAACTGCACCAGGCCGCCGATCATGCTGAAGCCCATCAGCAGCATGGCTATCGAGTAGGTAGCGTGATGCATGGAAGGATAGGCCCGCAGGGTCGCTACATAAGACCAAGCTGTAATGATCCAAATTGCGAGAGATATCAGCGCGAGCTGCAGGAAGGAGGGCGTGTCTTTCACGGTGTTCAGGCCTTCGGCAAAGACCTCGGCACGACGCAGTACTCGCCGACTCGCCGGAAAACGCAGGGCGACCATATTCTCCAGCCAGCGGAAGATCCTTCCTCGCGCGCGGCAAACGGCGAACGCGAGCACGGCCATGCCTATGGTAGTTCCGGCAGCGACCCAGGCGGCGACGCGGAACTGTCTCAAATCGGGAAGGCCGCTGGCGAAGACGAACGCCGCCACAGCTATAACGATGAATGCACCCATATCGAAGATGCGCTCCACCATCCACACTCCCATCTGCGAGGTCATGCTGAGGTTCGTCCTGCGCGCGATCATGTATGGACGCACCAGTTCTCCCGGACGTCCGAGCAGCGCAAGGCCGGTGAAGCCGATGAGAGTCGGTGAGAGCACATCGCGG
>DATEKE010000168.1:0-10244 GCA_035277605.1 Terriglobales bacterium | reverse complement strand
ATAATGAAGGGTTGCGCTCGCGATGATGCGGTAGTCCGTGTCCTTCAGGTCTGCGCGAGCCCTCCAGCACCTTCAGAGGTTTTTATGGATGATGTAGTCATCGGTTCCGGCAAGCTGCCGGTCGGCAAAGTGGAGTTCCCTCCCGCACTCGAAGACGTAGTCATTGTCTCTGCTGTTCGTACCCCGATTGCAAAATTCCAGGGCGCGCTCACCGATTTCACTGCTCCGCAACTTGGCGCAATGGTGGTTAAAGAAGTTGTGAAGCGCGCGAATCTCGATCCGACGCGGGTGGACGAGTGCATCATGGGCAACGTGATCTCTGCCGGATTGGGACAGAATCCTGCGCGCCAGGCAGCGCTCAACGGCGGACTGCCTCCGGAAGTCGCCGCTCTTACTATCAACAAGGTTTGCGGATCGGGACTCAAAGCTGTTGGCCTGGCCGCCCAGGCGATTCAAACCGGGAATGCTGAAATCCTTGTAGCCGGCGGGATGGAGTCGATGACCAATGCTCCCTATCTGCTTCCACAGGCGCGCAAGGGTTATCGCCTCGGCAACTCGCAGATCATCGATTCCATGGTCAACGACGGTCTCTGGGACGTTTACAACAACTACCACATGGGAATGACCGGCGAGAACGTAGCCGAAAAATACGGCATCACCCGCGAGCAGCAGGACGAGTTTGCTGTGAACTCACATCGCAAAGCTGTGCAGGCGTGGAAAGAGTGCCGGTTCAAGTCTCAGGTGATGCCAGTCGAAATTCCCGGGCGCAAGAAAGGCGAGCCGCCCACCATCTTCGATAAAGATGAAGGCCCGCGCGAGGACACTACCGCCGAGACTCTGCGCGCATTGAAGCCGGCGTTCAAGAAAGACGGTTCAGTAACGGCAGGCAATGCCTCAACGATTAACGACGGAGCAGCAGCACTGGTGGTAATGAGTGCGCGCAAAGCCAGGCAGCTTGGGCTGCAACCCATGGCTCGCATCGTTGCGCAGGCGACCAGCGGAATCGATCCAAAATGGGTCATGATGGCGCCCGTTGACGGCATCCGAAATCTCTGGAAAAAGACGGGATGGAAACCGGACGAAGTTGATCTCTATGAGATTAACGAAGCTTTCTCCGTCCAGTCAGTAGCAGTCGTTCGCGAACTAGGCATTGATATGGACAGGGTTAACGTCAATGGCGGCGCCGTGGCGCTCGGGCATCCCATCGGAGCGAGCGGCGCGCGCGTGCTAATCACACTGCTGTATGAACTCATTCGCCGCAACGCTCACAAAGGCATTGCTGCATTGTGCCTGGGTGGTGGGAACTCTGTGGCGATGGCGATCGAGCGATAGTTCTTTTGGTTGTCATTCCGAGCGCAGCGAGGAATCCCTACTGATACGAGAACGTTTCGGCTCAGTAGGGATTCCTCACCGCAACTTCAGCGGTTCGGAATGACAAGAGCGGAGAATCACTCCACAACAACCGACTTCGACAGATGCCGCGGCGCATCGACGTCTCTGCCTTTCAGCACAGCAATGTGATATGCGAATAGCTGCAGCGGCACAACTTCCAAAATCGGTTGTAGTAGCACCGGGACATCTGGCACTTCGATCACGTGCGGCGTTAATCGCGGCGTCTCACGATCTCCTTCGCTGACTACCGCAATCACCGGAGTACCTCGCTCCGCGATTTCTCGGATATTCGAGATTGTCTTCTCATAGCGCAGGCGAGAAGCAGGATCCGACTCGTCGCGCGTCGCAAGCACAACCAGAGGCAATGACTCGTCGATCATCGCGCTCGGCCCATGCTTCATCTCGCCGGTTGGATACCCTTCCGCGTGGATGTACGAAACTTCCTTTAGCTTGAGCGCGCCTTCGAGCGCAATCGGGTAATCGATGTCGCGGCCAAGGAAGAGGAACGATTCGTACTTCGAGAAGATCCGGGCAAGAGCGAGGCATTGGGTGTCCTGCTCCAGTACCCGATGAATCTCCTCCGGCAGCTTGCGAACCAGGCGCAGCGCGGCGTCTATGGCGGCGTCGGAGCTTCCTCTCACACGAGCGATATGCGCGGCAAGCAAAAACAACGCCGTCAATTGCGTGGTGAAGCTTTTCGTCGCGGCAATCGAAGTTTCCGTTCCGGCATAGGTGAGCACCATCGCGTCGGCATCGCGCGTGAGCGGCGTGTCCTTCACATTGCAGATGGCGAGCGTCTTCGCGCCTTTTTTGCGCGCAACGTGCAGAGCGGCAACGGTATCGACCGTCGTTCCAGATTGGGAAATGAAGACCGCCAGCTCGCAAGGCTCGACGATAGGATCGCGGTAGCAATACTGACTTGCGAAATCGACTTCCACCGGAATACCGGTCATGCGCTCGATCATGAACTCGCCTGCCAGTCCGGCGTGGCGACTGGTGCCGCTGGCGGCGATGTCGATCTTACGCAGCGTTCTTACATCGCTGTCGCTGATTCCCGATCCGGGCAGCGCGATGTGTCCGGCGGAGTTTACGCAGGCTTCGATGGTTTGGTGCACGGCTTCCGGCTGCTCGTAAATCTCTTTGAGCATGTAGTGGGGAAAGCCATTTTTGTCAGGACGGGTGTTTGAGTTCTTCGTCTCCATGGCAAGCTCGAATTGTTAGGATTGCCTGCACAATCGCACTTGCGCAGTCGGACAAATTCACGAACTGTGTACCAATAATCTACACAATCGGACGCGAAAACGGCGGGATGCTACTCGCTCAACATTCTGCCGCCGATCATCGTGTTCACGACTTCGCCATCCTTGGTCAGGAAGACGAGGTCTGCATCGTTCCCGGCGGCAATTGTGCCCTTCCGGTCTGCTCGAATCATGCGCGCGGGATTTCTCGTCGCGAGAATCACGCTTTGCTGCAGCGTCCAATCCGCAAAGGTGATGACGTTCCGCACCGCGCGATCCAGAGTCAACACACTGCCGGCCAGCTTGCCCTGGTATTCGCAGCGATCTCCGCGCACTTCCACCTGAAATGGACCGAGCTGATATGTTCCGTCCGGCATGCCGGTCGCGCTGATGGCATCGGTGATAAGAATCGCGTTCTCCAGGCCTTTTGCTTTCAGGAACAGTTTCACGATCGCGGGCGCGACATGAATACCATCCACAATAATGTCGGCCATTACTTTGTCGTTGCTCAGTACAGCACCGAGAATGCCCGGCTCGCGATGATCGAGAGCGCGCATCGCGTTGAAGGTATGCGTGGCGCTGACCGCGCCTGAGTCGATGCCGCGCACAGCTTCGGTGAACGTGGCATTCGAGTGCCCGATGCAGGTGTACACGCGCCGCTTGCGAGCTTCGCGGATGACCTCAGGCGCCCCGGGAAGCTCGGGAGCAATGGTCATGATCTTCAATGTGCCGCCGCTGGCCTCCCATACTTTCTCGAAGAGCTCCGGCGAAGGCGCGATGAGGTACTCAGTCGGGTGGACTCCGCATTTCGCCGGACTGATGAATGGTCCTTCAAGATGAATCGCGAGTGGACGCGCGCCGACGTGCCGATGCTTAGCATCTTCCGCTGAGATCACGTTGCCCAGGCGATCGAGCGCGCCGAGAATCCGATCCATCGAAGCGGTAACCGTCGTCGCCACATAGCTCGTCACGCCATGACGAGCCATAGCTTTCTCGAAATCGACCCGCCCTGAAGGATCATCCTGCATCACGTCATGCCCGGCTCCGCCGTGTACGTGAATATCGATGTAGCCAGGAGCAATGATCACTTGGGGAAAATCCAAACGCCGCGCACCCTCTGGAACCTGCGTGACAGCGCGCGAACTGACGGCGGCTATTCGACCGTCTTCTACGATGACGATGGGATCGACCACAACTTCTGTAGGCGTGAACAACCGAGCGGCGGTGATGCAGGTCTTCATCGTGAGTTGCACATTGTAAATTAACGAAGTTGCAGCTCTGGTTTATACTCCCCTGCGCCCATGCTCTTCACCACGCTCAGCGCCGCCGTTTATGGCATCGATGCCAACCTGATTAATGTAGAAGTCGATATTGGACCTCATCCCGTAGAAAAAGAAAATTTCATGACTGTCGGACTGCCTGATGCAGCCGTGCGCGAGAGCCGCCAACGCATCCAGGCAGCTTTGAGAAATTGCGGCTTCGAGATGCCGCGGAGCAAGGTGACAGTCAATCTTGCTCCGGCCGATTTGAAGAAGGAAGGCTCCGGATTCGATTTGCCGATGGCCATGGGCATACTCGGCGCTTACAGCTCTCTCGCAAAAACGGACCTTGCAGACTATGTTTTCGTCGGCGAACTCAGCCTGGACGGAAGCGTTCGCGGAATTCGCGGCGCTCTGCCGATTGCGGTAGCTGCTCGCGCGCGAAAGATTCCCAACCTCATCGTTCCCGAGGCCAACGCGCGAGAAGCCGCAGTCGTGAGCGAATTGAAAGTCTATCCAGTGCGCTCGCTTCTGCAGGTTGTCCAGCTGATCAACAGCGGAAATGGAGTTGCTCCCCTCGAAGTGAACCGCGCCGAGCTTCTCGACAAAGCTCAGCAGTTCAACGTGGACTTCAAAGAAGTGCGCGGACAGCAATCCGGTAAGCGTGCCTTGGAAGTGGCAAGCGCCGGCGGACACAACATCCTGATGATCGGTCCTCCCGGATCGGGAAAGACCATGCTCGCGAAGCGCATGCCGACGATCCTCCCACCTCTCACGTTTGAAGAGGCGCTGGAGACAACGAAAATTCACAGCGTGGCCGGCGTTCTTGAGCCGGGAGCAGGGCTGGTGGGCGTGCGCCCGTTCCGCTCGCCGCATCACACGATCTCCGACGCAGGATTGATCGGAGGCGGGATGGTTCCGCGCCCCGGCGAGGTCTCGCTCGCCCACAACGGCGTCCTCTTTCTCGACGAGTTGCCCGAGTTTCCACGCAACGTACTCGAAGTGATGCGCCAGCCTCTGGAAGACGGTCAGGTTTCCATCGCTCGCGCTGCGATGTCACTTACATTTCCAGCGCGCTTTATGCTCGTCGCCGCGATGAATCCCTGTCCATGCGGCTATTTCAACGATACGACCCGCGATACCTGCAAATGCACGATCGAAATGATTCAACGCTACGTCTCGAAGATCTCGGGTCCACTGATGGATCGAATCGACATCCACATCGACGTGCCCGCCGTGAACTACAAAGAGCTGCGCAGCAATTCGGCTCCCGAAGACTCTGCCACGATACGCGAACGCGTCCTGCGCGCACGTGAGGTTCAGCTCAACCGCTTTGCTGCCGCAGGCGAACGCATTTTCTGCAATGCACAAATGGGACCGCGCCAGATTCGCACCTACTGCGAACTCTCCAGTGACTGCGAGCGGCTGTTGGAGCGCGCGATGCAGCAGCAAGGCCTTAGCGCCCGCGCGCACGATCGCATACTCAAGGTTTCACGTACCATCGCCGATCTCGATGGCGCATCTGAGATTCAATCGAAGCACATTGCCGAGGCGATCCAATACAGGACGTTGGACCGCAGTTACTGGGCATAGGTGTTTTAGCCGGTTTCAGAACAAAAAAAGCGGCCCGGTACCGGCCGCCTTCGAACCACCGCTGGTACCGGTTTTGGCGAAACTTGAATCCGGGGAAGCTCGAACGCCTGGTCGAGGGGCCTTGATCTATTCGACTCCGTGCCGGGCTCGAATGTTACCGCCACGCATCGCCAGGAAGTACTGGCGTAACGTTGCCGTTCGCTACAGCACTGCTATGCTCCATCTTGAATGCGTGTGTGGAGCGGCAAGTCGTTGAAAGTTCTGGCGTGCGTTCTATTCGTGTGTTCGTTGTGCGCCGCACAGGACCGTTCCCCAGCCGCTGCTTGCCCGTTAAAACCTACAGTGGCGGGCACCAACGTCCCGTTTCGGAGCGGAGAGCATATCGTCGTCTGGTTCGAAAACCATGCCGATAAGAATGTCTCCCGCACCCAGCTTCAGCTCACGATGATCGACGCATTCGGCCAGCGCCATCCGGCGTCAAAGGCGTACATCGTCGATTCTCAGGTGAGGCCCAGCGAGGCCGGGCTGATGATGGAATCTTCCCTTTCTGAGGCACAGCACCTCGGTGCTCAGTGGAGGTCAGTACGCGGCATCGAAGTCCAGGTGACGGATATCACGTTCGCCGATGGCACCCAGTGGCATTCAGCCAGCTCACTTTCCTGCGGCCGAACCTTCTATAACGCAGCTTACGAACACGATATGCGCGCCTGGAACGCCGCGCTGCGAACCGATTGGAACCGCCGACATCCTGAAGATCCAATGCCGGAGCCCGCACTAGCGGCTTGGCTGCTTCCACGTATTGAGGGCTGGTAGTGAAGCACAGTCGTCGCATCTTCCGCAGAGTCGTGCGATTAATGGCTGTTTATGTCCGCTGGAAGAGTGCGAGCACCTGCCGAGGCAGCAAAGCGTTCTGAAAGGCGGTTTCGAGTTTCAAGTTTCAAGTTTCAAGTTTCAAGTTTCGGCTAAGCCAATCCTCAGCAGAGATGTTGACAATTGGCTTTGCCGAAACCTGAAACCGGAAACTTGAAACCGTATTACTGGCTTTTGCCGAAACCTGAAACTCGAAACCTGAAACCGTCTTACCGGCTTTGCCGAAACTCGAAACCCGAAACTTGAAACTGCCTTATTGCCCCTTCACTCCTGCCTTGCGGATATAGATGTTCCCATTGAAATTCCTGAATTGAATCTCCTGACCGCCGCCATTGATGGTCCCGCGTACCGTCTTGTCGATCTTGACGTGATACCGACCATCCTGGCTGCGGCTGTCTTCAGCAACCTGTTGCGGAGCACGCGCTGCCATGGCTACATCGAAATCACTGAAAACCTCGCCACGATCTGAGCTGATTACAAGATTCGCCTTCAAGTCGGCGGGAAAGGTCACGTCGATATCGCCGTTCAATGAGCTGAACGCCATCGGCTTGCTGGGATTCACGCGATTGAACGTGACCAGCACCTTGCCGTTCAATGCATGCGCGACGACGGTGCCCGAAACTCCGGTCAGTGTGACTGAGCCGTTCACGTCGTTCACATCGAGTTCTCCGTCGACATTGGAGACCGAGATGTCTCCATCGTTCACCGTATGCAGGCTCAGCGAAGTGTGAACAGGAACTGTGATGGTGAGATCGATCGTGCGCTGCGTGGAAGCGGCGCCGACATCCACTCGATTACTCTCTTCTTCAACTTCGAGCCCAGTGCTGTTAATGGGAATGCGATGCATGCCGGCAGCGCCGCCGTCCCGATCGCGATCGTCTTCGCCGGACCGCGCCTTGGCTTCTACGATGACCTCTTTGCCTTCGTAGCTCTTCACGGCGATGCTGCCGTTTAATAGGTGCGCTTTCACGAATGCCGGACGCGCCGGATCGCTCAGGGGCACAGCTACTCGGTCGCCGCTGCCAACCGCTGCAGCTCTTGCCAGCGGAGTGGAAAATACTGCGATGGTTATGAATGAAAGGACGAATGTAAGTTTGTTAATCATGACGCTCACGAATATGAATATCTCCGTTTAAGGTTTCGACTTTGATTTCCGGTCCGCCGGCGGCAACGCGCCCGCCGGTGTAACGGTCTGCGTGGAATACAAACTTTGTGCCCTGCTTCTCCTCGATGGGCTGACGCGGCGGCAATGAAGACATCTGAAAATCAGTGAACACATCGCCATTGAACGTCTTGAATCGCAAGTCAGCCGAGAGCTTGGGCAGGAAGTAAAGATCGACGTCGCCATTCAAGGTGGCGAAGGACGAATCAGTGTGCGGATTGTCCCGAAATAGAACTTTGAGTTCGCCGTTCACAGTTTTTGCCGTGCCCGAGCCGGCCACGTTGGTCATGTCAATCGAGCCGTTTACGTTATGGACTGAGTACTGCCCGCTCACGTCCTGAACACTCACATCACCGTCATTCACCGTTCGCACGGTGAGATCCACATCGTGTGGAACCTTTACGTCGAAGTCGTAAACGACCACATAGCCCTGGTGCTCGCGGTTGTTGGTGCAGCTTCCGCAATCGCAATTGCAGTTGCAGCGGAACGGACCATTGACATAGAGGCTCACGCCATTCGTCGGCTGCGTGACTTCGAGGGTTACATCCTTCTTTGCCTGCGCGACTTTGTCCTGCGACTCGGCATGAATAGTTTTCTTCGCGACAAACTCAACCTGATTCGAATCAGTGCCGACAACGTGAACCGCTCCCCAGACGTTGTCGACGATGACGCTGCGCCGGCCCGCAGTTGCAGGCAGGGGGATCGTTTTGCTGATCGTCTCCTGCTCGGTGACGGTCATCCCCGACTCTTCAAAGTCGTGCACGTGCACGTGTGGATGCGGGTGAGGATGTGCCGCGACCAGCACTCTAGGCAGCGGCATTGGCGATTGCGCCGCGGCTTTGTTAACAGCAAGGCTAAGCAGAAGGCTTATGAAGATTCGCGATGCGGTTCGCAGCGTCTTTGTGTTGAATTTACAATTCATATAATTCCCAAACTGGAACATACATCCAACCGTTTCCGAACCTGTCATCCTTCGGCCCTCTGTTGGCCGAGGGACCTCCCGCGATGCTTCCAACTTAAGTTGCACTCAAAAGGCTCTCGGCCAGGTTCTTGGTAGAAGAGCCGGGAGAGTGCACATCAGACCTGAAGCGCCCCGGGAGATCCTTCGCGCAAAAGAAGCGCTTCAGGATGACAGTGCTGCGGGAGCCAATGCTTTCTCGGATTCTCATCACTCACAATCCCCCTGGTCCTCCTTAGCTCAACTGCTGAATGCCCCACTGCGCTCTTTGCCGCACTGCTGGATTCACTTTGGAATCCTGCTCGATGCGGCGCAGATGATCTTTGGCATCGCTATCGCGCAT
The DNA here is from genome assembly GCA_035277605.1 of Terriglobales bacterium. GTDB lineage: Bacteria > Acidobacteriota > Terriglobia > Terriglobales > Acidobacteriaceae > Gp1-AA112. The sequence continues at coordinate 1,429 of DATEKE010000168.1, read as the reverse complement.
ATCGACGAACAGATCGATTAGCGCGATTTGCACGAGCGGCGACTGCTGGTCCTGCAAAGCGTTCAGCAAACCGGTGCGCACCTGCGGATCCTCTTTGTATCGGCGCAGAGCGTCGAGTGCGGCGAGGCGCACATCCACGCTGCTGTCGAAGCGCAACGCATGAAGCAAAGCACCAGAAATTTCCGGATCGGGACGCTCGACCTGCGTGCTGTAGTTGACTCCCTGCAGCCGCTGGCTCGCCGACTGCTGCTCCAGCATTGACAATGCAACAAGCTGGCGCAGGTTTGTCAATTCGGTCTGCATCGCCGACATTTGCGGATTCTCGACCGGATGCGACGACGTGTAGTGTTCTCCTGCAATAAACCCGATCAGCAGCAGGCACGCAGCGAGCGCGCTTACCAGTGGAGGAGCGAAAGCACTGCGCATCCAGGCGGCAAACCAGCTTCCTCTCTCCCGCTGCAGACCCTGCTTCTCCCACCGTCCTTCCTGATATGCGTTTAGCATGTGATCGAAGCGGGCACGCGACGCAGGGCTGGGCTCCTCCTGCGGCAACGCCGCGAGCTTCTGCCACATTTCGACATCAGCTCGGCATTGCGCGCACAACTCCGTGTGCTCGCGAGCGAACGCCATATCGGTGGCGGCCAAGCGGCGCTCGCAATAATCAGAGAGGATTTGCGCGAATCGATCGCAGGTCATTGCAGATTTCCTTTCTCGCCTCCAGCGGACGGTATCACCTTCGCGCTGGAGAGCTTTTCGAAGATCGTGCGCAGTTCGCGCAGCGCGCGGTGTATTCGGACTTTCACAGTGCCGACTTCGCAGTCGAGCATGCGTGCGATCTCCTCGTACTTGAGTTCCTGAAAGCGACTGAGGACGAGCACTTCGCGCTTGTCGTCCGCCAGCATGAGCAGCGCCCTGTGCAGCAGCGCTGACTGTTGCTCGCTCTCGGCCGAATCGTTGGGCGAAACCGCAGGCGACATCTCCGGCTCGAATTCGAGCGCTTCAGGATGTTTGCGAACATGGTCAAGGCGGGCGTTGCGCGCGATTTGGTACATCCATGCGCGAAACGGAGTGCCCGGCTTGTAGCTCTGGCGGTACTTGAGGATGCGGAAGAAGACGTCCTGCACCAGGTCTTCGCTCACGGCGCGATCGCCAGTAAGCCGGCGATAGAAGTTGAATAGCGGGCTCTGGTAACGATCAAAGAGCACCGCCAGCATTTCTCCTACGCCCTCTCGCACCTGCAACATAAGGTCTTCGTCTGGAAGCGTGTTGGTCATTGCGCGATGCGCGTCGGCCCCGGCCTTCACCGACGTGAGACCCGACTGCCCGGGGATTCCGATATGCGCTGTGGCCATGGCTTGCTGTTCAGCTCGCCGGCTGATCTTCCGCCCCTTTCGAAGATGAAAACTGAGCATGGTGGGAAAGGTTACAG
>DATEKE010000167.1:0-4789 GCA_035277605.1 Terriglobales bacterium | reverse complement strand
CGAGGTTGTCTTCGTTGTTGGTGCGCACGCAGCCTACGTCGGTCCTTCCGGCGAATTCGAGCATGAGGTGCATGCGTTGAGCAGAGTACTCCCTTGGCATCGTGAGAGCTTTGTCCCCATGACTCTACCCGCAGAATCGGCACATTGGAAGTGTTTGCGGCGATACCAAAGATTCAAAAGTGACTAAGGTTACTTGAAGGGTCCGGACAGGAATCTCTGGATTGCGAGTTCGACGCTTGGTCGCGGTCTTTGTAGACAGCAAAATCAACGTCAACAGCAAACGCAAGGTCCTTCGCCCGAAAACGGGGCTCAGGATGACAAGGGTGCGGGGAGGCTACGGTCGCGGTGGATGCCACGACCAAAGTGGAACGGTCAGTGCTGCAGGCGAGTTTAGGACGTGAGCTTTTTCACCAGCGCGATCTGGCCGCTGTGGTAGACGCAATGCTGAATAATGCCGTGCAGCAGCGTGTAATTGTCATGGTCCCGCTTTGGGACAATTTGTTTCAGCTTGTCGTCTGTGACAGATTCGATCGCTCGACGCAGAGCTAGATGGGAGTTCTCCAGGCGATTAAGCGCGGCCTGCCACTCCGAGTTTGTCAGCTTGCGATTGGGTGGCCAGTCATGCGGTGTGTTCAGCGGAGCCTCCACTACTTCGCCATTGAGGCGACGCAGCACAACTTCCTCCCAGTAGGCGATGTGCAGTACGAGTTGAAGAATGGAATGTGCTCCCGTGTTAGGAACGCGGGCAGCTTGTTCGACTGTCACGCTCTTTAGCAGAGGTTTGAGAGCGAGCCCATGCCAAGCCTCTCCATTCTTGTCCCCTTCGTACACGCTGCGGTACAACTCGGCAATTCGCTTTGCTTCACTCATCAACTTCGGCTCCGTTCAGTTTTTTGGGAAGTGGTCATGCAGACAAGACTCAACGTACATCGATAAGAGATGCACGCTCGTGCGTCTGATTCAAGAAATTCGCCGCGTGGATGGTATCGAGGCGGTTACCGCGGTCTTGTGACAGGAAAAAGAATCCAGCTCGCAATCGGCGAAATCTAGCTCTTTCTATGAAGACGCTGGGGATCATCGGCGGCATTGGCCCTGAAGCCACGATTGACTACTACAAGTCGCTTATCACTATCCATCGCGAACAGCACCCGGACGCGGACGCTCCGTCAATCATTATCAACAGCATCAACATGAAGAAGGCAGTGGATCTGGTTACCGCAAACCGCCTTACAGAGCTCGCAAATTACTTCGTCGAAGAGATTCGCACGCTGGCGAATGCCGGAGCCGATTTTGGACTGCTTGCGGCGAATACTCCGCACATTATCTTCGACGAGATTGTGCGCGAATCGCCGCTGCCGCTGATCAGCATTGTCGAAGCTACACGCGACGAGGCGCGCGGGCAGGGATTCTCGCGAGTTGGACTTCTGGGCACTCGCTTTACGATGAAGGCTCGTTTCTATCCAGAAGTATTTGCCAGAGAAAATATTCAAATTGTGGTGCCGAGTGATTCCGATCAGGACTATGTGCACGAGAGATATTTCCGCGAATTGGTAAACGGCATCTTTCTGGATGAGACCCGCAACGAGCTTGTCGCGATTGTTCGGCGGATGAGAGAGCGCGATCATATCGAGGCCGTCATTCTCGGCGGAACGGAGCTGCCGCTCATTCTTCGCGATGCACGCCTGGGACTTCCTGCGCTTGATACGACGCAGATTCACGTTCGGGCTGCGCTTGCGAGAATGGGAGGCTGACCTGCCTTCCTCCGTAATACTTGCTGAGCCCGGCATCTCAGCAACGCACTCCATGCAGTAGGGCAGGAAGTAGGAAGCTGAGTTCGCTCACGAACAAAGTGCGGGCAGGACAGCATAAGATAGCTTCCAGCAACTAGTAGCTAGCAGCTTCTTTCGGAGTTCCTCGTGATCGATCTCAAAGGACACAAACTCACCTGGCTCGGACATGCAACGTTCCATATCGAAACTCCCTCGGGAAAGTCGATCGTGATTGATCCGTGGGTGATGAATAATCCCGCTTGTCCCGACAACAAGAAGAACTTCAAAAAGATCGATGTGATGCTGTGCACGCATGGACATGGCGATCACATCGGCGACGCCGTAGAGCTTGCGAAGAAGCACAATCCGAAGATCACGGGGGTTTACGAGCTCTGCTTATGGCTGCAGAAGAAGGGCGCCAAGCAGATTCAGCCGATGAATAAGGGTGGTTCACAGACCATCGAAGGCGTGCGCGTGACCATGGTTCATGCCGACCATTCGTGCGGAATCGAAGATGACGGACAGATCATCTACGGCGGCGAGGCCTGCGGCTATGTCATCGAGCTGGAAGGCGGAGTGAAGATTTACCATGCCGGTGATACGAACGTCTTTGGCGATATGCAGATCATTCGCGAGCTTTATGCCCCCGAAGTGGTAATGCTTCCGATCGGCGATCTGTTCACGATGTCACCGCGCGAAGCGGCGTACGCCTGCAAGCTGCTGAAGCCGAAATTCGTGATCCCCATGCATTTTGATACCTTCCCACTCCTTACGGGACGGCCGCCGCAACTGGCAAAGCTCCTTGAGGGGAGCGGCGCTCAGGTGGTCGCCATGCAGCACGGGGAGACGCTTCGATAGCAATCATCCAGGAGGCGCATTGTGTACCGCTCTCATAGGCCGGCGAGCCGTCGGAGCGAGCGGTGGCGCATAGTCACAATTTGTGACAAAAAATCCCTGCGCGTTCCCTGTTCGCTTGCGGCACTCTCCCGGATTGTTCTTGCAACTCCGCTGATTTCAATGGAGTAGGCGCGAATTCCCTAGAATCGCTGTTAAGTTCCCTGGGTGGCGCGGAAATCTGCGGATTTTGGGCAGAATTCGTGGATTTTCAGCGCGCAATTTTCACATGCGCTGTTAAATTCGCTGTTCCTATCGATCCATGCTTTTCGTGCCGGGAGCTTTTGGCTGGTGGCGGCGAGAGTAATGTGGAATGAATTACCACGCATTTCGGCCTGGCCAAGACAGGAACTCCAGTGAGCTGTCGGTGTCAAAATGGATGTGGGAGCGGTGTGCCTTTTCGCTGGACGAAAGATGATGAACGAGCTGTGACTTGCATCTAATCAGTAAAGAGCCGCAACAGTGTTTTCGCGGAATTCACCGCTTGCTATGTGGATGGTGCATTTTTATAATCAGCGTTTTCTCGTCGTAAGCGGTATTTCCACTGAGCTCTCGCCTTGCTGAGCGATAGTGTGTGCGAGAGTTTGAGCGGGAGTTTCGCTGTGCCGGTTGTGCCCGTGTTTCACAAATCTAGTGCCGAGTGACGCGGATCCGCAGAAGGTGCTCCTGCCAGGACCGCGAATTAAGGAGCTTCGAATGAAGAAGTTGCTCTTGACGTCTTTGTTGGCATTTGCCGCATATGGCTTCGCCCAGGAGGCGCAGGGTACTGCACCCGCGCAGACCACACCCGGACAGCAGCCCGCAGCCGGACAACAAACCACAGGCGGTCAGCAGGCCGCGCAGCCACAGCAGAAAACGATCAAAGACCCTGCTGAGTACAACGCCTACATGAGCGCGATCAGCGCGCAGGATCCGAACGCCAAGGCGCAGGCTCTGGAAGCTTTTCTCCAACAGTATCCGAATACCGTGGTGAAGCAGGAGACACTGGAGCAGTTGATGGCTGCCTATCAAGCGGCCAACAACGGTCCGAAGATGACCGACGCAGCGAATCGTTTGCTGCAGGTCGATCCCAACAATATCCGCGCGCTTGCACTATTGACCTTTGTCACTCGGTCGCAGGCTGCACAACAGACGAATCCGCAGCAGGCCGCGCAGGTCTATGCGCAAGCGGCCCAATACGCCCAGCGCGGACTCCAGGCTGCAGAAACTATGCCGCGTCCGGCTGGCGTCTCCGATGCTGATTACAAGAAGCTGCAGGATGGCGTGAAAGTAATCTTCAACGGCACGATTGGCATGGACGCCTTACAGCGCAAGGATTACGCAACGGCTCAGAAGGCCCTCTCAGCAGCAGTTGCTGTTCCGGAGGACGCCAATAACCTGCAAGACGTCTATCCGCTTGCTACGGCTTATTTATCCGCGAATCCACCGGATTACATCAACGGACTCTTCTACGCGGCTCGCGCCGTTGATCTTTCTGCTAACAATCCGGCAGCGCAGCAGCAGATCAACAAATTCGCGCAGTACTACTACAAGAAGTATCACGGCAGCACCGATGGATGGGACCAGGTGTTGCAGGCAGCGCAGAACTCTCCTGCTCCTCCGGCTGGATTCACCATAACGCCGGCTCCGCCTCCGCCGACCCCATGCGAATTCGCCGACACGATCATGAAGCAGAATCCTGACGTCTCGCAGATGGCATACGGCGACTGGCTTTTCGTCCTCGGCTCGGGCAATCAAAAAGATGCGGATGCAGTGTGGACCTTCCTGAACGGGAAGGGAATTCCGGTGAGCAGTCCGGAGCATCCGGCGAAGGTTATCAGCGCGACGGCAGATGAACTGCAGCTTGCCACGACTGATGATGACATCCAGGAAGGGAAGGCTGACGTTACTCTCAAGCTGACGAAGCCATTGCCTGCTTCACAAGTTCCGCAGGCAGGAACGATGCTGACGGGACGCTGGGTAGGCAAGGCAACCAGCTACACTCCTCTGCCTCCCGCTCAACCCGCACAGAACGCTGCTTCGGGAGAACAGCAGCAACCTGCTGCCGCAGCAGCGAACGCACAGCAACCTCAGCCGGCAGGATGTCTGCCTAATACTGGCGGTGGAGTCATGCTGACGCTGACCGA
>DATEKE010000166.1:0-11917 GCA_035277605.1 Terriglobales bacterium | reverse complement strand
AGAATTTATTTCTGAATTTCGACGATCTTGCTCGGCACAGCAAGGTCGAGTTCGGCAAGTAAGGTTTTGGCAAGCGGCAAAATATCGACGATTGAAGCTTTGATCTCGTCTGATCTCATCTAATCTCATCCAATCTCATCGAATGCCGTACTGATATCTCGTCGCGGCTTATGAGATATCCCGCCGTTGATCTCGTCAGAATCTCGTCAGATCCCATGAGATCTCATCACGGATGTGCCACGCGCGGCGATGCCCGATTCGGCGTTGCTGCGAATGAGCAGCTGCAGACCCGAGGCGAGCGCTGTTGGCACTTCGATTCATGCTCCTATCTCCGTGCTATGACGAATCGAAGCGAAAGTCAAGCGAAATCTCCGCGCTCGTTGTGAGCACGTCTAATTCCAAATTGGCACGTCAAATGTTTGCGTTTCAAGCATTCGCACTCCAGCTCAAACCACCAAAGTTGCGAATCCCGGAATAGAATTCGGCCGCCGCGAGTCTAATCATCCGAATGGAAACAGGCGCGAATTCTCGAGAAAAGCTCGCTCGCTTCGAGAGGCTGGTACTGCCGCATCTCGACTCGGCCTACAATCTCGCGCGCTGGATGACTCGCAATCCCACCGACGCTGAAGACGTGGCCCAGGAAGCGCTGCTGCGGGCATTCCGCTTCTTTGACGGCTTTCGCGGGGAAGATGGCCGAGTGTGGCTTCTGGCGATCGTTCGCAACACTTACCTCACCTGGATTCGCCGGCAGTCAGCGCAGCAGAATTCGACGGAGTTCGATGAGCATCTGCACACCGATCTGGAACTCTCGCTCACTCCCGAGTCCGACGTTCTGCGCCGCGCCACAGTCGAACAGGTAAGGAGCGCAATCCAGGCTCTGCCGCCTGAGTATCGCGAGGTGATCCTCATGCGCGAACTCGAGCAGATGTCCTACAAAGAGATTGCGGCGGCGACTGAATCCCCGCTGGGGACCGTGATGTCGCGGCTTTCGCGAGGACGAAGCATGTTGCGCCAACTGATCGCGAGCGAGCGCAGAACGGAGGTGAAACAGCCATGACCAGCCACGCACAACGCAATCTGTTGCACGCTTACATCGACGACGAGCTGGATCTGGTGCGCAGCATGGAATTGGAAGATCATCTCGCCGAGTGCGCCGATTGTGCCGAGCAAGTCGCGAGCTTCCGGGCATTGAGAGCTGCCATGGCCCCAGCGTTGCGCTATGCAGCGGAGGATGGCTTTCGCGCACGCCTGATGCAGCAGTTGCAACAAGCTGAGCGTCCGCCGGTCCGGGAGAGCAAAACGCGCTCACTCCCATGGTGGAACTGGGCTGCGGCCGCAGCCTGCCTGCTGATAGCGATTGGAGGGCTGCTCTTGTATTCCGCCAACCGTCACGATCAAACTTTTGCGCGAGAACTCGTCGCCGATCACGTGCGATCTCTCATGGCGACCCACCTGACTGACGTACTCACCTCCGATCAGCACACGGTGAAGCCATGGTTCACCGGCAAGCTCGACTTCTCGCCGCGAGTGCGCGATTTAAGCGCCGACGACTTTGAACTCATCGGCGGACGCCTCGACTATGTCGATGGCCATTCGGCAGCAGCAATCGTCTATCAACGCCGCAAGCACGTGATCAACCTGTTCACCTGGCCGGCAAAGAGTGGCGATGAGTCTCCTCACGTAACCGCCCAGCAGGGATTCAATTTGATTGAGTGGACGCAGGATGGGATGTACTACTGCGCGGTTTCGGATTTGAATCAGCAGGAGCTGAAAGAATTTGTGGAACTGGTGAGACGGTAGTAGCAACCAACTGATGGGGGACAGTGAAGCAGGTTTTCACATTCAAGGGGTCTCAAGAAAAACCCGGCCGAGGGCGGCCGTCGATCCAGGATTTTCGGCTCCTTTATTTTCCTTTCCACTGATACGCCTCGTCCTGCTGCAGGCCCACGTGCGCGAGCAGACGGTACGCAAACTGTCGCGCCATCTCTTCGAACGATTTCGGATGGTTATAGAAGGTCGGAATCAGGGGATAGATTGTCGTTCCCGCATCCGCTGCGCGATACATGTTTCGGATGTGAATTTTGTTGAGCGGCGTCTCGCGTACGCAGAGCACCAGTGGGCGTCTCTCCTTGAGACACACATCTGCCGCGCGCTCGATCAGATTTCCTGCGAGCCCATTCGCCACGCGAGCCAGTGTGCCCATGCTGCAGGGGATTACGATCATCGCGTCCGTGGGGTAAGAGCCGCTGGCGACATTGGCTCCAATGTCGCTGTTTCCTTGCTGCCGAATCTTGTTACTGGTGCTGCCTAGCAGCTGCGCAACAAGTTCGTTGCGGCCGCGAATTTCGAGTTCTTCAGCGAAAACGCGGAGGGCATTCTCGGAAGCAATGAAATTCACCGTGGTAATTCGGGCGTCGCTTTCGACCACTTTCAGCAGCTCTCGCAGAAAGAGCGCGCCGCTCGCGCCGGTGGCTGCAATCGTTAGATTTTGTGGCACTTGCGCCATAGTTGCGGGGAAGCATCCAACATAGCAGATAGCACGCATTCTGGTGGACGACGTGGACACCGTGGACGCGGTGGACTGGGTGGACCGCTAGCATCCACGGCCCTTTTATGAGCATATGTCGAAGCTCTCAACATTTCGCGCTCGGCGACGCAGCGCGGCGCAAAAACACGCGCTTGCTCCGCTGCGGCGCGAGATCAGTGCGATCGATCCTCTCAGCCGGCGCAAGTATGTTCAGGAGTTCACGCAGGCTTTTCAGACGTATCAGCGAGCGATCTCACGCGATACCCTGCTGCGCTTCTGCGCCGAAGCTGACACGCTGCTGGTGAGCGACTTCCATGCGCTCGACGCGTGCCAGTTCTTTCTTTGCGAGCTACTGGAGGAGCTGAGTGCCAATCAGCAGCGACCACTGGTGCTGCTGCTGGAAGCGGTGTTCACTCGCGATCAGCACATCCTCGATGAGTGGCAGGAGGGCGAGATCTCCGATGATGAGTTAAGGCAGCGACTCCATTTCGAAATCGAATGGGGATACGAGTGGGAGCCGTTCTTGCACACGCTCAAGATTGCCCGTGGCCTGAGCATTCCTGTTTATGGAGCGGACTGCGCGCCGCGCGGCAGCATACGTCGGATTGCTCAACGTGATCGTCATGCCGCGGATACGATCGCGCGTATTCGGACGCAAAACGCCAACGCCCTCGTTCTCGTCCTCTTCGGCGAATCGCATCTCGCGCCAATGCATCTGCCGCTCGAACTGCGGCAACGTCTGGCAGCGGAGTGCATTCGTACCGTCCTGCAGAACGTCGATGAACTTTATTTCCGCGCGGCAGGAGAACTCAGCGAGCGAGTGGCAGCTGTGCAGGTGGATGGAGACACAGTAGCCGTCTTCAACGCGACACCGGTCGAAAAGTGGCACAGTTACCGCCTATACATTGCTCGCTGGCGCGATGAATCGCGTAGAACGCCGGACTTCACGCCGCTCATTTACGACCTGATCGATGCCCTTTTCGCGTTTCTCCACATCGATCGCTATGCCGACGAAGACAGCGGCTCACGCTATTTCGTCGATTGCTATCCCGAAGTCGCGAATGTCTCTTCCATCTCACGAGCCGAAAGCCTTCTGGACAGAAAACCTCTGCAGCAAGCTCGGCGGGACGAGGTGCTGGCGCAAGTGGTGGATCGAGGAAGCTGCTACATTCCCGAATTGAACCTCATGATTGCTCATCGGCTTCGGATGCAGACTGCTGCGTGTGATGTCGCCTGCTTTGTTCATCACGCATGCCGGGACTTTGAAGAAGCGGCATTTCCGACGCTCATCACCGACGACTCTCTGTATTTGCGTGCTCTGGAGCGAGCGCTCGTTCATTTCGGCGCTCAGGTGTTGTATCCCTCTGAAGCTGCAAGTGAAGACGATCTGCTATCGCTGTACTCAATGCCGAAAGAAGAAATCGAGGCCGGCACGCTACTCTCTTATCGCCAGTACATCAGGGCGCTCGATTGTGTAATGCTGCATCGCGACTATGAATGCCATCGCCGCAGCTATGCAGCGCCGCCGGCACTGTTGCGCGACTTTCTGTCGGTCTCGTCGCCTGCGGCGATGGTCCTCGCCACACAACTGGGCCGGCTACTCGGAGGCGATCTGTATCGCGCATATCTCGCGGGATCCGTTAGCCGTCGCGTGATTCGCTCGCTGTTTTTCCGCAAGTTGCGGGGTGGCAAAGCGCGTGAGATCTATTTTTCGCTCGCCCGCTCGGTACGTTCGACCCGAACCAACCCTCTGGCTGCGTAGCTTGCGCCGTTAGCTTTCGCGGCTCCTTGTTACACTTTTCCGTTCACTTCTCTCCTTCAAAGGAGCTTTGGTTGTGAGGTCTCTTCGTCTTTTCGTCATCTTGCTTTCCAGCGTTGCATTTGCGCAGCAGGGCAATTTGCCATCGATTCCGGAAATCTTCGCCGCTGGCGGCGTTACTGGACGCGCTCCCGAGACGGTTAAGTGGAGTCCTGACGGAGCCCGCATCTCCTATGTACTGCCGGACGATTCCGGCGAGCACAGCCAGCTCTACTACGTCGATGTGAGCACCGGGAAACCGGCCGTGCTGGTTGCGAGCCAGAAGATGGCGGCGCTGTCTCCTCCCGAGAGTCGTGGAGGCAAGCAGGCGAAGGATGATCGTGATCGCGACCGACGTGCTCGCTACTCAATTGCCGGCTACCACTGGGCGCCCGACTCCAAGCACTTGCTCTTCGACTCCAAAGGACAGCTTTGGTATTACACGCTCGAGACCGGAACGGGAATTCAAATTACCTCTGCGCCCGAGTCAAGCGGGGATCCGAAGTTTTCGCCCGACGGCAAACGTCTTTCTTATACGCGCAAACACAACTTATACGTGCGTCCGCTGAGCGGCGATTCGCGCGAGACGCAGCTTACGTTCACTACGGATGACGATGGCGACAACGCACTCAACGGCGAAGTCGATTGGGTGTACGAAGAAGAACTCGATGTGCGCAGCAATTATTTCTGGTCACCCGACGGCAAGCATATTGCATATCTGCAGATGAATGAGAGCCAGGTGCCGGAGTATCCGATTACCGATTTTATCCTCGACCATCCCACGGTCGATCATCAGAAGTATCCATATGCGGGAGACCCAAATCCGGAAGTCCGCGTCGGCGTGGTGGACTCAAATGGCGGTAAGACCCACTGGGTGAACATCTCCGGACTCACCGGCAAGCAGACCAAGACCGACTACTACATTCCACGTTTCGGCTGGGTCAACAAAGATGTTCTATACCTGCAGGTGCTCAACCGCGACCAGAACCAGCTTGATCTTTATTTTGTCGACACACCGACGGGGCGCTCGCAGCTGATGCTCTCGGAAAAAGACGATGCCTGGGTGATGGTGAACGATGATTTCGAGATCCTCAAGCCCGGCGATAAGTTCCTGTGGAAGAGCTGGCGCGATGGACACAATCATCTTTACCTCTACAGCTTCAACAAAGGCAATCCGCTGAGCGCGCCTGCAGAACTGGTACGGCAGATCACGCATGGCGATTTCGAAGTAACTAGTGTCGATGGTTTCGATGAGGCGACCGGCACCATCTTCTATCAATCGAACGAAGGCGATGACCGGCAGCGCCAGATCTATGCCATCAAACTCGACGGCAGCGGCAAGCAGCGGCTTTCGCGAGAAGACGGCAGTCACAGCGCCAGCTTTGCCGACAACGCAAAGTACTACGTCGATACCTACTCCGTTCTGCTCACGCCTCCGCGCATGTCGGTTTGCTCATCCGCCGGCGCGTGCAACGTCTTTTGGACGTCGAAGCCCATTACATCGTTCGACGTCATCACGCCGCAGTTCGTCGATTTCAAAGCGGACGACGGAACTGTCCTGCACGGTCAGCTTCTGCTACCGCCCGGCGCTTCGGCTGAGCAGAAAGCCCCGCTGCTGATGAATCCATATGGCGGTCCTGAGGCACAGCAGGTGCAGGATCACTGGGGAGGGGCGAACTTCTTCTTCGATCAGATCCTCGCGCATGATGGCATCGCCGTGCTGCGCATCGATAACCGTGGCATGGGCTTCCGGGGCAAGAAGTTCGCGACCGCGTTGCGGCACCATTTTGGGAAAGTGGAACTAAACGATCAGCTCACTGCACTCGATCAGGCGTTGAATCGATTTCCGCAGCTCGACGGCAATCGTCTGGGCTGGTGGGGATGGAGCTACGGCGGATTCATGACCAGCTACGCCATGACGCACGCGCGGCGTTTCAAAGCCGGCGTGGCCGTTGCGCCTGTGACTGACTGGCACGATTACGATTCCATCTACACGGAACGGTACATGGGACTTCCATCTGAGAATGCTGACGGATACAAATCCGGTTCGGTGCAGCAGAGTGCGGCGAATCTTACTGGGCATTTGCTGCTGGTGCACGGCACCAGCGACGACAATGTCCATATTCAGAACACGATGCAGCTCTCGCAGGCGCTTATCAATTCGGGAAAGCAATTTGAGCTGCTGCTCTTTCCACGGAAAACACATGCCATCGCCGGAGTTGCGGCACGAACCAATCTTTACGAACGTATTCGCGCCGAATTTGACGCAGAACTGCTGGGCTGGCCTCAGGAGAAGATCGCGGCGTCGAATCCACCGTGGCCGAGTCCATCAACCGCGCAGGGCGGTGGGCGTTGAGCGCAGCCGACCGGCCGACGCGGAAACTCGGCGAGTTCGAACTGACCATTCTCTCCGATGGTACGTACTACCTCGACGCCGGAGCCATGTTCGGCGTTGTGCCCAAGCCACTTTGGGAGAAAAAAGTAAAGGCCGACGAGACCAATCGAATGATCTGCGGCACCAATTCGGTACTCGTTCGCGCGTACGACCGTTGGGTTCTAATCGAAACCGGCATCGGCAACAAGCTTCCGGAAAAACTCGCGAACATCTACGACGCCAAAGCGCAACTACTGCGCGAGCTTGATAAAGCCGGAGTGCGCCGACAGGACATTGAAGTCGTTATCAATTCGCATCTGCATTTCGATCACTGCGGCTGGAACACATTTCGCAATGAGCGCGGCGAGGTCGAGCCGACGTTTCCTAATGCAACTTATTACGTGCAGCGTGGCGAATGGGAGCACGCCTCCAAACAGCTCGAACGCGATCGCGTGAGCTACATCGGCGACAACTACGATCCGCTGCTGAGGAACGGGCAGATGCGTCTGCTGGACGGCGATGGCGATGTGATGCCGGGCATTTCCGTTGTTCTATATCCCGGACACACACGCAACATGCAGGCCATCATGCTGGAAAGCGAAGGCGAGAAAGCTTGCTACATCTCCGACCTGATTCCCACAACGAAACACCTCGATCTTACGTGGGTGATGGCCTACGACCTGTATCCGTTGGAAACGATCGAAAATCGGAAGCGGTTCTACAGACAGGCCATCGAAGAGAAGTGGCTGACCATCTTCACGCATGACCATGAAATTCCGTGGGCATATTTGGAGATGGATGAGAAAGGGAAAGTCGTGTGTAAAAAGTAGGCTCGCGAAAACATGACACGGATCACACGGATTCCACGAATCAAACGGAATCAGGAATAGCCAATCCGTCCACCTGAGAAGGACCAAAAAATAGTCCTGCAGTATCCGTGTAATCCGTAACATCCGTGAAAGCCGCGTCGTGTTTTGGTTCTTGCCGCGGAATGGTTATCCGATGTCCTCGTTCCAGTTCTCGAGATAATTCCGCACCGCGACCATGAACTTATCCGCATCGGCGCCATCGATGATGCGGTGGTCGTAGCCGAGGGTCAGACGGATGATAGAGCGAATCGCAATCAGGTCGTTGCCGTCTTTGTCAGTAATCACGACCGGCTCTTTGAATAGCCCGCCCATTCCTAAAATGGCAACCTGCGGCTGCATGATGATGGGCATACCAAACTGCGGCCCGAAAATTCCCGGATTGGTAATCGTGAACGTCCCGCCCTGGACTTCATCCGGCTGCAGTTTCTTGGCGCGGGCACGCTCGGCCACGTCGTTGATGGCGCGCTGCAGGCCGACGAAGCTGCGCTCTTCAGCTTGTTTCACAACGGGAACAATTAGTCCCCAGTCGAGTGCGACGGCGATGCCGATGTTCACGTTCTTGTGGTAGCGGATGCTGTCGCCTTCGACCGACGAGTTCACGATCGGCATCTGCTTGATGCCGGCGAGCACGGCACGCGCGATGAACGGCATGTACGTGAGCTTCACCCCGTTGCGCGCTTCAAACTTGGCGCGCTCGCGGTCGCGCAGCTTTACGATGCGAGTCATATCCACTTTGAAGACGGTGTGGACGTGCGCACTGGTGTGCTTCGACTCGACCATGCGCTGCGCGATGATCGCTCGCATTTTCGTCATGGGTACGACTTCGCCCGGAGTTGGCGGAGGCAGCGCTGGGGCCGGAGCCGCGGCCATCTGTGCAGCGGCCGCGGGGGCGGCCGGTCGCGAAGGCTGGGCTGCGGAGGCCGGAACCCCGGCGGGATATTTCTGAATAAAGCCGAGAATGTCTTCCTTGGTAATGCGGCCGCCCATTCCCGTTCCGGGAACCTGGCCGAGATCGACGTTGTTCTCCTTCGCGATTTTGCGCACCAGCGGGCTGGAACGCAGGCGCTCGCCTTCGCCCTGGCTGATCTCGGTCACATTCGATGGCTGCTGTCCGTAGCCGGCCGGAGCCGTTTCCGTCTCAGTCTCGTCTTTGCCTTGAGGTGCGGGAGCAGTCTGCGCCGGGCGTGACGGTCCATTGGTGCTCGCGGCACTCGGAGCCGGAGCGGCCTTCGCGGGTTCCGAAGCGGCAGGCTTGGCTGGAGCCGCAGCCGATGCGCCTGCGCCATCGCCGTCGATGATTCCCACAACGGTATTCACCTGCACGGTCGTGCCCTCTTTTATCTTTACTTCCTTGAGCACACCGCTGGCAGGAGCTGGGATTTCGGCGTCGACTTTGTCGGTCGAGATCTCAAAGAGCGGCTCGTCGCGCTGAACTTTGTCACCCGGTTTCTTGAGCCATTTGGTAAGAGTGCCTTCGAAGATGGATTCGCCCATCTGAGGCATGATCACGTCAGTCGGCATGCGGTCCTTCCACTAGTAGGAATTCTGGCGTAAAGGCAACCTGACATTATATCTGGTTGGAGCATCGTAGAAGTGCGGCACCCAGAGCCCGCTGCAAGGGCTTGATCTCGAAACCAAACTCGCGCGTGAACCTGGAGCCATCGGCGAGAGGCGCGAGTGGACGAGTTCTTCCAGAAAGCTCGATGTGAGTCTCAGGCGCTGCGGATTCGACTGCTTGTTTCAATTGAGCAGCCGTGAGCAGCTCTGCGGGAGTGTTGTAGATCGTGTGCTGAATGGATTTTGCCTGAGCTAATGTGACGAGCATGCATGCGACATCGTTGACGTGCACCACTGTGAGTAGGTCGCCAGGGTCGTAGGGCAGCATGACGCTCTGCTTGTTATCGAGTTTTTCAAAGATCTCCGAGCGCCAGGGAGAAGAAGTATTGCGCGCGCCCGGGCCGATGACCGTAGCGATCCGCAGAGCCACGAATTCAATGCGACTGTTCTTCCGCAGATTCTCACCGACGATCTCCACTGCCCGCTTCGCGGCTCCATAAACATCAGTCGGGGCCGCCGAAGCCTGTTCCGAAATGGGAGCATTGGTTCCGGCGCTTCCATACACACTCGTGGAGCTTCCAAAAACAAATCGTCGCACGCCGTGAGCAGTTGCACGCTGAAACAGTGCCATGCTTCCGCCGACATTCACATTCGTCGCGGGAACGGGATCTCTTGAAGCTGCGCCGGGAAGCACCGCGGCGAGATGGATGACGATGTCAAAAGTACGCGAGCCAAAGAGCGCGTCGAGTGATACAGAATCGGTCAAGTCACAGGCGAGAACGGCGTGTCGCGCGAGTTCATCTTCCTCATCCGATATCGGAGCAGACGCCTGTTTATCAATTGCGACGCAGTCCATTCCGATCTTTCGCACAAGCTGACACACGGCCCGGCCAATGAACCCTGCCGCGCCGGTAACGAGAATCTTCGACATGCGTGTTCACTGTAGCTTAGCGGGACAGAGTTGCGAGCTGTGCATGCGCTCGCGGCCGGCATCTCTGCTACCCTAGTCAGTCCTCATTGGACACCAGATCATCCCAGCCTCGGGAGCAAGAATGAAATCTTTCCGTTCGCGCACAGGACTTTTTTCTCTATTTCTAATTCTCACAATCGTTCCGATCTCTCTAGTTCATACCTCTCGTGCTCAGAGCGATGCTTCACAATCACAAACTCGCAGCGATGAAGACAAGCGCAACTACCGCTCGGCCATGGAGCAGGCCGACCAGAAAATCGCCGATGAGGTGAAGGCTCATTCCGAGCTGATGAAGAACCTCGAATACCTGACCACCGAGATTGGCGCGCGCCTCACGGGATCGCCGCAAATGACCCGCGCGAGCGATTGGACGCTTCAGCGGTTTAAAGATTATGGCGTGGACGCTCATCTCGAGAGCACCGAAATCCCGCACTCGTGGACGCGTGGACCGGACACCGCCGAAATTACTGCCCCGATTCAGAAGTCAGTCCAGATTCGCTCTCTCGGATGGAGCAAGGCAACCGTCGGTCCCGTTTCGGGAAGCGTTATCTTTCTGAACCTCGACGATCCTAACGAGCTCGATAAATATAAAAGCAAGCTCAAGGGAGCGATCCTGATTACGCGTAAGCCGACGGAGCTGCCGCCCGCATCGGAAGTGCCCAACAACGCTTACGATGCGGTGATCCCGCCAAGCCATGGCATCCCGCAGCCCGGCGCGCGCGGGCGCTTTCGCGAGCGCATGCAGATGATGCAGACTGCCGCCAACGAGGGCGCTGCCGTCCTGCTCATGGACAGCGGCAAGACCGATTCGCTGTTCAATATGGGAAGCTTCAGCCGCTATCAGCCATCGCAACTCCCCATCGCGTTCCTCACGCATGAGGACTACAGCCTCGTCTATCGCTTGCTTCAGGCCGGATCGGTATCGATGAAGGTGAACCTGACCGGCACATTCAGTTCTGCACCTGCCAAGGTTTCCATAACGGTTGCCGAGATCAAAGGCAGCGAGCATCCCGATGAACGGGTTATTGTTGGCGGCCATCTTGATTCCTGGGATCTCGGCCAGGGAGCCCTCGATAACGGCACAGGATCAATGGCCGTGCTGGAGGCGGCTCGTACTTTGCACGCGCTCGGGTGGAAGCCGAAACGCACGATTACCTTCATCCTCTTTACTGGAGAAGAGCAGGGCGGCGTCGGCGCGGAATTGTTCGTAAAGAATCACGAAGCCGAAATTCCCAAAATGGATGCTGTGCTGATTCATGACACCGGTACGGGCAAAGTATTCAGCATCGCTCTTGAAGACGAGTACGAAACCGCATCGTTGATGGAAGAAATTTATCGTCCGCTGCAAGAGGTCTTCGATCTTGAGTCGCTGAGCACGCGCTACTTCGGTTCCTCCGATCACGTAGAGTTCATCAACAAAGGCGTTCCCGGATACTTCTGCGTACAAAAGCCTGCGCACTATCGTCAGGCGCATCACAGCCAAACCGACACCTTCGACAAAGTGATTCCAGACGAGATTAACGAAGGGGCAGCATTCCTGGCGGCATGGGCATGGAATGTATCGGAGATGCCGCAGGCGCTTCCGCATCACGCACCGCGCGAGCGCGGCGGGATGGAGTAGGCGGCGCTGAGCTACAGAACCGCCGGCGGTAGCTGGTGGGGCAGCCGCATCTTTTGCGGCTGCATTTCTCGAGATTGCTGAGCATCTTTGCCCCGGAGCCGGCCATCCGGCCATCTCCGGCCCGCCGGCTACCGCCGGCGGTTCCGTTTTCGCTACCAGCCACCTACCAGCACTGCGACCGGCAGGGTCTCGAATATTTCG
>DATEKE010000165.1:0-6417 GCA_035277605.1 Terriglobales bacterium | reverse complement strand
TATTAAGTTTGCACAAGAGGAACTTGGAATGCCGGGAGAGCTCGAGACCACGGCTTTGAAGGCGGAGCCGTCTCCAAAGCGCGAGAATGCAGTCCTCGTCAACGATCCGCTCTGGTACAAAGACGCCATCATTTATGAAGTACACGTCCGCTCGTTCTATGACTCGGTCGACGACGGCATGGGCGACTTCCCTGGCCTGACAAAAAAACTCGACTACATTCAAGATCTCGGAGTCACCGCGATCTGGGTCCTGCCGTTCTGCCCATCGCCATGGAAGGATGATGGCTACGACATCTCCGACTACACCGATGTGCATCCGGCATATGGCACTCTGCGCGATTTCGAACTCTTCTTGCGCGAAGCGCATCGCCGCGATCTGCGAGTAATAACCGAGCTCGTTCTCAACCACACTTCCGATCAGCATCAATGGTTTCAGCGCTCGCGTCGCGCGAAGCCCGGATCGCACTGGCGGAACTTCTACGTCTGGAGCGACACGCCGGAGAAATACAAAGAAGCGCGCATCATCTTCAAGGACTTCGAACCGTCGAACTGGACCTACGATCCAATTGCGAAGGCCTACTACTGGCATCGATTCTTTGCTCATCAGCCAGATCTGAATTACGACTATGCACCGGTGCGCAAAGCCATGCTGCAGGCGATGGATTTCTGGCTTGATATGGGAGTCGACGGCCTGCGCCTCGACGCCGTCCCATATCTATACGAACGTGAGGGAACAAACTGCGAGAACCTGCCTGAAACGCACGAGTTTCTGAGAGAAATTCGCAAGCACATCGAGGAGAAGCATCGTGACCGAATGATCCTGGCCGAAGCCAACCAGTGGCCCGAAGACGCGATTGCCTATTTTGGGAACGGCGACGAATGCCACATGGCCTTCCACTTCCCTGTCATGCCGCGTCTGTTCATGGCGCTGCGCATGGAAGACCGTTATCCCATCACCGACATTCTCCAACTCACGCCCGCCATCCCCGAGAACTGCCAGTGGGCGCTCTTTCTGCGCAATCACGATGAGCTCACGCTGGAGATGGTCACGGACGAAGAGCGCGACTACATGTATCGCATGTACGCCGAGGATCGTCCGATGCGTATCAACCTCGGTATTCGCCGACGGCTGGCGCCGCTGCTAGGCAACGATCGCCGCAAGATCGAGCTGATGAATGCGCTGCTGCTCTCACTGCCGGGCACGCCGGTCATCTATTACGGCGACGAAATCGGCATGGGTGACAACTTCTATCTTGGCGATCGCAATGGTGTCCGCACTCCTATGCAGTGGAGCTCCGATCGCAACGCCGGGTTCTCGCACGCCAATCCGCAGAAGCTCTATCTGCCGGTGATCATCGATCCCGAATACCAGTACGAATCGGTGAACGTCGAGGCGCAGCAGAACAACGCCAATTCCCTGCTCTGGTGGACGCGCCGCATCCTTGCTCAGCGCAAGCGTTCGAAAGCTTTTGGACGCGGCTCGCTGGAGTTTTTCACACCGGAAAATCGCCGCGTGCTTGCCTTCATTCGTCAGTACGAGAATGAGCGAATTCTGGTCGTGGCAAACCTGTCGCGTTTTGTGCAGGCGGTAGAACTCGACCTGCACACCTTCTCCGGATTCAAGCTGGTCGAGATGTTTGGCGGCACCGAGTTTCCTGCCATCGGCGAGCGTCCCTACCTGATAACGCTAGGGCCACATGCGTTCTACTGGTTCATTCTGGAACCGCAGCAGAATCTCGGAGAAGCGGCGACTGGCTCGCGCTTCGGTGAACACCGCGATCGCCCAATTCGCGCCGGATCATGGGAATCGGTGTTCGCAGGACCGGTCGAATCAGCGCTCTCGCGTTTGTTGCCATCGTTTCTACGCGGCCGTCCGTGGTTCCTGAGCCGCAATCGACGCATCCGTACCACGGAGCTTGCCGATGTGGTGCACGTCCCTGACACGAACTCTTATCTGGTGCTGATCAGGGTCGAGTTTGACGAAGGTGAGCCTGAGATCTACCAGCTTCCGCTTTCGGTCGCCCACGGAACCGAAACGGAACAGGTCGCCGCTAATCTCTCGGATTTCATTCTCGCGCACCTTGAATCTGCCGACGGCACAAAGGGGCTGCTGTACAGCGCCTTCCGCGATCGTCGCTTTCCTGATGCGTTACTCGGCATGATCTCGCGCCGGCGCCGTGTTCGCACTCATCGCGGCGAACTTGCCGGATCACACACGCGTTCTTTACGTCGCATTCTGGGAACAGAACGGCCCAGCCTGGAGGCGTCGGTCCCGCGGCCTTCGCCGCAGAACAACACTGGAATCTTCTTCGGTGATCGTCTGATGATGAAGGTCTACCGCCGTCTCGAATCGGGACCGAATCCCGAGCAGGAGATTCTGCAGTGGCTCACGGCGGAAGGTTTCAACAATGCTCCGCATCTCGCCGGACACATCGAATATCGCAACAGCCTGGGAGATGTGACGACCGCTGCGATCCTCGAGTCCTACATCCTGCATCAGGCGAACGGATGGAATTACGCACTCGATAATCTGGGGCTGTTCCTCGAACGCGCATTGGCGGCGCAGGATGATCCGCGACTCGCACAGGTCAAATCCGGCACGCCCATGGATCTCGAACGAGAGAATGCACCCCAGGTGGTCTGCGACTTGGTGGGATCGTTTCAGCAAATGTCGCGTTTGCTCGGACAGCGCACCGGCGAGTTGCTCATCGCGCTCGCGCGCAATCACGAAGATGCGGCCTTCACACCCGAGCCGTTCACCGACTTTTATCGCCAGGGCCTCTATCACGGCATGCTCGGACATGCGACGCGCTGCTTCACGCGCTTGCGCAGCACCGTCCGTCATCTGCCGGACGATATTCGCGGCGACGCCGAGCAGTTGCTCAACCGGGAAAACGAATTGCGGGCGCGGCTCAAGCCGCTGCGCGATCACCGCATCCCCACCATTCGCACCCGCATTCACGGTGACATGCATCTCGGCCAGGTGCTCTTCACCGGCAAGGACTTCGTCTTCATCGATTTCGAAGGCGATCCGCGGCGATCGATCGGAGAGCGCCGCATCAAGTACTCGCCACTGCGCGATGTGGCCGGCATGTTGCGTTCGTTCCACTATGCCGCGCATGCAGTGCTTTATGGAAAAGTCCCCGGAATCATTCCGCAGAAAGAATCGGCGGCGCAGCTGCATCGCTGGGCCGGGTTTTGGTATCGGTGGGTTGGGGCTGCATATCTGCATGGTTATCTGAGCACGCAGGGAGTCACACAACTGCTGAACATCGGCGGAGATGAACTCCGCATCCTGATCGATGCCTACCTGCTGGAGCGAGGAATGATTGAAGTGCTCTCCGATCTGCAAAACCGGCCGGAGTGGGCGCGAATTCCCATTGTAGGCATTCTGGAAATTCTCGGGCCGGAACCGTGAGCTTTCCCCGATCGAGTGGATTACTCTTGCACCCGACATCCTTGCCCGGGCCCTTCGGCATCGGCGACTTCGGACCGGCAGCTTACGAATTTGCCGACTTCCTCGCCAATGCCGGGCAATCGATCTGGCAGATGCTGCCGCTCGGTCCGACTGGATACGGAGACTCCCCGTACCAATGTTTCTCCGCGTTCGCGGGCAATCCCGCACTGATTAGCCTGGCGCGATTAGTTGACGAAGGCCTGCTTAGCAGCAACATCGACGATCTTCCAGCCTTTTCCATCGGCGAAGTTGATTATGAGCGCGTAAATGAATTCAAGCGGCAAAAGCTCTGTCTTGCGTTTCAGCACTTTGCTAAAGCCGCTCCAGCAGAGACGAAACGCAGGTTCGAGGAATTCAAGCAAGCCGAAGGGGCGTGGCTGCCGGATTACGCGCTGTTCCGGGTGCTAAAAGACAAATTCGGAGGAGTCGCCTGGCCCAACTGGGATCGCGAGTTCGTCGGCCGCGAACCTGCATCGCTTGCCCGCGCTCGCAAAGAGTTTTCGCGAGAGATCAGCGCGCAGGAGTTTCTACAGTTCGTCTTCTTTGATCAATGGTGTGCGCTTAAGAACTACTGTCGTGACAAAGACATTCGGGTGATGGGGGATCTGCCAATCTACGTCGCGCACGACAGCGCCGACGTATGGACGCACCCCGAGTACTTCTGCCTCGACCAGAATGGGAATGCGGAGAAGGTCGCCGGAGTTCCTCCCGATTATTTCAGTTCTACCGGCCAGCTATGGGGAAATCCTATTTATCGCTGGGACCGCATGGCCGCCGATGGATACTCGTGGTGGGTCGAGCGTTTTCGCTCAGCATTCCGAATTTTCGACATGCTGCGCGTCGATCACTTCCGCGGCTTCGAAGCTTACTGGGAGGTTCCGGGCGGCGAGAAAACGGCCCAGAACGGGAAGTGGATCAAGGGTCCCGGCGAAAACCTCTTTGCCGCGGTGGAAGCGAAGCTTGGTCCGCTGCCAATCCTCGCCGAGAACCTGGGAGTGATTACGCCCGAAGTAGAAGCCATTCGTGATCGCTTCGGCTTCCCCGGAATGGCGATTCTGCAATTCGCTTTTGGGAATGATCCCCAAGGCCCGAGTTTCCGGCCTCACAACTATCCTCGCAATGTCGTTGCTTATACGGGCACGCACGATAACGACACGATCGTGGGCTGGTGGACCTCCAAGCCGGGCGAGGGCAGCATCCGTACGGAAGAAGACATTCGCAAAGAGCGCGAATTCACTCGCGCATACCTCCACCTCAATGGCGAAGAAGTCAATTGGGTCTTTATCCGCACGCTTATGGCGTCAGTGGCCGATACTGTGGTCTTCCCCGTTCAGGACGTGATCGGAGCGGGCGCAAATGGACGCATGAATACCCCAGGAACAGCGACTGGCAATTGGCGTTGGCGGTTGCGCGGAGAATCTCTCGACGAGAATACTGCTGAGCGCCTGCGGGACTTGGCGCGAATCTACGATCGTCTTCCGCAGAGCCTCACAAAGCAATAGCAGTCAACGCCAAAGGCGGCAAAACGGCACTCCTCACGTATCATGCCGTGCATGAAATTGATCCTGTGCGCGTTGATGCTCATCGCTTCGGCTGCCGCTCAACAACTCCAATTTGCTTCTCTCGGCGACTTCAAACTTGAAAGTGGACAAACGCTCCGCGACTGCCGCATTGGCTATCGCACCTTCGGCACACTGAATTCTGAGAAATCGAATGCGGTGCTGATTCCAACCTGGGCAGGCGGCACCACGGAGCAGCTCATGTCGTCTGTAGGACCTCAGGGGCTGGTCGATCCCGCGAAGTACTACGTGATTCTTGCGGACGCACTCTCGAATGGAGTCTCATCTTCGCCTTCGAACAGCAAGCTGCAGCCGCGCATGCAATTTCCCAAGATCACCATTCGCGACATGGTGAACACCCAGCATCAGCTCTTGACGCAGTTTCTACACATTCCTCATGTGCATGCAGTGATGGGCATCTCCATGGGAGGAATGCAAACCTTTCAGTGGATGGTCGCGTATCCCGACTTCATGGATGTTGCGGTTCCCATTGTGGGTTCGCCCAGACTTGCACCGTACGATTTGCTTTTATGGCAGCTCGAGATCGACGCCATTGAGAGCGATGCCGGATGGAACCACGGCGACTACAAAGAGAATCCTTCGCGCGCCGTGCAATTCGAAATCGGTGACCTAGTGCTTTCCACTCCAGAGCGCTACAACTCCGAGCACAAACGCGAAGACGTGCTGGCATCGATTCAGAAAGCCGTCAGCGAGCCGGGACAGGACGCAAACAATCACATTCATCAGGCGCAAGCAATGATGGCGCTCGACGTATCTGCGCCATTCGCTGGATCAATGGAACGCGCCGCAGCCGCCGTGAAGGCCAAGGTGCTGGTCGTCGTTTCTCCGGAAGACCATACTGTGACGCCACAACCGGCGATTGATTTTGCGAAACTGCTTCACGCTGAATTGTTGGAGGTCGATTCTCCGTGCGGACATCTGACCAGCGCCTGCGAAAGCCAGAAGATCGACCAGCGCGTGCGCGACTTCCTGGGCGAATAGCACACGCGGCAAGATCTATGCACGCGTCAATTCATGTCGTTCTTGCAAATACTTTTGGTCTGTCATCCTGTGACCCTCTTTTGGCGGAAGAATCTTCCGGAATCCTTCAGACTGAAATGCGCCCGCCAGGCTCTCCAGTCATCTGCACGGGTTTTGTGCCGGGAGCCAAGGAAATTTAAGGATGGCTTTGACAATGGACCGACGCGCGCCCTCGCGCGCGTTTTATTCCTTCGTTCCGAGAGTTCGATCTGAAATCGATCTATTTAACTAAACCAAAACCCGGCCGAGGGCGGCCGCAGGTCCGATCTTCATTCACTCCCGCCGAATGTTATCGTTAATGAATACTCCTTCCACGAGAGACCAGCAGTGACGCTCAATCCAGATACTCCCGAATCATCT
>DATEKE010000164.1:0-10631 GCA_035277605.1 Terriglobales bacterium | reverse complement strand
GAAGCACTGCTGATCGACCTTGATCTTGAGGCTGCGTGCCAACAGCGCCGATTCGGGCTGCAAGGCCGAGGGATTCGATTCGGAGATCGACTTGATCTCGTCGAGATAGCGATCGAGCCGCATGCGATCGAGGCCAGCCTGTTGAAGATCCTGGGCCGCGCGTACGAAAGCACCGGGACGTCCACGAACAGCCGAACGCAGCGTACTGAAGTCGCCTCCGGTTTCGGGAGCGAGGAAAACGAGCGCCTGCTCAGCCTCTTTCGGCACTTCTACAAACGCGCCTTCCTGGCGCACAGCACGGTCCCAGCTTTCGATTTTGGTGAACCAGTCATCCGGAGGAGGATTGGTCGCACCGCGAAGGAACGCGACGATCAGCAGATAGTGGGTCGACTGGCTCTCGGGAAAATCTGGATGCAGCCACAGACGATCTCCCGCTTCGAGGTTTGGGACTTCGGAGATGGGCAGAGTCTTACCCGCGCGTTCGACATGAACGTCGAGTTTAGGACCATCGAGATCAAAGCCCGGCGCATCGGCGTGCGCCATCACTGAGGCAATGCAGACGAAAAAAAACAGGATGAATCGACCCAATCGCATTGCCTTTTATTTTATTTGACTCTGCTTCCCCATTCGCGGGTTAAGAGTTAAAGGCTCTTGCCTTGAGAGTTTCGTCTTAATACTTTCCGAGCAGTTGCGCGCAAATGCCAGAGGCCATAGGCTTGTGCGTGCATTCTTCCATGGGCAAATTCTTTTCGGCCGTCCTTGCCGCAATCACACTGGCTTCAGTGGCGCTGTTTCTCTCTCGACACTGGATGCCGTCTGCTGCAGCAAAACACGCGCCTATTTTGGATGCACAACTCCATTGGACGCTCATCGACGCAGGCGTCATCTTCCTGATCGCGCAGTTCGCGCTGGCTGCTTTCGTCTGGAAGTTTCGCTGGCGATCTGACAGGAAAACCAAAATCTTTCCGGCGGGAGTTCGGATCGCAATCATCATCGCCATCGTGTTTATCGGCATTGAACTTTTTAGCGCAGCCACGCTGGGGAGGCGCGCTTGGGCCAGCATGTACGACCGGTCGGCATCGGATTCGCTCCAGGTGGAAGCGATGGGGCAGCAGTTCGCTTATTACTTTCGCTATCCGGGGGCGGACAACAAGTTTGGCCCCGTGCACACCGACAAAATCGACGCGAGCATCGGAAATTACTTCGGACTCGATCGCGCCAACGACGATGCTTCGAAAGATGATGTCGTGAGTGCCGAATTGGTATTGCCGGAGAATCGAGCTATCGATTTGTTCCTCACCGCGCAGGATGTGATTCACAGCTTCTATGTCCGCGAGCTGCGCGTGCAACAGGATATGGTTCCCGGGATGAGAATTCCTGTTCATTTCACGCCGACCAGAGCCGGCAAATATGAAGTGGTCTGCACCCAGCTCTGCGGTCTAGGACACTACCGGATGCGCGCCTACGTGCGAGTAGTTCCAGAAGCGGAATTCGAGAACTGGATGCGAGCGCACAGCAGATGAATTCCAGCAGAGCAGGGAACAATTCCAGGCGAGGATTTCTTCAAATCTACGTCTTCAGCACGAGCCACAAGGTCGTCGGGCTTCAATACTTCTTCCTGTCGTTATTCGCGGTTGTGGTGGGAATGGTGCTGTCCTGGATTATGCGCATCCACGTTGCGTGGGGCGCAGGCGGCATATCGGGGTTCGAAAACATCTTTGGCCTGAATGCGCCCGGTGGAGTGCTGACTCCCGAGTACTACCTTTCGTTGCTCACCCTGCACGGGACGATCATGATTTTCTTTGTATTGACCACGGCCCCGCAAAATGCATTTGGAAGCTATTTTCTTCCGCTGCAGATCGGAGCCGAGGAAACGGCGTTTCCCGTTCTGAACATGCTGTCGTTCTGGGCCACGCTGATTGCGCTCGGAGTCTTGCTTTCAACGTTGTTCATCGGCGATGGGCCGCCGATTTCAGGATGGACAGCCTACCCGCCTCTGAGTGCTGTAGGACGCGATGCTGGCCCCGGCCTTGCCGCTGGTCAGAACTTTTGGATCATCTCTCTGGGAATTTTCTGTATTGGCGCGATGATGAGCGCGCTCAACTTCATCGTCACTTTCATCGACATGCGCTGCAAAGGCATGTCGCTCATTCGGGTGCCTCTAACCTGCTGGGCGTGGTTCATCACAGCGATTCTCATTTTGCTGAGCTTCGCCGTATTGCTTGCCGCGGCGATCTTGCTGCTTCTCGACCGCAACGCCGGCACCAGCTTCTTTGTGCCTGCGAATTTACTGGTAAGCGGAAAAATTGAGCCACACGCCGGAGGATCGCCTCTTCTCTGGCAGCACCTGTTCTGGTTTTTCGGACATCCTGAAGTTTATATCGCGATCCTGCCAGGATTCGGCATCATCTCGCATTTGATCGCCTGCTTCGCGCGCAAGCCCATATTGGGATACAAGGTCATACTCGGCTGTATGCTCGCGATCGGATTCCTCAGCTTTATCGTCTGGGGCCATCACATGTTCGTCAGTGGGATGAATCCTTTTTCGGGATTCCTGTTCTCAATTCCCACCATCATCATTTCGCTTCCGTCCACGATCATTACTTTGCTCTGGCTCGGCACCCTCTGGGGAGGAAGGCTCCAGTTCAGCACAGCCATGATGTTCTGTCTGGGGTTCATCTCGACGTTTATCACCGGCGGACTGAGCGGTGTGTTGCTCGCGCATCCGGCCATTGATTCGTACCTGCACGCGACGTATTTCGTTGTCGGTCACTTCCATATGGTGATGGGTGTTTCGGCGATCTTTGCGATCTTCGCCGCCACGTATTTCTGGTTCCCAAAAATGTTCGGACGAATGATGAGCGAGCGCCTGGGCGCGATCCACTTTGGGCTTACATTCCTCGGAGTGTATTGCATTTTCTTGCCCATGCACGTTTTGGGGATGGAAGGCAGCCCGCGCCGATACGCCATGCTGACCGACGACTTCCTCCAGTCCACAGTGGGAATGCACCGCTTCATCACGATTGCAGCGCTAGCTACCGGAGCGGTCCAGCTTGTGTTCCTCTTCAATTTGTTTTGGAGCATGTTCAAAGGCAGGAAGGCGGGTGCGAATCCGTGGAATGCGACTTCTTTGGAGTGGTCGGTCAGTTCCCCAGCGCCGTTGATGAGCTTTAAAGGAGAACTGCCTGTCGTTTACTGCGGTCCTTACGAGTACGGCGATACTACGGAGGAGCAGGATTTCGTGATGCAATCCGATTCTGCAGGAAGGCAAGATCGATGAGTGCCAGGCACCATGCAGTCTCTTCGATATTGGCTCCTCTTTTGTTGGCTGCGAAAGAAACATTCGCGCAGGGCTGCGCGTCTTGCTACACGACCGCAGCGGCCGGAGGAACGCAAACCGTGCATGCGTTGCGAAACGGCATCGTTGTTCTGCTTGTTCCTCCGGCGCTGATGTTCGTCGGACTCATGATCGTGGTTCGCGGCTGGAGGAGTAGCGCAGACACGAATCCGCGAGTACCCGATCGGAATGGGTCTGAAGATTTCGACAATCTTTCTTAATCGGTTATTTGCGAATCAGTCCCGATCACGCAGCCTGGCAGCAGGCTGAGATTGCCTCGTTTTCGGACGAATAGATTTCCAGCACACGATCGACTTGCATCATCTCAAAGAGGTCCTGCACTTTTTCCGAGGCTCCGCCGATCAGGAGCACGGAACCGAGCGAGCGCGCTTTTTCGAAGCAGGCGATGATCGTGCCCAATCCGCGAGCGTCAATCTGGTCGATGGCTTTGAGCCCCAAAATACAGATAGAAAACTGCGACAGCACGCCTTCCACGCACTTCTTCAATAACTGTGCTTCCTTGCCAAAGCGAAGACGGCCACTGCAACGTACGAGTGCGATTCCCTGATCTGCAAGGATTTCCAGCTTTAACTCCAATGCATCCTCCATGAGACATCTACTCCTGCTAAGTTGGCGAAGAATGATCGTTGAATGAATAGACGGACTGAGGAACGAAATGTTTACCGCATTTTGCGGAAAATCTGAGGCGTAGTGGCGGACGCTGTACAGCGAGATTTTGTGAAGCGAATACCAGAGCTGAACATCAAATTCAATCTACCTTGTCTTCTACTTAGATTCAAGTGGGGTTCGCGCGATTCAGGAAGTATTGCGAGTTCGGCGAGGGACCAGTAGTACCAAATAAGGAATCAGGAGCTAGAACTTCAGCGCGCTCTTGCCGAAGCCTGGGAGCGGATGGCGGTGGAAGATTTCCACGCGTCGACGAAGGGCTTCGCCGATCAAAATCCCGCCGGGTTAGCTGCCACATCAGCGGTTGCGCCGATTCCGTACTTGAGAGCGAGGAAGCGTCGTAAAGAGACAGGCAGCGCTTCCGCCAACTCTTGCCAGGTGAGGAGCTTGCATCGCGTGCGTAATTGCGACGTGCAGATTGCGCCGAGCACCTCAAACCAATCCTGAATCAGGTCAGTGCGGCGCGCATCTGTTACGAGGCAGAAGCTTGCATTGTGAGCTTTGGCGGCGAGCACGTTGCGCAACAATTGATAGCATCGGTACTGCTTTCGAAAGCGCGGGAGTTGGCTCCGATGGAAAACCTCGTGAAAATCCGAGTATTCGTGCATTCGTTTGATGTCGCAATTGTCAAAGGCCGATTCCGTTAGCTTGGATTCCACCAGGAGTGTTCCCAATTTCAGATCCACTTCGGTTCGGTCAAACTTTCCGGAAGCGAGTGGAACGCGAGCACGCCATCCGAAGATTGGGACTGCGGTCTCATCGAGTCCCAGCAAACTCAGCACCCGATACGAACTTCGCACGCGCGGATGGCAAAACACGTTCATCAGCAATGCGTCGGAACTGCAGCAGGAGTCTAGTTCGCAAAGACGGCGATCGTCGTCGAGGTTCCGAAGCTTGTCCGGAACCGTCAGGACTTTGCCCAGACGCTTGCGCCAGATCGAGCGGCTCAGAATCGCGCGATAGCTCGCAGGATGAAAGTTCCCATGCGCTTGGCCTTGGAGATCTGGAAGAAAGACAACGCTGCCGGAATCGAAGTGACTTCGCCGAAAGTAAATACGATTTGCCTGCGCGTATTCCACCGCTCGCTGTGTGATTTCCTGCCGAAGTTGTGAGGCTTCAAGGGACATCGATATGGACCGACGCGCGCCCTCGCGCGGATTTTTCATGGAATTCGAAGAACTCGTTCTTATTTGATGTATCGTTCGAGAAACGAAAACCCGGCCGAGGGCGGCCGTCGGTCCATCGTCGCGGAACTGAGTGCAAATGTACCATTGCTGTCACTCGTACACTGGGGCCGCGAAATTTATCTTCGACAAGTCAGTTTCTACTTCGTCGGGGATCGGGGCGCGCACTTCGGGATGTCACAATTCAGGGCCGCAGATGTAACCTTCCTGCAATTACAGAACACCGTATTCTGCGTGAGCTGTGAAGTCATCAGCTATAACAACACAACCAAATGCCTTGCATGCAGCAGCACCGCGCTTCTGAGCCTGTCGCGCGTGCTTGGGGGAGCCATTCGCGAGCAAGATCGCGCTCGGCTGATCGATGACGCGGTCATCAATCGCGTCGTCGAGAACATTCTGGAGGAGAACGCGCCGTCAGCGTTCGTTTCGGAAAACTCGTCATTGATTGGCGCGGATCAGACCATGGCTGCGGAATTGAGGTGTCGCACTCTGCCTAAGGCTCTTCCGCAGCTGCAGCCTGCCATGCGGTGGGTCTTGGAGCGTGCGTGCATGACGACTGGCGCCGATGGTGCAGCGCTAGCTTTGGCGCGACACGGAAAACTCGTTTGCCACGCGCATGCCGGATACTCAGTCCCAGATCTTGGTGTCGAGATCGATCTGAACCGCGGCATCTCGGGTCTGTGCGCTCGGACAGCCATGAGCTGGCGCTGCGATTCGTCAGACCGCGATCCGTACGTCGATCGCTCGCGCTGCCGCGAATTGGGAACGCAGTCGGTGCTGGCTGCACCTGTTTCGCATCTGAACAGCGTGCTCGGCGTTTTGGAAGTGTTCTCCAGCCAGAGAAACGCGTTTTCGGATCAGGATGTGGCAACAGTTCAGTTGCTGACCGGACTCTTGGTGGTTGCGATTACGCGCGGTGGCCGTGGCGGGGAAAACAGAACCATCGGTGTGGGCGGCGGGCCGGAGATGGCCGGAATGGCCAGCTCGAGGTTGGCCACGCTGCAATTATCGTGAGAATAGGGCAGCTAACCTTAGCGGCTGCCTCACCGCCTCTGAGCAGCTTCTGTTCGTGACGGAGTCGCTCAAGCTGTGCCCGGCAAACTCCGCTCCTGTAAACTCTCATTCAATGCGACCATCTCCTCGCACTGGATGGCTGCTTGCGCTCCTCTCTGCAGTTCTGCAGATACTCTGCTTCCCATCGCCGAGCTTTTACTTTCTTTGCTGGATCGCGCTCGCTCCTCTGCTTGTCGCCCTCATCGACCGTCGTTACTCGCCAACTCTGCTTCGCGCCGTGCTGCTCGCGTATTTCAGCCGTGTGATTTGGTACGCGGGCACGTGCTACTGGATCTTCCATGTCATGCACGTCTATGGTGGTTTGTCGGAACCGATTGCTGTAGGCGTGCTTATTCTCTTTTGTCTGTATCTCGCGTTGTATCACGCGCTCTTCGGACTTTTGTTCGGTTTGCTCACGCGAAGCCGCTTCTTTGCCAATGCGCGTGCGCTGATTTTGGTTCCTGTACTTTGGGTTGGCGTTGAGCTCGCGCGCGCACACATCACCAGCTTTCCCTGGGATCTGCTCGGATATGCGCAGGTCAACAACGTTCCGCTCACGCGGATTGCGACTGCTACCGGCGTTTATGGGCTCTCTTTTGTCATTGCGTTGGTAAACACCGTTTTCGCGCTCGGATTCCTGCTGCCGCGAGAACGACGTTTGAGTGTTGCGCTTGTGGCCGTGCTTGGAGCCGTGGCTCTTCAGTCGGGCGCCGCGGTGCCGTATCCGCCTGTGCATCCGGACCACATTGCCGAAGTCGTTCAGGTGAATCTGCCGATCCTTCAGACAAACTGGGCTCCTGCTTTTTATGATCAGACGATTGCGCAACTGGTTCAACTCAGTACCGAGGGTGCCAGGACTGCGTCGCCGAGTTCGAGTCCAGCGATTATCGTGTGGCCGGAATCACCTGCGCCCTTCTTCACCAGCGATCCCAAATTTCAGCACTGGATGTCTGCGCTGGCGCAGGACTCTCACGCTTACCTGATCATCGGCAGCCTGGGTGTGAGTCGCGGGAAAAAACCAGACAGCTCTGAAGTATTTAATTCCGCGCAGTTGATCGAGCCGGATGGCATCATGGGCGCTCGATACGACAAAATCCATCTGGTGCCGTTTGGAGAGTTCGTTCCATTTCGGCACCTGTTGAGCTTTGCGGAGTCCCTGACGCATGACATCGGCGATCTCTCGCGCGGCAACGAGCGCAATGTCCTCGCGATCGGCGATCACAAAGTAGGCACGTTTATTTGCTACGAATCCATTTTTCCTGATGAAGTGCGACGTTTCGCCCAGAATGGCGCAGACCTGTTTGTCAACCTCTCCGACGATGGATGGTATGGCGACTATGGCGCGCCAGGTCAGCATCTGAACATGGCCCGCATGCGGGCAATCGAGAACGGACGTTGGCTGCTGCGGGCCACCAACAACGGAATCACCGCATCGATCAGCCCGTTGGGCGAGCTTGTGAGCACGGCTCCGCGCAATGTCCGGACGGTACTGCAGGCGCCGTATAGCTTCGAATCGAGAACCACCTTCTACACTCGGCATGGCGATTGGTTCGCGCATGCCTGTGCGATAATTTCAGTACTGGCTCTAATCATGGCCGCTCTCAGCGGACGATTGCCGCAACGGCTTCGCCAGTGAATTTCTATGCAGACCGGGGAACCCAAAATGATGGTTGAAGAACTCGAACGCGAATACGCGGGCGTGCGCGCCAAAGCCCACGATCTGCGGGAGTATCTTTGACGCACCCCAACTGCGTGAGCAGCTCGCCGAAGTAGAAAAGAAAGCCTCCGACCCAAACTTCTGGTCGAACCAGGAACTCTCGCAACGAGCCATGCGCGAGCGTAAGCGTATCGAAGCCGCTCTCGCTAACGAGAACGACTTATCCCGCCGCACTCAGGACATTGAGGCTTATTTCGAGCTGGCCCGCGAAGGCGAGAACGTGGATGGCGACCTGCGCCGTGAGATCGACAATCTCCGCGAGGTTGTCGATAAGCTCGAAACACAAACGTTGCTCGCGGGCGAGAACGATGCGCGCAATGCGATCGTGACGATTCACCCAGGAGCCGGCGGAACTGAATCGCAGGACTGGGCGGAGATGCTGATGCGCATGTACCTGCGCTGGGCTGAGCGCCAGGGATTCGAAGCAATCCTGAACGACTATCAAGCGGGTGAAGAGGCCGGCATCAAGTCTGCGACATTTACCGTTAACGGCGAGTATGCGTTTGGTCTGTTGACTAGCGAAATTGGGGTTCATCGTCTAGTGCGCATCTCGCCATTTGATCAGGCCAAGCGTCGGCACACCTCATTCGCCAGCGTGTTTGTCTCGCCGGAGATCGATGAATCGATCCAAATCGACATTAAAGAAACGGATCTAAAGATCGACACCTATCGTTCGGGCGGAGCCGGTGGCCAACACGTGAACACGACCGATTCCGCGGTGCGCATCACGCATATTCCTACTGGAATCGTCGTGAGCTGCCAAAACGAACGCTCGCAACATAAGAATCGCGATCGTGCGATGAAGATTCTGCGGTCCAAGCTCTACGAGTACGAGATGGAGAAAAAGCGGGCAGAGACGAAGAAGCTTGAGGACTCCAAGCTCGACATCGACTTTGGATCACAGATTCGTTCCTATGTGCTCGCGCCGTATCGGCTGGTGAAAGATCATCGTTCCAAAGTGGAAGTGACCGATCCCGACCGAGTGCTCGACGGCGACATCACACCCTTGATTCGCGGATACCTCCTCATGCGTCGCGAGGCGGGCTCTTAGGGGCATGGCACGGCTCATCGAAATGATGAAGCAGTCGGCCGTGCCGGCGGGGGTCATGCGCTCGGCATCGCGCGGCGCCCTTGCCGTGCCCCCCGGTGAGATGCTGGAGATTCTGATCTATCTGAGCGATCACGCGATCTTCGGCGAGCAGGCGCGCATGACCCTCGCCGGCTTTGACGAAACAGGTTCTGCGACTGCACTGGCCGATCCGAATACTTCGCGTGAGGTGTTGCACTACTTTCTGGCCCCGCGGAATCGCCGGCCCAAACTGCTACCGGTCCTGTTCGAGAATCCATCGGTCTCTGATGACATTCTGGCGGCCATCGCCGAGACCGCCAGTCGTGAAGTGTTCACCATGCTGCTGGCGAGCCCGCGCGTGACGGGTTCTGCGAAGATTCTGAAGAGACTGATCGCGAATCCAAATATCACGCCTGAAGAGCACGAATCCTTATCGCAGGGGCTCTCATCATTAGGAGTGGATGTGGCCGCCGAAGTTGGCACGGTGACTGACACCCATGTTTTGGAGTGGCTCAAAGAGCACGCAGCGGAGCTGCAGGCGGAGGAGAAAGAAGCCAAGCCCTTTACGCTGATGGGCGGGATGGACGAGGCCAGCGAGGCGGAATCGACCGAAGTCACTGCTGAAACACTCGAGGCAGCGAAAGGGAAGAGCGCTCCGGATGACGAACGGCTTTCGGTACTGCAGAAGCTCGCGCGCATGAAAGTCGGGGAGCGCATCAAACTTGCGATGCTGGGTAACCGTGAGGAACGTAGCCTCCTGATCCGAGACTCTTCCAAGCTGGTTTCTTCGGCTGTGCTGGCGTCTCCCAAAGTGAGCGAGCAAGAGATCGAAACCTTCGCCAACATGAAAAACGTGCGCGAAAACGTGCTACGCGACATCGCTCGCAACCACAAGTTCCTGAAGAACTACGTGGTCGTGCGCAATCTCTGCAATAATCCACGCACTCCGCTGGACCTCTCGCTAAGCTTGGTCAAGAACCTGCTCGCTCCCGATCTGAGAACCCTCTCCATGAATAAGAATGTCCCTGAGACGCTGCGCAAAATGGGATTGAAACTATTCAAGATTCGGACCAGTCCGGCGGGCAAAGGCGGAGAATAGGGAGCAGGAGAAGCATGAATCTCATAGCGCATGATGAGATACGAGACCTGTTGAGTAAGGCAAAGACGATTGCTGTGGTTGGCCTCTCCTCTGATCCCATGCGCCCAAGCTTTGGCGTCTCGCAATACATGCAACGCAAGGGTTATCACATCATTCCAGTGAATCCAAACGAGAGTGTCGTTCTGGGAGAGAAGGCATATCGAGCTCTGTCAGAAGTTCCGGAGAAAATAGATCTAGTGGATGTCTTCCGACGGCCCGAGTTCGTTCCCGAGATTGTGGAAGAAACGATCCGCCTGAAGATTCCTGCCTTATGGCTGCAGGAGGGTGTCATTCATCAAGGTGCAGCCAAACGTGCGCAGGACGCAGGGCTCACCGTCGTAATGAATCGCTGCATTCTCAAAGAGCACCGCGCGAGAAATCTGTAACTCTGAATCTGCCCATGGATTGCACGGATGTAACTGATCTTTGCCTTCCGTGTAATCCCT
>DATEKE010000163.1:0-8416 GCA_035277605.1 Terriglobales bacterium | reverse complement strand
CCTTCTTTTCCGGACACCATAGCGCCACCGCATGGCAACCAGGCCTGCGACAGCTACTAGGCACAGCTCGATGAACACTTTCTCTCCGTCGAAGACATCGACCGGAGTTTTTTCGAGGTTTGGATTCGTGAAGATGCTGTGCCAGAAGATTGCCACGGCGGCTGCATAGATCACGAAGTGAAATGACTTCCACAAATGGCGGCCAAGACTCAACCGAAAGTAGGACGTGATTACAACCACAATGACGCAGTACAGGGCGACAGCGCCGATGGTGTTCTCCAACGGCTGCACCGGAGAATGCACGGGATAAAGAATGTCGCGGACTCGAAACCTCTCTCTCGGTGATGCGAGCAGCACCACGGGATGCAGAATGCAGGCGCCAAGCAGGGCGTAACCAGTCCAGTTGTGGATAGCAAAAATGTTGAAGCGATGATGCGGCCAGTATCGCCATGGGCTATAGCGCATTGCGATTAGCGAGCCCACCAGCAGGTTAAGCGTGGCCAAGCCTACCGCG
This sequence comes from Terriglobales bacterium, assembly GCA_035277605.1. Classification (GTDB taxonomy): domain Bacteria; phylum Acidobacteriota; class Terriglobia; order Terriglobales; family Acidobacteriaceae; genus Gp1-AA112. The sequence goes on along the minus strand of DATEKE010000163.1, from coordinate 7,902 downwards.
ACGAGACCGATGTCGGCGGAGAGATCAATTGCGGTCATTGGGAGAGGCGAACACGAAGGTCACGATGGTCGAAAACAGAGGTCACGGAGAGAACATCCGAGGCGTCCATCTACTTAGACGAATTTCTCCAGGTAACGTTCCAGTTCCGAGAGAAAATTGATTCTCGGCAGATCAGTTTGAGAGTAAACGCCAGCGATATCCATCAGCACTGGTTTCATGCCTGCCTTTTGAGCTCCTAGATAATCGATTGCATAAATGTCGCCAAGATACAGCGCTCGATCTGCCTGAACGCTCATTGCACGGAGCGCCGCTTGAAATATCTGTGGCGCGGGCTTCTCATGCCCAACATTTCCCGAGTCGATGACGTGCTCGAAGTACGGACCGAATCCCAAAGTGGCTAGTCGCTCTCTCATATGTCCGTCGGAATTCGAAATGACTGCGAGACGATATTTTCGTTTCAGTAAATCCAGAATTTCGAACGTTCCCGGTAGCATTCGGCTCCAGTTCGAAGAAGTACGCACCAGTTTTACGAGTTCTCCGTGAAGCACATGATCGTGGATTCCCACCTCCCGCTGTAGACGTGAATAATAGATGCCCCAGTAGCTCTGATCGACTTTAGCTGTCTGGGAAACGATCTGGTCCATGGCTGTTCGAGCGTCACGTTCGGCTACTAACAGCTGCGCTTCCGTCGGGCGCACCCCTCGATTCCAAAGTGGAACCAGAGTCTTTTCGTGATCGGGAAAGAGCAGCGTGCCGCCCACGTCAAAGAAGATGACTTCGATCAGCATCGGCTGCGCTTACTGCGCCAGGCGCTCCTCTCGCCGCCGCGTGAGGTAGAAATACACGGCTGGGGTAACGAGCAGAGAGAGCACCATCGAGATCAAGATGCCCCCAATCACGGCGATGGCGAGCGGCTGCAACATCTCCGATCCAGACCCGAGTGCGAAGGCCAAGGGCAACATGCCGGCGACGGCGGCAATTGCGGTCATGGCAATGGGGCGCAGGCGGCGGCGGCCGGCACTCATCATGGCTTCTTCCGCACTGAAACCGGCACGGCGGAATTCGTGCTCAGCATCGAGCAATAGAATGCCATTCTTGGCGACGATGCCGATTACCATAATCAGGCCCATAAAAGCCGAGACACTGAAGGTCGTTCCCGTTATGAGAAGCGCGAAGAACACTCCAGCAGTCGAAAGCAGCGCTGAAGAGAGGATGGCCGTTGGCGCCGAGAAGCTGCGGAACTCGAACAGCAGGACGGCAAACACAAAAGCAAAGGCCATCACGAACACGAAGACGAAGTCATGAAACGTCTGCTGCTGCTCGGCGTACAACCCGCCATATTCGATGCGCACTGACGAAGGCAGATGCAGCTTGGCGATTACGTCTTTTACCTTTGCGATGCCTGTCCCCAAATCGAGACCCTCGAGACGTGCGGTTACCTCGAGGTCTCGCTGGAGATTCTCGCGGCGAATCTCCGTCTGGCCCGGAACCTGCGTGACAGTTGCCAGTGAACCAAGGGTCGCAGTTCGTCCTGCTGAGCTCACCAGCAGCGTGTTGTTCATGGCCTCGATACTGGCCCGGTTTGCCTCGGGAAAACGGACGCGCACGGTATACGCGCGATCGTTCACCACAACGGGAGTTGCCGCCGGCTCACCCTCGAGAATTGCCGATGCATCGATAGCAACTTCGTCCGGAGTGAATCCAGCACGAGCGGTCACAGCCGGATCGATCTGGTAATTCACCGCCGGACCGCTCATTGTGTTCTCGACTCCGTTCTGCACGTCCACAACAGTTTTACCGTTACCGATTTTGGAAATCGCATCAGCTACTTCAGGGCCGAGCTTCTCGAGCAGGCCTGCATTTTCGGAGAACATCTTAATGACGACAGGCTCAGGTGCACTTGTGAGGTCACCGATCATGTCCTGCAGCAATTCGGGAAACTCGGTATCGAGTTCCGGCTCCTGCTGTTTGACCTTCGCGCGCACGTCGGCAATTACCTCATCAGTTGAGCGGTCGTGATTCGCCTTCAACTTCACGGAGATATCGCCGGTGTTGGCTTCGGTGACTGACGCCAGGCCAAGTTGCAATCCGGTACGTCGGGAAGTGCTCTCGACCTCTGGTTCTTTGCGGATAATCTGCTCGACATGGTTGATCACGCGGTTCGTCTCGGAAAGCGAGCTGCCGGGCGGCATGATGTAATCGACGATGAATCCGCCTTCATCCATCGAGGGCAGCAAGTCGGAGCCGAGTCCGCGATAACAGAAGTACGCGACGACGATCAGCACGACGCTTCCACCCGCCAGCAGCAGCGGACGTTCCAGGGCTCGCCGCAGCCAGCGCTCATAGAAGTTCACCACTGCATGGAACTGCTTACCGTAGGAAGATTCCTCGGCCTCGATCATGCGTTCGAGACGCTCTCGTTCCGACCAGCTCTCCGAACCTTGCTCCACGATTTCGTGCTCGACTTTGCGGCGCACGAAATACTGGCTGAGATTCGGCGTCCAAGTTAGCGCAAGTCCGAGCGAAGTGAAGAGCGCGACTCCCATTGTGACGGCGAGCGCACGGAAGAAAGTTCCATACACTCCGTGAATTGCAACCAGGGGCAGGAAAACAACGATGGGCGTGATCGTCGATCCAATCAGCGGAGCCGTCACTTCTTTTAAGGCACTATAGATTGCCTGAAAGCGGCCTTGCCCGAGATCGCGATGAAGAACGATGTTTTCGATCACTACGATGGCATCGTCGATAACAAGTCCAACGGCGGCGGCGAGTCCGCCGAGTGTCATCAAGTTGAAACTCTCGCCGAGCGCCTTGAGGACTATGAACGTGATCACGATGGTGATGGGAATCACCATGCCCGCAACTGCCGAGCTCCCCCAGTCACGCAGGAAAGCAACGATCACAATCGCTGCTAGAACCAGGCCGATAAAGATTGCGTCGCGAACACTCTTGATCGAATCACGCACGAGCCCGGACTGATCGTAATAAGGCACCAGCTTGATGCCTGGCGGCAGAGATTTGCGCAGCTCATCGATCTTGGCATTCACTTCATCCGCAACCTGGACGGTGTTGCTGTCGGGCTGGCGATTGATCGAAAGCAGCACGGCAGGCTTGCCGTTGGCGGTCACAACGGTGTACTTGGGCATGACACCATTCGTGACGGCCGCTACATCGGCGATGTGAACGGGCACACCGGTGTTATTTGTCTTAATGACGATCTGACCAAGCTCCTCCGGACTGCGCACCTGTCCGTTGACCAAGCCCAGGACGAGCTGATGATTTTCCTGAATGAGACCAGGAGAGTCGACCAGATTGGTTTTGCTTACAGCGTTCAGAATGTCTTGAACCGTGACAGAAGCGCTCAGCAGCTTCGACGGATCTGGTGTGATCAGATACTCCGGCTCGTCTCCTCCCTGGACGAGAACGGTCGCAACCCCGTTCAAACGATTGATCTGCGGCTTCAGCGTATAGGTCGCGAGTTCCCAAAGCTGAGTTTGCGGAACCGTGTCCGAGGTCAGGCTGAATCCCATTATGGGAAAGCTGGCGAAAGTCAGGCGGTGAGTATCGATCTTCGCCGTGTTCGGCAGGGATGTCTGCACCTGTGCGACAGCGGCGTTTACGAGCTGCAACGTCGTCACCATATCGACGTTCCAATCGAAGAAAAGATCGACTTCCGCCGAGCCGCGGCTGGTGATCGAATTCACACGCTGCAGTCCGGGAACGCTATTGACGGCATCTTCCACCGGACGCGTAATCGTGACCATCATCTGGTCAATTGGCATAACGCCGTTGTCGATGCCGATGATGATGCGGGGGAAGTTCACTTCGGGAAAAACAGCAACCGGAATCGTGAAAGCTAAATACGCGCCCATGATCGCGAGCGCGATAATCAGGAAGATGAGAGGCTTGGAAAGGCGCGAGAACCAGTAATCACCAGGCGGAGCTGGGAGCGGATGGGCCTCGTCAATCGGCGTAACTTTGGTGGCCATCGGTTACGGTTCGCTGCCGCCCTCCGCGTCTTTACCTTTGCCTTCGCCCTCGTCGCCCGGCTGCGGGGGTGCTTCCACTTTGACCCTGGTGTTGTCTGGCAAACCGTACGGACCGACCGCGACAATTTGTTCGCCCGGTTTGAGACCGCTGACAATCTGCACCGAGTCCTGGTTGTGAATTCCCGTTTCGACCTCGCGCTTGTGCGCCACGCCGTCGCTGCCGATCACCATCACCGACTTCTTTCCATCTTCATCAGTCACGACGGCTTGAGCCGGGATAGTCAGCGCATTGGGAACTGTCTTGGCGGTCATCGTGAGCGTGGTCGATGCCCCGGCTTTCAAAACACTCTTGGGATTCGGCGCCTGCACCCAAACCTCCACCGTGGTGCTGCCGGGATCGAGCGCTGGACTCACGAGCGTTACCTTTCCCTTTATGGGCTCGTCAGCACCGGCAGCCGTCAGGGTCGCGGTGTCACCTTTCTTAAGCAGGGCGGCCTGATTCTGAGGGATATGCGCCTTTGCAACCATCTGCGACAAATCCATGACAGTTACCAGCGGAGCGCCGGCCTGCGGCATCATGCCGGGATACCATGGGCCGTCTGTAACGACTCCATCGATCGGGCTGCGGATTTCAGAATATCCAAGCTGGGCAACTGCACTGTTGTATTTGCCTTCAGCTGAAACGAGCTGTGCTTTGGCAGACTTCAACTGCTGCTCGTGCCCTACTGACTGCAGTCCGGCCAGATGTCTCTGCGCTTGCTCGTTTTGAGCTTTTGCCTGGACGAGCGCCACCGCCGCGGTATCTAAATCCTTGCGCGCAATCGCACCCTGGTTGAAGAGCACCTTACGACTGTCATAGATCTTCTGCTGCGCGTCGAGATTTTCTTTCGCAGCTTGTGCGTCGCCCTGGGCTTTTTGCAGCTCTTCGGGAACAGAGTTGTTCGTGGCAATTATCTCGGAAGCCTGAGCTTGCTCCAAATCGCCGCGATTCTGCTCGGCCGCGGCAGCGAGATCTTTATTCTCCAGCGTCAGCAGCAACTGGCCTTTGTGGACTTTCTGCCCTCGCACGACATAGGCCTTCTGCACCGGCGCGGCCACTTTGGGAACGATCGGCGCCTGACTGATGGGAAACAGAACGGCGTCGGTGGTGATGGTCTGCGAAATGCTCCCTTGCTTCACCGTGGCTGCCTGGACGGTCACAATCGGCTGCGGTTCGGCTTGTTCTTTGGAGCAGCCGGGCAGGCAGGCGGCGACAATCGCCAGCGCTCCACAGGTAATCGTTTTGCGAATGGCCATGCAGTTAAAAGACGCCGGTTAGTGTCTGCAGATTAGCGATTGCCAGCCGGTACCGGGCTTCTCCGTCATCATAATTGTTGCGCGCTGTTACCAGCGAATTCTGCGCATCCACGACTTCCAACGCCGTTGCCTCCCCCGCCTGATAGCGCAGATTGGTCAGCCGCACGCTTTCGGCGGCCAAATCGGCCGATTGCTGCAACACTTCGAGTTCGATCTTCGCCGCCTCCGCCTCGGAATAAAGGCTTTTGAGGTCGGCAAGAAGCTTTCGTTGCGCAGCCGAGAGCTGCGTCTGTGCAAGATCGCGCTGCAGCTCGGTCTGCTTTACCTTGCTGCGGGTTGCGCCCCAGTTCCAGACTGGGATATTCAAGGTTGCGCTAGCCGAATATCCCAGGTTCCGGATTGGACCGTCCGGAGTGGGAGTATTCACGGCGAAGTGACTGGCGTCAATGCCGTAAAAGTAATCGAGTGTTAACGTCGGCAAGTAACCCGCGCGCGAGGAGAGTACGGCGTAGTTGGCGGCGCGAACCGTCAGCATTGCCGCGTACAGATCCGGATTCTTGGTTTTAGCCTGCTGCTCCACCTCCTGCATAGGAGGCAACGGCGGCGGGAGACGCAGATCGTCGACGGTCGAATAATTCTGGTTGAAGTTGGGGAAAACGAGCACCGCCAAATCAAGGTGAGCCTTATCCATCGCAAGCTGCGCCTCACGCAATGCGCGGTTGGCGTCGTTGGCCTGCAATTGAGCCTTGATGACATCAGAATGCGCAACCTCGCCGCCCTGTTCCAGTTTCTGGCTCAGATCGAGAAAGCGCCTGGCTTCATCTGCCGCAAGCTGGGCATTTGCATACTTCCGCTTGTCGACAACTTCCGCGTAGTAGATTTGCACAACCGTAGCCACTAAGCCGCGCGCCGCAACTTCCGCCTTCGCCCGGGCTGCGGCCGCAGCTGCCGAGGTGCGGCTGAAGTCTGCAAATTGCGTGCCGCTCACCATCTCGTGCGCATTGCCCTGACTCACGTATTCATGCACGGCGTTGTTGGCTATGTAGCGCGGTACCGCAGTGCCATTTCCCTCCGTGTACAGATACTCGGTGTTCTCGCTCACGCTGGGCAGCAGGGCGGCACGCGCCTGTACGTGATCTTCATGCGCGATTCCCGCTTCGGTAAGAGCAGAGCGGTAAGTCGGATCGAGCTTGCGAGCGCGCTGCAGCGCATCCTGCAGCGTGATCACCATTGGAGCCTGGGAATTCGGCGATTCCGCCGCCTGCGGCGAAGAAGTAACCGCTTTATTCCCGGTTTGCGCGAGCGCTCCAGCCGTGACTGCAACAAGGCCTACGACCATTGCTTGCATCTTCAAGGGAATCCTCCTCCTGTTACTGCAGTACACCACGTGGGTTGCGGCTACGCGCTGCCAATGCAACGGAACCGTCGGCGGTAGCCCGGGGTCCCCAGCAAACGCCGGTGTTGCGGTTGCTGGGGGTGCATACCCGATGGGACAGCCGCGGTTCGTGGGCTGCACGCTGCCATGCTCCGAGCGAATACTGCAACCTTTGCATGCTCGATCACCCAGCACTGGGCTTGGTCGCCCAGTGCCGCCCATCGCCTACCGGCGACGGTTCTGTTTGCTTAGCCATCCACAAGTAATTCACCTCCAAGCAGTTAAGCCATGCCGAATGCCGATTGCCGACTGCTGAGTGCCTGTTTTTCTGCTGGCGTTAACCCCGAGTTTTCCACGGCGTTTACCCCCAGTTTTCCACGGCGTTAACCCCGAAATTTCCACGGCGTTAACCCCGCCCCTCCTGGGGGTTAACCCCGGAGTCCTCGCCAGTTTCGCGGTGGGGCGGCTTGCGTTTCGCAAGCTCCACCGTAGGCTTCTGCGGTTTCAACACGCAATTTGCGATCTGGATCGCGCGCAGCAGAACCCCGGCATCGCTCGGCTTCATTCGCTTGCTGACCACGTGCTCCATAATCTGCTTCAGCGTGACCTGCATGCTCTCGCGGTCTTCGAGCACGTCGATTTGCACTTCCGGATGGCGCGTGGTGTCCGCGGCAACATTATGGAAATAGCACAGCGATTGGCCTTTCACAGCCGGAGCCCGGCACGGCTCCCCACCCTTCTTCAGACGGCTGCATCGAGGCGCCCGATTGGCCTTCCTCAACAGCCCCAGATTCACTGCCCGGCGATTGGTCTCAATCCGCTGTTCCGTCTGCTGGATCTGCTCGGTGAGCACTTCCACCCGCTCGTTCAGCATTTCGTTGCTTAGCTTGCTCAAATCCTGGGCGGAGGGCTCGACATCTTCATATTCTTCCGCCCATTCGTAGGTTCCTTCCTCCGCCCGCAAAGCCTTCAGCCTGGCTTGGCTGATAGCCAGTCTGGCTTCTGCCCGGCGCAAGAAATCGACGATCTCTGCGGGATCGGATCGCAGAATTTCCGCGGTGGTCTTGTACGTAGGTACTGGTTTCGCCTGTTCTTCGTTGCCCATACCTCTGTGCTATCGCGAAAATGGGCGAAAGTCAAGCGTTTCAAATCGGGAATCGGCAAGCACGTCGGCTGCCAAACGGAACCGTCGGCGGTAGCCGATGGGCGGAGGTCGCCGAATGGCGAACTCCGAGCGCGACG
>DATEKE010000162.1:0-6112 GCA_035277605.1 Terriglobales bacterium | reverse complement strand
GAATCTGCGGATATGCAAGATCGACTTCGGGAATCGGCGGCTGCCCGATTTGGGTCTGCACAGAGTCGGCCAGCACACCGACGATGGTGTACGGCAGAAGCATTCCGCTGTTTTCGCGATCTTTGCCTTTGCCGGCAAAGTCGATCTGCTGGCCTATTGGGCTTCGCCCAGCGAAATATTGTTTTGCCATGGTTTGGTTAATCATGACTACGTAGGGCGAGGTGGCGGTGTCTTCGTCGGTGATCGCGCGCCCGCGCAGAACCGCGGTTTTCATCGTCCCCACATAGGTTCCGCTGACCGCGCGCATCAATGCTTGATTTTTGTTTGGCTCGTCAGCTGGCCTCGTCTGTCCAACAACGTCAAACGAGGTATTCATATCGATGCCTTCGAAGGGAAGCCCATTCGCGTATCCCACGTCGACAACTCCGGGCAGTTGACGCAGCTTGTCTGCCATCGGTTGGTAGACGCGCAATGCCATCGATTGATCCTGACTCTTGGCCTGGGTCTTATCGAACGAGAAGAATCCCGCCGCGTTTCCCGGAAAAGCAATGAAGCTGGTGATGTTGTCTTGCTCAAAGCCAAGGTAGAGGTGCTGCAGCTTGTAGAGCGTGCGGAACATTAATCCGGCCGAGACCAGCAGGATCACGGAAAGCGCTACTTCTCCGGCAACCATCAGCCCGCTCAAGCGAGACCGTCCGGGTCCGAAGCTGGCGCCGCGAGAACCTTCCTGCAACACGGCTTGTGGATCGCTGCGCGTCGCGACCAGCGCTGGAGCGATGGACGAAAGCAGCGTCACGACGATCGTCACGCCCAAGAGCGCTAAGAAGACGCTCAGGTGCAGGTGAATTTCTTCCGCGCGAGGAAGCAGGTCAGGAGGAAAATGATGAACGCCTTGCAGCATGAAGATGGCCAGACCGAGGCCAACTGCGGCTCCGATCGCGCACAGCACTCCGCCTTCGATGAGCATCTGCAGGAGCAGCGCGCGACGGCTCGCGCCTAGTGCTGTCCTTACCGCCAGCTCCTGGCCACGAGCCAGGCAGCGCGCCAGCAACAAGTTGGCGACGTTCGCGCATGCAATCAGCAACACCAGAATCAGCGCACCGCTGAGAGCCAGGAACACCGGTTTTGCTTTCGCTGTGACGACTTCCCGAAGTGGAACCAAGCGGAGCTTTAGATCTCTTGCGTGCTCCGGGTCTTTCTGCGCAATCCCGCGGGCAATTGCAGTGAGTTCATCCTGAGCCGCCTGAAGGCTCACTCCCGCACGCAGGCTCCCAACCAGATATAAGAAATTGGAATTGCGTTCCTTCAGCGAAGCCGAATCTGGCTGATAAGGAATCCAGACTCCCGAGGAGGCGTCGTTGCCGGAGAAGCGGAAGTCTGCAGGCAGGACTCCGACAATTGTGTATGGCGCATCGCCGATGTGCACCTGCTCACCGATTGCATGCGGATCCGAGCCGAAGTGCTCGCGCCAAAATGGGAATGTGAGCATCACCACATTGGGAGAGCCTGGCTGATTGTCGCTATCAAGGAATGGCCTTCCGAGACTTGGAGTGACTCCCAGCACCTTGAGCAGACTGGCGGTAGCTTTCAACGAGACTGTGGCTTCGCTCATCTGTGGCGTTCGCACGACTCCGAAGTCGATGGTGTATGCGGCCACATCCTGAAATTGGCGCGCCTGTTCTTTGACGTCGAGGTAATTCAACCAGGAGGTGGTGTGGATCGCGTTGTGTTCCGCAATGGAGCCGGTGGTGATCGCCACAATCCGAGCCGCATCGCGATAAGGCAAAGGCCGCAGCAAAACGCTGTCGATCACTGTGAACATGGCAGTGTTCGCGCCAATTCCCAGCGCGAGCGTGAGTACCGCGAGCGCGGCGAATCCGGGATTCCTTACGATCTGCCGTAGAGCGAAACGAAGACTTTGAGCCAAGGGGCAAACTCCTGCTCTTGCAGTTGCACTCAGTAGTCCATTGTATTCACTTGAAGGTAAAAGACTTATACCGCTGCGATTCCTGGTGTACTGTTCGTTTGCGAACACTGTCTAGCGACTTTGGACGAGAAGCCACGCAAAAAAAACGGCTGCATTTTGCAGCCGTGCCCTAAGCCGGGAAAGTTTTCTTTTATTCAGAAATTCAGTTACGCGGCGTTCTCGATATCCATCATGCGCTCGCGCAATCCCGCAGTGCGCTCGAACATGCGCTCGACCATTTCCACCGCATATCCAATGAATGACAGACGCTCGCGCACGAAGCTGCGCGGCTCCTGCGGTTTGGGAGGTTTCGCTAGCTGGTAGCGCGTGAACTGAATCGCAACTCCGATAGCTGCTCCTTCTGCGCTCTCCTCTACGCGGACGACAACTCCTTCGCAGATAATTTTCGTTTTTTCGCCCTGCTCAGGAAGAGAAAAATTAAGCTTCACTTTGTGGCCGACTTCTGGCTTCTTCATGCAATAAAAAAATGCGCCCAGCATGTTCATGTCGCGCATCAGGGCGGTGTGAGGATCGCGTCCCAAATCGGGAAATAGCGCGATGGCTCGAATGGGAAGGTGGACTCTCGAACATCTACGTTGCTCTGGGAGGGCACAGCGCATAACATCCAGAGCCCGTTGACTTTGTTGAAAATGCACTTTATTCCTCCAGTTGTGTGGGAGGGCGCACTGGAAACGCTGCAGTTACTAGCCCATTTGTAAGTCGTTGAATCCAGAGTTGAAGCTGGAGTCGTTCTAAAACGGTACAGTGCAATATTTGCGCTATGGCCGACATTGGCGTGTGAATTTCACCTGCGGGAAGTTGCACATATCACGGTGCAGGAGACTGCCCCGAAAGGCGGCGGCATACACTGAAATCAGCGAGGAAGTCGTGAATTACTGGAGAAATTGGACCCACACCAGGAGAGCATGTCGTCCACTGATGCACGTGATAGTGCTGCTCGCCCTGACCGCAGCCTTCTTTACTTCGAAACAAGAAGCCTGGTCGCAGGAGCCAATTCCACCAGCACCCGCGACGACAAGCACCAATTCTGCCCAGCGCCCAACTAGCACTCCTTATACCGGCGATCTTTCTATTTTCGAAACTCCCGACCGCGACAACAAACTTCAGGTCCAACGGGTAATGGATATATTGAACATCCACGCAGGTTCAACCGTCGCCGATATCGGCGCCGGCTCGGGTTGGTTCACGGTGCGCGCGGCCAAGAGAGTTGGTGATCGAGGGACTGTATATGCGGTTGACATCAATTCCGAAGCGATCAAATACATCAGCGAGCGCGTCCGGAAAAACAGCATTCACAATGTGCGCACCATCCTCAGCACACCTGACGATCCAAAGCTGCCCGCCAATTCCGTCGATTCGGTTTTGATCCTCAAGACCTACCACGAGATTGCCGACCCGGTTCGCCTTCTCGAAAATTTGCGCCAGTCGCTGCGTCCGGGAGCGCGCGTAGGGATCATCGATCGCAACGGGAACGGGGAAGATCACGGTATCGACAAGAGCGTGGTTGAGCAGGAAGTTGGGCGAGCCGGCTATCGCGTTACTGGCGATTACGATTTTGTCAAAGCAGATCGGGAAGATTACTTCCTCATCCTGCAGCCAAATCATTGAGGTATTTGGCGAGGCCGACTCTTTACAGGAACCATGCACCTGCTCATTCGCGTAGCAGATATTGAATGGCTACGACGGCTACTCTCGCTGCACGTCCGAAGCCTGCGCTGAAGCGGCTGATGTGGATCGGTATTCTCGTGCTCTGCGCGATCGCCGCGGCAGTCGTTGTCCGGCGCATCACTGCCCTGGTGTCACCACCCAGAAACGTGCCGGCGCAGCTCGCCGGGCTCGATCAAGTTTTCGCCGATAAGGAAGCACTCACCCTCACCCACATTATTCCCGGATTGGCATTCGTAATCCTCGTACCCTTTCAGCTTTCGCGCTCGTGGCGCAACCGTCACCTGCGCGCGCATCGCTGGATGGGACGCATCGTCATGATCCTCGGCGTGATTATCGGGCTATCGGCGCTGGCGATGAGCAGCCACCCTATCGGCGGGGCAATCGAATCCTCGGCCACGATCTTCTTCGATCTGTTCTTCCTTTTTGCGCTGACGGAAGGTTACCTGCACATCCGCCGCCGCGAGATTGCTCTCCATCGTGAATGGATAATCCGCGCCATGGCGATTGCGCTGGGCATTGCAACCGTTCGTCCCGTAATGGGATTCTTCTTCGCCACAAGCCGGTTCACCGGCCTCACGCCTCACCAGTTCTTCGGTATTGCCTTCTGGATTGGCTTCAGCCTGACGTATCTTGCCGGCGAGCTCTGGATTCGATACACGCGGGTAACCATCACGGCGAAAGTATGAAGAGCCGCAATCAGGCGCTTGGCTTCCGGCAAACATTTGTTGTGTCACGCGTCGGCAGTTGCAAGCAACGCGAACGGTTTTTTCCGAGCGAAGCTCAGGAGTCTCTGTGTGCGCTCGTCGGGGAGTGAGTTCCAGTAGCTCCATATTTTGTGGGCGAACGAACTCACTGTTAAAATCTAACCACCGCGAGTGGGGCTATAGCTCAGCTGGGAGAGCGCATCGTTCGCAACGATGAGGTCGTCGGTTCGATCCCGACTAGCTCCACCAAATTTATCCCGCCTAGATTGAACAGCTTGCCCGTGTTCTGAAATTACCGTACTGAAGAATGCAGTAGCACGATAAGCACCTGTCTATCCCGCATACTTAGCTTGCAAATAAATGCGGTTCAGCACAAAGGTATCAGCACGCTTGTATTGGGGTATCAGCACCCGTGTGCTCTTGTTGCTGTCAGCAGCCCGCTCGACACTAGGTACGAGGCCTGAACTTCGTCTAAAGCGCTGCCAGGAGATAGCGATGGGAAATAGTGCGCGTGTGTCGATTTTGGTTCTGCTGTTACTGGCGATCTCGTTTCCTGCACTGGCGGGAACTAGCGGCGGTCCGCTGCCACAAGACAACAAGAGCCAGCGAAAAAACACTGATACTCCAGACCAACGTGAGATGAGAGGCCTGGACGAACAGGTTCAGGACACCAAATCAGACGTCCTCAGCATTGCGGCGGAATTGAACCAGCTGGAGGAGAAACTCCTGTATCCGTCAGGGACACAGGTGGCGATCTTCATCGCGCTGGCCAAGGGCGACGAGATGCGGCTGGACGCCGTCCAACTCCAGATCGACGGACAGCTGGTTGCCCATTACATCTACAGCTTCAAAGAACTCGAAGCTCTGCGAAAAGGTGGAGTGCAACGGCTCTACGTCGGCAATGTGGCGACCGGGGACCATCAGCTGGACGTGATGGTCGACGGCAAGCTTAAGAGCGGCGCCGACTTCAACCGCTCGCAACACTTTACCTTTCGCAAGGAAGTGAAACCGAAGCTGGTCGAACTGACGGTAGCCGGACCGGAATCCGGCAGCACTCCGATCACACTTGGGGAATAGTAAATGCGAGCGACACGCCGCTTAATTGGACTCGGGCTGGCGCTGGGACTTGCCTCGCGTCCGGCCTTTGGTAGCAATGCCGACGTCAAGGATGTCTTCTTCGGTGAAGCACTGTATCACGCTTACCAGGGACAATATTTCGAAGCAGTCCAGCGACTCGACACCGAACTCTCTCAGTATCACCGGCTAGACGAGCCCGAACTCGATACTCTCCACTATCACGTCAACGATGCCGAATTCTCAGTCGGTGATTTCGAGCTCGATTACAGAATGCACAACCGCGCTGGGCGTGCCATCGAGAGGGTGCTCGAAGGCGCCGTGGATGATGCCGTAAGAAACGAAGCGGCGTTCAGGCTCGCCCGCATTCAGTTTCAGAAGGATCAGTTCGACGATGCCCTGCAGTCGCTGGATCGGATTCACGGTACCGTTCCCGAAACGATAAAGGACGATGTCGAGTTTCTGCGGGCGAACGTCTACCTGGCGCTCGGAAGGCCGAGCGATGCGGTCGAAGTGCTGAGCCATTTGCAGAACGCTGAGAGCTTAGCGGGATTTGTCGCCTACAACCTCGGCATCGCTTTGCTGCAGGCCGGTCGACAGCAGGATGCGATCGCGCAATTGGACAAGGCTGGGAGCCTGCCAGCCACTGATCCCGCCGGCCTCGCGATCCGCGACAAGG
>DATEKE010000161.1:0-6503 GCA_035277605.1 Terriglobales bacterium | reverse complement strand
GCGCGCGATGCAGATTCCATCGCTGGCCATGACGCAGGTGATTACTGCGATCGGGCTGCTTGTGCTTCCGTCATTTTCCTTCGACTTCGGTCGTGGCCGCAGCGCGTCCCTTCGACACAAATCGATGATCGTCAGCGCCGCGGCTGGGTTGGCGGCTGCCGGTTTTGCGGTTTTATTGCTGATCGCTCGCACGCCAATCGAACATCTGGTCTTCGGAGGCAGGTACGCACAGTACGCATGGCTCATTCCTGTGTTGGCTCTGGTTCCGTTGCTGAATGGCGCAACGATGGGCTGTTCGATGGTGTTGCGTGCCTTCCAGCGTCCCTATTTCGATTTTGTTTCGAATGTCTGCGCCGCTCCAGTTGCCGTTGTCTCGAGTATCTTTTTCACACGATGGTGGGGTATCGCGGGCGCGGCCGAAAGCCTTGTCGTCAGCTTCGCAATATTCAGTGTTGTGACAACTATCTTCTTTCGCCGGCTGTTGCGCGAGCAGGCGCTCGTGAGTGCCGAGGGGACGCAGACTGCCGACCAGTCCGGATTGGTGGAGTTCGAATGACAAGGCAGTTTATGAATACGCTGCGTCAGATCGCTCATTCCGATAGCGTGGGGCCGATGCACGGCGGGTGGCGGCATCTTCAGTGGCAAATACGGAAAGTCTTTCGACGATTTCCTTGCGAGCTGCCGATCGGCGATTGTTCACGACTCTTTATCGACCATGCGAGCGGAGTGGGCGCGCTGGTCAATGCGATGGGCCTATACGATTTCAATAACATGAGCTTCTTGCGGACGCTCTTGCGGCGCCTGGGCGGCGTATTCGTGGATGTGGGCGCCAACATCGGTTCGTACACACTGATCGCATCTGAAGTGCCAAGTTCCAGAGTCTTCAGCATCGAGCCACACCCGCGTGCATTTAAGCTACTGAGCGAAAACGTGATGCGAAATCAGCGCTCGAATGTAACGTGCCTCAGCTTTGCAGTTTCGGACTGTCAGGGATGGTGCATTCTTACCGATCACAAAGAGTTGTCCATTAATCAGATCGTGCACTCTAAGGAATATCAAAAAGTCGTTCGCGTTCCTATGCGAACGCTTCGCTCGGTGTGCGAGGAACTGAAAATCACACCTGATTTCATCAAGATCGATGTCGAAGGCCATGAATACTCCGTGCTCAACGGCCTCATCGACATGCTTACCGCAGCAAAGGTCATGTGGATAGAACGAGGTGAGCGCCCCGAAATCGTCAGGAAGCTACGACAAAGCGGCTATATGGGCCCTCTTTACGTTCATCAACGCACGCAAACGCTCAGGCTCATACCTGCAAACCGTCCTGAAGATCCTGTTTTTGTGCGCCGCGACTGCGTGGCTTTGCTCGAACGGTGCAATTTTCAAATCCAGGCTGGAGTGGCTACAGAGGACAAAGTGCAGCCGGTTATGGCCGTTGGTTCGGGCCACGCCTGAACACGACGAGATTCTTGCTTATGCAAAGCCAATTTACAGGAACGATCGAGAGATACACCGAGCCGACGGTTTCGAAGGCACAACCACGCGTCGCGTTGCTTACAAATATCCTTCCGCCTTATCTATTGCCCGTGTTTACTGCCTTGGCGCGGCAGGTTGGCAGCTTGCGGATTCTACTCAGCGCCGCAACGGAAAATGAGCGCCCCTGGTCAGCCGATTGGAATGGCCTCGACGTGTCGATACAAAAGTCCTGGAAATTAAACGTACGGCAGAAGCACCCGCAGGGGTTTACGGCAATTAGGGAAAGGCATATTCCGTACGATACGCTTCGTCGTCTCATCGCCTACGAGCCCAATATTGTTATCTCTGCGCAACTGGGTTTTCGTACTGTTCAATCGATCGTCTATCGCCGCACAAATAGAAAGTCACGCCTTATCATTTGGGTGGACGCCTCAGAGCATACTGAAAAGCGTATCGGTTTGGCTGTGACGATTGCACGCCGCCAACTACTCCGAAACGCAGACGCGGTTTTAGTAATTGGAAGAAGCGGTGGGCGCTATCTTGAAAAGCTTGGCGTCTCGCGCAAGCGAATTGTCGAAGTTCCGTATGTAACCGATTTCGGTCCATCTACTGGGCGGCGCGCTCCTGTGAATCCGGTTCCTTTGCGACGGCTGCTCTACGTTGGCCGCCTGATCGATGGAAAGGGTGTGCTGCCGTTTGTGCGCGAGTTGGTTTTGTGGTGCATGCGGAACACAGCAAAAAGCTGTGAGCTGTGGATTGTCGGAGATGGCGCTCGTCGAAATGAGATCGCGCAAATGAATATACCAGCAAACCTGTCATTAACGCTTTTCGGAAACGTGCCGTACAAATCGCTTCCAAATGTTTATGCGCAAGCGACCGTTACGGTGCTACCTACACTGGCAGATACTTGGGGTTTGGTCGTAAACGAATCACTCGCGTGTGGTGTGCCGGTATTGGGCAGCCTATACAGTCAGGCAGTTGAAATGCTGGTACAACATGGGACGAACGGCTGGACATATTGGCCAGACGCTTCCGAGAGTACACAACGCGCGCTGGATCAAGCGCTGAATGTCAGCGCGGAGGAACTCGATCGCATGCGCGTGAGCGCGCGCGAATCTGTGAAGAATCTTACTCCTCAGTATGCGGCAAGCTGCTTCGCCCGGGCTATTGAACAGGCGCAGGCCGAGCGGGAAGTATGACGGCGGCAACGATGCTCGTTCCGACGATCCTTTTCTGGGTGCTGGTGGCCATTTTCCTGTGTGTTCCACCTCGATATGCCGTGCTGATTTTCATTCTAATCGCGCAACTTGATCTGACTGGTGTCGCCTTCTATTCGGACGTCTCGCTTGGTTGGGAGAATACTCTAAAAGTGATCGTCATTCCGGCAATACTTTTGCTGCGTGTGAGGCCAATCGACCTGCTGCCTACGGCGTTTAGATTCGCGCGCAACGCTTGGGTGTGCCTCGTCGCATATGCCGCGCTGGCGATCGCATGGAGTCCGTACCGACTTTCAGGGGTGAAGCTCATCGGTTACTTCTACTCGTATTCGGTGTTGTTTGTTGTTTTTTGTTGTGCGTGGCGGCGGCACTGGATTACGCGAGGTTGGCTGATCGGGTTGGTCTCAGTTTCCCTCTGCTTTGCGGGATTCCAGACGTATGTCCTCGGCAACGCATATGGGGATCCGGAATACGGCAATCGCTTCACCACGTTCGCCGACGCCCAAAGCTTCGCGCCTTTTTTGATTTGCCTCATCATTTTGCTTGTTATTTGCAATCGGCGCACCGTCGGTTCCCTTATGGTTGCGATTGCCGCTGTCTTCGGACTCGTGCTAACAGGGAGCCGATCCAGCCTAATTGGCTTCGCATGGGTTGCACTAATAATCGGAATCGCGCTCGCAAAGCAGGCGAATAGGCAGCTCCGCCTTTCGATCTTGGTTCGTAACATCGCAATCGGCTGCCTCATTTTCGCGTTTCTTGGTCTGCTTGTTCTCAATGAGTTGCCGCAAAGCCGAATGAACGAGCTCGTCGAAATAGTTACTTCGTACGACAACCATTCCTTGGAGAGCGTCGAGACGTTTGCATGGCGTCTGACAGTGTATGCGGAGGCCGTTAAGGACCTGTCCAACCGAGGATGGCGAGGGTTAGCAATCGGGTCGGGTACCAGTAGCGGAGCGCTAGTGGGCTTACAAACAGGATATTTTACCGAGGCGAACGTCGATCCGAACCGGGTGATTCACGATGAGTTTCTCCGCTCACTGTACGAATGGGGTATCGTCGGCTTACTCACATTCCTCTTTTTTTTGGCGGCTCTGTTGCGCCTCTGCCTTCGCATGATTAAGTTGACATCAAGTCCATACGCTTGGGCCTGCATCGCAGCATTCGGACCACTTGTGATTGGGTTGTTGATTGAAAATATATTCGCAGACGGCGCTTCGCCCGGCGGCGTCGCATATTGTCTCTTGTTTGCGTCGCTCGTCGCTCAACTTCGACCGGCGATCGCGAAGGCGAAAGCCTCCGCGTCGCAGCCCGTCAACCTCCTTCCTCAAGAGGCGCAGGGATGATTGCCAAGGCGCTGAACTTCGTCGCATTGGTTCCAAGGCGCCCGACGGAAGCGCTCGATCGTCTATCCGCTGTTGTGCAGTCTCGCTGGGAAGCTCGGCACTTACGGCGCGGCCAATATCACTCATACGGGCTAGACGATGTGCTCCAGATCGCCGGTAAAGCAATTAAAAGTAATTTGTGCGATTTCCTGGCTGAACCTCAATTAGGGGAGCTTGAAAACGCGATCGAAGCCAGGTGGAAATCTTTCTTTTTAGACGGTCCGTTTCAAATGGCGCACAACGGGGACATTAGTCTCGGCCGATTGTGCTACTGCACTACTCGCGCCATTTGCCCGGAGACTGTTGTGGAAACCGGCGTGTGTTATGGCGTGACGTCGTCGTTCATTCTGCAAGCACTGCAATGCAATGCCAAGGGACATCTCTACAGTATCGACCTGCCTCCGCTTCACCATAGTGCCGATGGTGTTGTGGGACGCCTTATACCCGAGAGCCTGCGCAACAGGTGGACGCTGCATCGCGGTAGTTCACGACGCTTGCTTGGTCCACTTCTAAAGAGCCTCGACAGCATCGGACTTTTCGTCCACGACAGCCTGCATACATATCGCAACATGAAAATGGAAATGAATCTCGCGTGGAGTGCAATGTGCCCTGGCGGCGTTTTAATTGCCGACGATGTGCAGGGGAATCGCGCTTTCCAAGAGATCTCGGAATCCGAAAATGCGACTTGCGCGATCGTATTGGCAGAAGAAAGGAAGGCCGCCTCCTGCGGACTTATCGTGAAGCCATCATGAAGTGCTTATTGATCCATAATTATTATCAGAATTCAGGTGGGGAGGACGGAGTGTTTCGGGCCGAAGCTGAGATGCTTCGCTCCAATGGTCACGACGTAGTCGAATACGTACGATGCAATGACGAGATTCGGGAATATGGCATTTGGCGTCGCCTCACCCTGGGTATGCGCACCGTTTGGGCGCACGATTCTCTCTCTGACCTTCGCAGGATTTTAGCTCATGAAAAGCCGGACGTCGTGCATATGCATAATACGTTCCCCCTGATCTCTCCGTCCGCATATTATGCGTGTAGAGAAGCCGGCGTGCCTGTCGTTCAAACTCTGCATAACTACCGGCTTCTATGCGCCGCCGCGACTCTTTATCGCGACGGGCACGTCTGTGAGGACTGTCTCACGAAGAGTGCTTTTCATGGCATCCGCCACGGCTGTTATAGAGACTCGCGCATTGCCACGGCGGCGTCAGAAGGGATGGTGTGGGTTCATCGCCTGTTGCATACGTGGAGTGAACGGGTCGACAAGTTCATCGCACTGACGCGATTCTCGCGCCAAAAATTCACAGAGAACGGTATCGCCGCGCATAAGATCGTTGTGAAGCCCAACGCACTCAGGCTCGAGCCTCACTACGAAAGCAACAAGTTGGGCAAGTTCGTACTCTTTGTAGGGCGCCTTTCTGCTGAAAAAGGACTCTCCACGCTCCTGTCGGCGTGGGCACAGCTGTCGAATCGCTTCCCGCTGAGGATACTCGGGACCGGACCACAGCGCGGGGAAATCGAAGTGGTGCTATCGCAAGGCGCTTTGTCGAATGTGCGATTAGAGGGGCACCTTTCACGCGACGCCACATTCGCAGCAATGAAAGAGGCGCGAATGCTTGTCTTTCCAAGCGAGTGGTATGAGTGTTTTCCAACGACGCTGCTGGAAAGCTTCGCCAGCGGAGTACCAGTTGTTGCTGCGCGCATCGGCGCAATGACAGAAATTATTGACGACGGTCGTACCGGTCTTCATTTCAATGCGGGCGATGCTGACGACTTAGCTAAAAAAATTCTCTGGGCATGGGCACATCCGGCAGAAATGAGCGCGATGGCGGAAGCGGCGTACGCGGAATACCGAGCGAAATACACATCTGAGCGGAACTACGGAATGTTGATGGGAATCTACCGTTCGGTTCAGTGTCACCGAAGGCTTATGCAAGATCGGCGCGCCCGAGACGGATCGCTCGCATCCATCGGCTGAGGCCGCCGGGCGCTGAATGCACACGTATTGAAGCAGACGGGGCCAGTTCATGATCTATTTTGACAAGAAGAGTATTCTTCTTTTTAAGATTGCATCGTAACGGTAAAAGACAGTTTCGGATTAATCGACCTAGCAGCAGGCGAAGTACAAGGTTTTGCGGAACGCTGAACCGACTGTGGAGCCTCTTTGATTGCCCTCTCAAATGAAGGAAACGAGAATTTTTCGGTTCTGGGTGTATGTATCGCTGCCGTGCAGATCCCTCAGGTTGTTGCGCAAATGGAGTCGTGGATTCAAAAGCGTGACCGTTGCCGCTATATCGCCGTCACAGGGATGCATGGCATCACAGAAGCGCAATACGATCCGCAATTCAGGCACGTTCTCAACTCGGCGGATTTGGTTGTTCCCGATGGCATGCCGCTCGTCTGGTTGGGACGGCGGCGCGGTCTG
>DATEKE010000160.1:0-2283 GCA_035277605.1 Terriglobales bacterium | reverse complement strand
CCCAGACCTATGGTGCTTTCGACACTCACTTTTCCGCCCAGCAGACGAGCGAGGTTGCGGCACAGGGGCAGCCCAAGTCCTGTGCCCTTTACTTTTTTCTGAAGATGACTCTCAACTTGAACGAACTCTTCAAAGATGCGCTCGATATCTTCGGGAGCGATTCCGATTCCCGTATCGGAAACGGCAAAGACGATGCAGTTGCCTTCATCCGCGCGCGCAGAAACGCGTACCTCTCCGCGCTCCGTGAATTTCAGAGCGTTGGAAATGAAGTTGCGCAAAATCTGTGAAAGCTTGCCTTCATCGGTATACATGGTGGGCAGCTCGGGTAGTTCGTCGAAGACTAAATTCACAGATGACGTCTGCAGGATCGGTTTCAACATGCCGCGCAGCGCGCCGAACATATCTTCGACTTCAAACTCGCGCGGCTTCGCTTCCACCTTGCCGGCTTCAACTTTCGCGATGTCGAGCAGATCGTTCACCATCTCCTGAAGCCCTTGCGCCGAACGCCGAATGAACGAGACTTGTTTTTCCTGTTCCGGCGTCAACTCGCCGTCGAGCCGCTGGATGAGCATCTGGGAGAGTGACAGAATGGAATTGAGCGGCGTGCGGAACTCATGCGACATGTTGGAGAGGAATGATGTCTTTGCGTCCGACATTCGCCGTAGTGCATCCGCTCGATCATCCAGTTCAGCGTAAAGCGCAACCACGCCGCGGTTCGTATCTTCGAGCTCATGATTCAGTTCGACGAGTTCTTCCTGTCGCGCACGCAGATCGGCGAGGGTTCGCAGCAGCTCCTGGTTCTGGCGCTCCACTTCTTCATATGGATTTTCGGGTCTTTTCTGCGCGATCTTCTGGGCAATGTCGTCCACTCGCGCTGACGTAAGCGGCCGCGCAGCGCTTGAGATCAGCTTCGACATCTCGATCACCGTGCCGGAGCTACTCGTCTGGATGTCAAAGAAGTCCATCAAACGGCGAGTGCCAACAATTCCCCTTCCCAATCCGGTACTGGAGCGATAGCTCCCTTCGAAAATCTCATCTAGATTCGGAATACCCGGACCGGCATCGCTGATGCGAATGGTGAGCTTATGCGGCGTGCCGCGATCAAGTAGGAATTCAACCTGCCCCGAGCGCGCATAACGAAACGCGTTGCGCGCCATCTCCGAGGTGGCGGTGGCCAGGCGGATTTGCTCGGAATGATCGAAGCCGAGCAGCTCGGCGATCTCTCGCGCGCGCTGGCGCGCCAACACGACGTCCTGCTCGAACCGCAGATTAATTTTGACCAGTGACTTCTTCATGCTGCGTTTCTGCTTTTGCTAATCAGCACAGTCGCATCGTCGCGGCTACGTTTGAAGTCCCGATAGAGAACGCTTGCCATCAGTGCCGCCGGTTTGGCTGCCAGACCGGGATACTGCTCCAGACTGCACCTGGAGTTGATTCCATCCGAGTACATGATCAAGATGGCATCGCGCTCCCAGGGAAACGAGAACTCCTGAATCTTCGAGACCTGATGCCCCACGATGCCGTTGTGGGAGATCATGTTGCGAGTCTTTCCCGTACCCACGATTGCGCTGGCTATATTCCCAATTCCGGAATAGCGGACCACTTGCCGCTCAAAGTCGATCTCTGCTACGGCTACTGCCGCCCCGCGAGTCTTCTGCAGGCGGCCATGAGCCGCTGCGATAATCTCTTCCGGATGCCGCTGGACATTCGAGCGGAAAGCCACCAGAGCTTCCTGCGCCGCGTCCGAAGCCGCTGCTCCGTGCCCAAGACCATCGGCGACCATTACGATCCGCCTCGCCGACTCATCATGGTAATCCCAAGCGTCCCCAGAGAGTGATTCTCCTGCAATGGGTACGCAAACGGAACCGATATCCGGCCAGGCAAACTCACGTCTTCCGCCCGAATGTACTCTGGCCAGAATTGCTGTTCCATGGCCGGAGGCGGTGTACACCGCGCACTTCGATGTGAGTCTCTGCACCGCGCCGAATCCAGTACCCGGAGTTCCGGCAGAAGAATAACCATCCTGCAACGCGAGAGACATATCGCCGATGCCGCGGCCTTTGTCCAGCGCAATCACATCGACTGCCGCCAGATCGGTGCGCTCGACCGGTTGGAGAACCGTTTCGCCGCCTCCACCGTGCAGGAGAACGTTACGAGCAAGCTCGGTCGCAACGATCGCCAGATTACCTTCAGACGCCTGGTCGAAACCCAGGTCTTGCGCGAGGCGCACAGCCGCGCGCCGTGCCTCGCTTACATGGGTGTTCTCCGAGATGGGGACTGCGA
>DATEKE010000159.1:0-16453 GCA_035277605.1 Terriglobales bacterium | reverse complement strand
CTCGCTGCTGGACTTCATCGAGACCAGCGGAGAGCACGTCAGTACACGCGACATCGGAATCGTTTTGCCGGATCCGACCGATTTGCCGTTCTTAGAAGTTGCGATCCTGGGTAGCGCCGACGCTCTCGTGACCGGCAATCTCAGGCACTTTAAGCCCAAAATGGGACGCTATAAGATGAACGTCTGCCCGGCGAACGAGTTCGTGAAGAAGTTGCGGGCAACATAATCGCCTGGTGTAGCGGCCGGAATACACATTCTCGTGCCGGCTCTCGACCCGCGAATCCACGCGCTCCCACCATGCAGCGCATTTTCGTGATGCGATGAGCAGCAGTTCGCTGCGTGGCTTCGGTGCTCCGCTGCTCCGCGGCTTGACAGGACTAGACTGTAAGTAAGACTGGTCCAAGCAAGGAGCCAAAAGATGCTGGCAACTATTTTATACGGACCGCGTGACATTCGCTTTGAAGAGCGCGACACACCTAAGATCGTGAAGCCGACCGATGCCATCATCCGCACCTCGGCAACCTGCATCTGCGGGTCGGATCTTTGGCCCTACCGTGGCATTAATCCAATCACCCAGCCGAGTCCGATGGGTCATGAGTACTGCGGCATCGTCGAAGAAGTCGGAAGTGCGGTGAAGTCCATTAAGCCGGGCCAGTTCGTCATCGGATCGTTCGCCACCTCTGATAACACTTGCCCCAACTGCCGCTACGGCTATCAATCGTCCTGCGTGCAACGCGAGTTCATGAGCACGGCGCAAGCGCCGCTGGTGCGAATTCCTCTTGCGGACGGAACTCTGGTTGCGACTCCAGCTCGTCCTTCGCAAGACTTGCTCCCAAGCCTGCTCGCGCTTTCCGACGTGATGGGCACAGGCTGGTTTGCCGCCGACGCGGCCAATGTGAAGCCGGGGAACACCGTCGCCGTAGTCGGCGATGGCGCGGTGGGATTGCTGGGCGTGCTCTCCGCGAGACAAATGGGCGCGGAGAGAATCATCGCCATGAGCCGCCACGCGTCGCGCCAGAAACTCGCGCGCGAATTCGGCGCCACCGACATCGTGACCGAGCGAGGGGATCAGGGCGTCACACGCATTAAGGAGCTGACCAAAGGTATCGGCGCCGATTCGGTACTCGAGTGTGTCGGAACGCAGGAGTCGATGATGCAGGCGATTCAATCCACGCGCCCTGGCGGCCATATAGGCTATGTCGGCGTGCCACACGGGGTTTCGCTCGATGGTGAGCAATTGTTCTACTCACATGTCCATCTGCACGGAGGGCCGGCTCCCGTTCGCCGCTACTTGCCCGAGCTCATTAATCTTGTTTGGAACCGTAAGATCAATCCGGGAAAGGTCTTTGATCTGATTCTGCCGCTCGATCAGGTGGCCGAGGGCTACCGCGCCATGGACGAGCGCCGGGCGATCAAAACGCTGCTGCAGCCAGACACCGCGAAAGAAAGAAAATCTGCAGCGTAGTTCAGACGGATGGAGTTCCGAAATGGAAATTAAGAGAGTTGGAACGCAGCCCTCTGCGAAGGGCCCGTCGGAGTGGTTCACCGGCACGGTGCGCATTGACCCACTGTTTCAGGCGCCCGATCCTGCGTTTGTGCAGGGCGCGAGCGTGACCTTCGAACCGGGTGCGAGGACTGCGTGGCATACGCATCCGCTCGGTCAGACTCTCATCGTCACCGCCGGCTGCGGATGGGCGCAGCGTGAAGACGGCCCGATCGAAGAAATCCGGCCCGGCGATGTGGTCTGGTTCTCGCCCGGCGAGAAGCACTGGCACGGCGCC
Organism: Terriglobales bacterium; assembly: GCA_035277605.1. Taxonomy (GTDB): domain Bacteria; phylum Acidobacteriota; class Terriglobia; order Terriglobales; family Acidobacteriaceae; genus Gp1-AA112. The sequence continues at coordinate 14,672 of DATEKE010000159.1, read as the reverse complement.
ACGCCCAAAACGGCAATGACGCACATCGCCATTCAAGAGAGTCTGAAGGGCAAAGTTGTCGATTGGCTGGAGAAGGTCAGCGACGAACAATATCGGAAGTAGGCTGTCTCAGCCTTCCGAACACGACTGTCCTGAGCTGTGACATGCCGCCTACGATGCTCAGCGACTTTGCAGCGTGTGTTTCATCGATCGCCGACAGCCGAGTGCCGAATGCTTTTTTTTTGCCGTTGCTTGGTTCGCGTTTAGCTAGAAGCTTAGGAGCTTAGAAGCTCAGCAGCTTGTGTTCCTACTCCAACTCCCGCACCCAAATATTCCTGAAGCTGATCGGCTCGCTCTGATCGCCGTGCGCCTGCAGTTTGATGGGTGCTCGATCGTACTTCTTGTAAAAGGGTTGACCGGCATTCAGCGTCTGTCCCTTCAACGCAAAGTGATTCTGCACCAGCACGCCGTTGAAGAACACAGTCGCGTATGCAGGCGTCTTCACTGAGCCATCGTCGTTGAATACCGGAGCGGTCCACACGACATCATAGGTCTGCCACTCTCCCGGCTTGCGGTTGGCGTTCACCAGCGGAATCGCCTGTTTGTAAATGCTGGCGGCCATCCCGTTCACGTAGGTTTCATTGTTGTAGGAGTCCAGGATCTGCAGCTCATATCCGTCGTCGTGCGCCCCGGTAGACGCGAGGAACAATCCGCTGTTCCCTCGCTCCTGCCCCTTGCCGGTAATGTTCTCCGGAATCTTCCATTCCAGGTGAAGCTGATAATCCTTGAAGCTGCGCCTGGTTTCGATATTGCCGGCCTTCTTGTTGACGGTGAGCACTCCATCGGCGACGATCCACTGCGCCGGAGAATGATCCTGCGCCGACACCCACTCGTCGAGATTCTTCCCGTCAAACAAAATGATGGCGTCCGACGGCGCCGCCCCACACGCAGTGCCCGGCGTGACAATCTTGGGTACCGGCTGCCACACCTCCGTCTCCTCTGGCTTGGGCTTGTTTTGAGACGAGGGAGGCTGCTGCGCAAAAAGAAAGCTTCCGAACATCATGAGCGTCGTAAATGAGAAGAAGATCAGCGATCGAATCCGCATGGCTGGCGATGCTAACAGAGACACCTGACACGGACTACACCGGCCCTCGACAACGGAGATGACTACGCCTCGGCGACGAACTTCCCGGTGGTTCGCCTGACGAAGCTAAGAACAGGGCACGTGCGATACGCCCGTACTCATGGCTTCAGCTTCATGGGCGTACAGTACTCGGGAACGGTGAGCACGGAAGTCGATATTCCGGCCAGCATGGAGACGGGAGCTGCATCGCTGGAGGTGATTGCGAACGGCATTGCCTCGCCGGCAGTGACGGTCACGATCCAATAACGCTCAGCGCTTAGAACAGGAGTTTCAAACCAAGCTGAATCTGTCGTGACGAAGTTGAAGTTGCGGTGATCACGCCGGCGGTTGGCGACGGCGATGATGACGCCGACGAGAACACGACGGTGTTGGGCGTCGCGAAATTTGTGTGATTCAACACATTGAAGAGCTCAGCGCGGAGCTGCAGTCGGGCTTTCTCAAGGATCGGCGTACTTTTCGATAGCGCCAGATCCAACTCCGTAAGCCCGGGTCCGGTTAGTGAATCGCGGCTCACATTGCCGTAGGTTCCCGAAGCGGGAACAATGAAGGCATTCGGATTGAAGTATTGATTCGGACTTCCTGGAAGCACGGGCCCACTAAAGTTCGGATTCCAGGATGGGCGAATCGGGTTTCGGCTGTCGCCATTGTTGGTGGGATTGAAGCCTAGCTGCGGGGTAAAAGGAAATCCCGAGTGCAGGGTTTCAATCCCGCTCAGGCTCCATCCGGTCGCGAATTTGTCCTGCCATCCTTCGACATTCCGAAAAAGAGGCTTCCCTTTTCCGAGCGGAAGCTCGTAGGTCGCATTGATTGCTGCAAGATGGCGGACGTCGGTGGTCGATGGTCCCCAATCCAATTTGGGATACGGCGGATACATCACGAATCCCGGCGCATTGGCGCCGACGCTGCTGTTCCAGGCCGTGCCGTCATCAAGACTCTTCGCGTACGTGTACGTCCCGCGAAATTGCAAGCCTGCGCTGAATGCGCGGCGAACATCAATTTCGAGCGCATTGTAAGAACTCACTCCTTGCGACAACCAGGTTGTCGTATTGGCAAGCTGCGGATTCGCCAGAGGCGCGCCTTTCGGGTAGTAGACCGTTCCCGCAGCAAGATTCGCCGGGCAAGGCGCTGCCGGGCAGATCGTGGGTATGGGCTCATTGGCATCCACGGAGAGCATCTCGTGATATCCACGCGAGCCCACGTACCCGACGCTTAGCGACGTATTGGCCGCAATCTCACGCTCAATTTTCAATGTGTATGACAGGATGGTCGGCGTAAAGGCGTCCGGCTGAATGCCGCTGGGTGAAATCAGACTGCCTGCAGGTGCTGCGAACCCGGGAGCAATTTGCAAACTCGCTAGCGGCAGGTTTTTGAAAGTCTGTGTCGCATTGAATGGAGCGGTTTGGTCGAGGCGGTAGTCGAGATTGTCGAGCAGAGCTCGATAGATGCCAAAACCAGCGTGGACCACCGTCTTCGCATTCCCAAAAGGAGACCATGCCAATCCTAACCGTGGCTCGGGCAGAAACTTCGCGCGATTCTCCGTAAAAGCCGAGCCACCGACACGCGGCTGGGTTTGGATTACGCCATTGCTGTCGAAGAGGTAATTCGAGGCGCGTCCGTTGGCTTCATTCCATCCATTTGTGGATTCAAAGCGGAAGCCTGCTCGCAGTTCCAGATTGGGCTTCAACTTAATCGCGTCCTCCGCGTAGCCCGCCGATTCCAGTGAGCGCCAGTTCAGTCGAGTAGGCGCCGGAATTACCGTAAAGGTAGACACCATGCCTTGCAGGAAGCTGATCAGGCTGGAAAACGACGCCTGCCCATATTGATACTGAGCGAGATTATCGTTTGCCTGGATCTGCTGGAACCATGCTCCTAGCTGTATCTGGTGAGCACCGCGAGAGATGTTCACGTGATCCTCGTACGTGAACAGATTGCGGGCAGTAGTCAGATTGCTTCCGGCGTTAGTTCCGGCGGGGCTTATTTGGGAGGCGCCGTTCAGCGCGGTACCACCGCCAATCACGACCGCGCCGATTGGACTGCCTGTCAACCAGCCCGGAACGTCGACCGGCGTCTTTCCGGTGAAGAAGTAACTCGCGCGCGAGAAACCAACTCGCGCAGTGTTCACGACTGTAGCTGAGAAGAGATGCTGCTCCTGCACGCTCACCACCTGCTCGCGCAGGCTCTCGATGATCCGGCTGAGCGGATTGATCGACGGAGTATCGTCGGCGCTGTCATCGACCGTGTAAACGCCGAATGCGGTGTCCGTGTCGGAGAGGCTGTAATCCAGCCGAGTTGTGCCGAAGTCTTCGCGGATTGTCTGCAGCGGATGGCTGAATGCCTCCGCGATGCCCCCGCCGAGCTCAGGACCATTTTGGGTCGGCCACAGCGCCAGCAGCGGCTTCGCAGCGGGAGCTACCCCGATGTCCGTCTTGGTACCGTCTGCATTCAGTATGAATCCGGATCTGGCGGCGTTGTCCGGGACCAGAGTTACATCACTTAACGCCAGATGCTGGCGGAAGCCCTCGTAATTCCCGAACAGGAAAAGTTTGTTCTGGCGAAGGGGTCCGCCCAACGAGACTCCAAAAACGTTTCGCTGGAACTGCGGCGTGTCGCCCTGGTCGAAGTAATTGCGCGCATCGAGCACACTGTTGCGGAGAAATTCGTACGCGCTTCCATGAACCTGGTTTGTGCCGGACGCAGTGACAATGCTTACCTGCGCTCCAGGTCGCTTGCCGTATTCTGCTCCGTAGGTATCGGCAACCACGCTGAACTCGCGCACCGCATCGACCCCTAGAAGCTGCCCGCTGGCCCCGCCCGGCGTGACGTTGATTTCGGAAGCTCCCGTGTACTCAATGCCGTTCAGGAGAAACAGATTCTCTTGCGGACGATGACCTGAAATCGCGAACATGTTCCCGACTGCGGAATTCGAAGTACCTACTCCACCCGAGCGTTCGGACGTGTAGTTCACCGCACCGGGATTCAGCGTGAGAAGCTGGTCGTAGCTCCGTCCGTTCAGGGGAAGCTCTTTTACCTGCTTCTGGTTTATCAATCCGGACGTATCCTGGGTTGAGAGGCTCACCAGCGGGGCAACTTCTACGACCGACACCTCTTGACGTACTTCGCCTATAACCAACGTGATGTCTACAGATGCCGTCTCGCCCACTACAAGCTGAATGCCGCCTTTCGTCTCCGGAGTAAATCCTTCCTTCTGCCCGCGCACTTCATAGGTACCCACGGGCAGCGATACCGCTGAATATCGGCCGGAAGCGTCGGTCATAACCTCGCGCTGAGCGCCGGTTTCGATGTTTCTGATTACCACTTGCGATGCCGGCAGCGATGCTCCGGTGGAATCCTGCACGATTCCCGAAATGGAAGCGCCGACGCCTTGAGCTAATACGATGTGCGATAAAGCAAGAAATGCTACTAACTGCAATGCAAATGTCGTTCGCGACACGCTCTTTCTCCGATCTTTAACTAGCAGTATTTGGAAGCGGCAGGAATGCGGCAGGAGCTTAGTTATCGGCAACAGCGCTCGATAAACGTGACGCCGATTGGAAGAGAGTAAAAGGATTGCAGCAGCACGCCGCCGGAAGCATCGGTGTGAGCGTTCGATGCTGATGATCTGTTCGCTGCTGAAGATTTTGGTGCTTGGCGAACCACAGTCTCGGCCTGCTCTGTTCGAACCAGCGGCGAACCGCCGATCCAGATCAATTGCAACCCGAGAACGACCGCAACTGCGGCTACAGCAAGACGAAGCTTTTGCGCCGGCACTCGCTTCGCCACAGCGCAGCCGACGAGCACACCTGGGACTCCACCCGCCAGTAATCGCAGAAGGGAATCCGTACTGATCGATCCCCAGCTCAAATGAAAAATGCTGCCCACGACGGCAAGCACGATTCCCAAAAGCAAGTCAGTCCCCACCACGGTTGCCGCTGGTAGTTCTGAAAAGTTAAGCAGAAGAATGCTGCCGAGCGCACCGGCTCCAGCGGATGAGAATCCCGTTTCGATTCCGATCGGCAACGCAAGAAGAGAAAGCCAGCGGCCGCGTTCGCGCGTCAGATGCGGATGCCGAATTCGAGGAGCGAAGGTTAGCGCGGAAGAAATCGTAAGCATAACGCCGATGATCAGCAGCGCTACCGGGCTCCATGTTCGGGTGCGCATCAATCTCAGAAGCAGTGTTCCAAATAGAAGACCGGGCACGGCGCCGATTAACAGAAAACGCAAGTATTTTGCGTCGACACTTCGACGTACCAGGTAAAATGGCGCCGCAATCAACCGCAAGATGGCGGCGAAGACCATCGCAGTCCCGACCGCTTCGCCCGCGGGAAGTCCAATCAGCAAGACCAGAGCGGGCGTGGTGAAGCTGCCCCCACCGATGCCCGTCACGCCAACCGTGGCTGCGATCAGAAACCCGAGAACGACTTCCATGTCTACTGCGTCTTCCTTTGGAGTGAGCTGCGGAAAATTGGCCTAAAAACAAAACGACCCACAAATCGCTTTGTGGGTCGTCGGCAACTATGCGCTTACTTAGATACTACGGCGCCTCCATCGACCCACACGTCGGCATACAGATGCAAAGTGCGCATCGACAAGCCATGTGTAAGGTCGAACCAGACATCTTTGTCAAAGTACAAGAGAGATTCACAAGGCGTCAAGCGGGATGCAATTTAAATCGGTTATGGGACGAATTTGATTTGCTGATGGCGGAACCCAAAATGAAAAGGAACTTAATCTTCGCATCCTTTCGATTGACACCTCATCAAATGCCGATGTACTAATAGTTTCTCGGATGAATCATAGCCAGCAGAACGCGATGCCATGTTGTCGTTGTTGCGCGATAACACTTATGCTGCGTTCTGGTAAGGCATGATTTAGAATCCGAACAGTTCGAGATTCCCGAACCCGCTCACCAGACGCCAGTAGCGTCGAGTGAGCGGGTTTTGTTTTGGGCGCGAATCGCGCGGGAGTGACAAATGACGGAGAGCTTAGTTGAGGTGCAAGCCGCGGCAGATGGATGGAGCGCGGAGCAGGTCCTTGCCTGGGCTGCGCGCGAGTTCGGAGACAAAGCCGCGTTGGCTTCGAGCTTCGGAGCCGAAGACGCGGTACTCATCGACATCTCTTGCAAGATCGACGCTCCTTTTGCGGTCTTCACTCTCGATACTGATTTCCTTTTTCCGGAAACTTACGAGCTAATCTCCAGGATTGAGGAAAAATACGGTATCAGCGTTGAACGACTTCGTCCCAATCTAACCCCAGACTCTCAGGCTCGCGAGTTCGGCGATGAGCTTTGGAAAACCCAGCCCGACCTCTGCTGCCAAATGCGCAAAGTGGAGCCGCTGACGCAAAGACTCAAAGCTTCTTCCGCTTGGATTACCGGCATTCGCCGCGAGCAGTCGCCGACGCGCGCGAACGCTCGAAAGCTGGAGTGGGATGCGAAGTTCGGATTAGTGAAGCTAAATCCGATCGCGGACTGGACAGAAGTTCAAGTTTGGGAATACATCCACTCACGCAATGTTCCCTATAACCCTCTGCACGACCGCGGATACCCCAGCATTGGCTGTACACATTGCACACGCGCTGTGCTTCCTGGAGAAGATCCTCGTGCCGGCCGCTGGTCAGGATTCGCGAAGAAGGAATGCGGTCTCCACCTTGTCGAGTCAGCAGAAGGCCCGAGGCCTGTTCCGAAGCATTCAGCAGGAGCAGCGCGGTGAGTACAAAACTGACTCACCTGCAGGCGCTCGAAGCCGAGAGCATCCACATCTTCCGCGAGGTAGTTGCGGAATTTCAGCGGCCGGTGATGCTTTATTCGATTGGGAAAGACTCATCGGTCATGCTGCGCGTCGCGCAAAAGGCTTTCTATCCGGGGAAGATTCCATTCCCGTTACTGCACATTGACACCAGCTACAAATTTCGCGAAATGATTGAATTTCGTGATCGGCAAGCGGCACAGCTTGGCCTGAAGCTAATCGTGCACACAAACAAAGCCGCACTCGATGCGGGCACGAATCCGTTCAAGGTGGGCACGCAGCGCTGCTGCGAGCTGCTCAAGACGCAGTCACTTCTCGATGCTCTCCGCGAAGGTGGGTTCGATGCAGCTTTCGGCGGAGCGCGCCGCGACGAGGAACGATCGCGAGCGAAGGAGCGCATCTATTCGATTCGCGATCCCAGGGGACAATGGGACCCGAAGCGGCAACGTCCTGAGCCGTGGAATCTATATAACAGCCGGATCGGTCCGGGAGAAAGCGTGCGCGTATTCCCACTTTCGAACTGGACAGAGATGGATATCTGGCAGTACATACACCAGGAAAGCATTCCCATAGTACCCCTGTACTTTGCCAAGGCTCGACCGGTGCTGGTTCGCGGCGAGTCATTGATCTCGCTCGAACAGCCGTTTGTGCCACAGCTGCCGGGGGAAGTACCAGAGTTGGTGATGTGCCGCATGAGATCTCTGGGATGCAGCCCCTGCACGGGCGCAATTCGCTCGCAGGCCGACACGCTGCCGAAGATCATTGAGGAACTCGTTTCATTCCGGCGCTCAGAGAGGGAAAACCGGGTCATCGATCATGACCAGGATGGTTCAATGGAGTTGAAGAAGAGAGCGGGATACTTTTGAGTACAGTCGCCAGTACGGCTTTAACTGCAGAAGAGTTTATCTATTCAGAACAACAGAAAGACTTACTGCGTCTGGTTACGGCCGGCAGTGTAGACGATGGTAAATCTACCTTGCTTGGACGTCTACTCTATGACTCTCAAAGTATCTATGAGGATCAGCTCCATGCAGTGAAACGTGCTTCTCGAGGGGAACTTGAATTAGCGTTACTAACCGACGGTTTGCGCGCCGAACGCGAGCAAGGCATTACCATCGACGTCGCCTACCGCTACTTCAGTACGGCAAGACGCAAGTTCATTCTCGCCGACACTCCTGGTCATGAACAATACACGCGCAACATGGCAACCGGAGCGTCGAACGCCGATCTCGCTATCCTGCTCGTCGATGCAGGCCGGGGAATTCAGCCGCAGTCAAAGCGACACGCTTACATTATCGGACTGCTCGGGATTCAGCATCTTGTCGTATTGATCAACAAGATGGACCTGGTCGAATACTCCGAAGCTGTATTCCTGAATTTGCGAGAACAACTGTTGAGTGCGATCAGCGACTTTGCATTCGATTCAGTAGAGTTCTTTCCCGTTAGTGCTAATTCGGGAATCAATGTAGTTCATCGCAGCTCGCTTACGCGCTGGTTCGATGGCCCGGCGCTGCTTGAATATCTCGAGTCGGTGGACGTGAAGCGCTCAGAGGATTCGAAGCCGTTCCGTCTGCCTGTGCAGTTAGTGCAGCGCACCAGTCAATTCCGCGGATACTCCGGACAGATCGCCGCCGGCAGCATCTCGGTCGGTGACGAGATCGTGGTGCTTCCGTCGGGGCAGCGTTCCGGTGTGAAGTCGATCGTCACATATGACGGGGAGATGTCGTCGGCCAGCGCCCCGCAATCGATTACGCTGACGGTGGCCGATGAGATTGACATCAGCCGCGGAGACATCCTCGTATCTGTCTCCGATCCGCCGCAAACAGCGCAGACCTTCCGATCGCAGATGATCTGGTTCTCCGAGCAGCCGCTGCACTCGAGTCGAAAGTACCTGCTGAAACACGCGGCCCACACCACGCGCGCACGCGTCGAAGTGGAATCGAAGCTCGACATTCACTCGCTGCTCACCAATTCTGCTCAGTCGCTCAGCATGAACGATATCGGCACCGTCACCGTCGAAGCAGACCACCCGCTGGTTTTTGATTCTTATACCGAGAGCCGCAGGACAGGCAGTTTCATCCTGATTGATCCGGACAGCAACAACACGGTCGCTGCGGGAATGATCATCGACGCCGTAAAGAATTCAGGAACCAGACCAAAGGCGACTGGGCTGGTCGTGACTATCGAGTCGGATGATCCCGCTTTCAAGATTATTGAGCGTTACGCGTCGGGTGACAGCGGCGATGTCGCGATCGTTTCTTACTGGAATCGAAGGGCAATCGATCTGCTCACAAGCGCCGGCATTCATGTCGTCATCAGAGACGGAACTGAAGGCACTTCCGATAATCATCAGTCCCGCGCCACGATAGCCGAGTTGCTCGAGAAACTGCTCCTGACCTGGTCCGCATCGTCCTACGAGGGTAAGAGTTAGTGCCAAACGTGGCCAGTGCCGCGCAGTCCCACTCCAACTCCTCTTCCCACCTGCACAAATTCTGAGTCAGCAGAAATCCCTAGCGGGGCGAATCGGTTTTTCCGGTATCCTTACTTCAAACAGCTTCTACTCTGCTTTGGCGTTGGGAATCAGAATGTTCTGATCCCGGTGCCGTGTGCAATGCCTTGTTTTTCATCTTCTGTTCTTCTTGGCGTAGAACACTGAAGTTCTCAAACTGCGGAAAAGACTCGATGGCCAGATTCTGAAGGCCGTTCGCCTTTCCGCGCTGATTCAATCCCGATGGAGGTCGATACCATGTCTTCTGCGTGCTCGGATCCCGGCTCCGCTACCGTTCGCCGGATCCTGCAATCGCTTGTCGCTGCACTGATGTTTATTGCTCTGGCTGCGGGCGCATTCGCCCAGGTGAGCCAGGGAACGCTTTCTGGAACCACTTCTGATCCTTCAGGCGCGGTGCTTACTAGCAGCAAAGTCACCGCAACCAACACCGCCACTGGCGAGACGTTCAACACAACCACCAACTCTGATGGCCTGTTTGTCTTTCCGCTTCTCCCTGTGGGTCCGTATAAAGTTGCCGCATCTCACGATGGATTCAACACGCTCACTCAGAACGTGCAGGTTACTGTCGGCGGCAAAATTGACCTCAGTCTCAAGCTGCCGCTTGCCACCGGAGTTGAAACCGTGCAGGTAAACGCCGAAGCTCCGGTAGTCGAGACCACGCGCACGAGCCAGAGCGACACCGTCGGCGATCGCCAGATTGCGAACCTGCCCACGAACGGCCGCAACTTCCTCGACTTCACCCTCCTCACGCCAGGGGTTGTGCGCGACGTGCGAGGCGGCGATCTGAGCTTCGCCGGACAGCGTGGCACCTTGAACTCGCTTACGGTTGACGGCACCGACAACAACAACACTTTCTTCGGACAGACGCTGGGACGCACCGGGTCGGGCCGCGCGCCATATCAGTTCAGCCAGGACGCCGTTCAGGAATTTCAAGTCAACACGAACGGATATTCAGCCGAGATCGGGCGAGCCGGCGGCGCAGTGATCAACGTCGTTACCAAATCGGGAACGAACAACTTCCACGGAACGGCCTTTGAGTTCTTCCGCGATCGCGGCTTGAATGCCAACGATCCTATCTACAGCCTGCAGCGCGCGTTCGCTGCCGGCGCCGGCAAGCCGCTTCCGCTCAAACCTGGCTATCACTTCAACCAGTTTGGCGGAAATGTAGGCGGTCCGATTAAGAAGGATAAGCTGTTCTTCTTTTTCGATTACGACGGACAGCGCAATGTAACCGGCAATCCCATTTTGGTCACGCTGCCGACGCCTGTAGGACCGGCACAAACAGCAGCGGTGAATTATCTTGCTTCGCGCATCAACAACTACGATCGCACGTTCAATCAGGATGTGTATCTCGGCAAAGGCGATTGGAACATAAGCGATCGCAATCAGCTTTCAGCTCGGTACAACGCTCAGCGATTCACCGGTCAGGGACTTGAAAACAGTGGCACGAGCAGCGCGTTTGAACATACTGGCGCGTCGCTCGTAAACAGCGACAGCTTCAACGCCCAACTCACCTCAACCCTTCGTCCAACTCTCGTAAATGTGCTCAAGTTCAGCTATCAGCGCGATAGCGAACCGGGACAGGCAAACAGCATCAATCCGGAAGCGCAGGTGCGGTTCTCAGGACAAACGCTGTTTGTGGGACGCAATTCTTTCAGTCCTCGCGAAACTACGATTCATCGCCAAGAGTATGGTGACACCGTCTCCTATGTCTGGGGCCGCCACTCGTTCAAACTGGGCGCCGACGAGCTGGTAGACAAGATCCTTAACTTCTTCCCAGGCAACTTCTCCGGGTCGTACACGTTCGTCAGTCTCGACGACTTCGGCAACAGCTTGCTTGGCCAGCCTGCTAAGACTGCGGGAGACTCCTTTCTCGAAGCTTTTCCCGGAGCAGGAACAACGGGAGCGACAACGCATCCTGATCTTTTGCAGCAGGCGTATTTCGTACAGGACGATTATCGCGTCAGCAATCGACTCACTTTGAATCTGGGCGTCCGCTACGACCTCGAGACGGTGAAGCAGCCGACCGTGCAGAATCCAACAGCTTTGGCGGCAGGTCTGGATACCGGCAAGATTCCGAACGATCACAACAACTTCGCTCCGCGTCTCGGTTTCGCCTGGCAGCCATTCGATAACGCGCAGACGGTTGTGCGCGGAGGCTACGGCATGTTCTTTGCGAACACGCCGTCGATCCTGTACGGCACGGCTCTGTCGAACAATGGCATCAACGTGCAAACTCTGACACTCACCGTGGGCACCGGACCTACGAACGTCGCACAGCTCCCAGTCTCCTATCCGAACACCCTTTGCGGGGCTCCACAGGCGACTTCGGGCTGCGCTCCTCCAACAGGGTTCGCGACTGCCACGCCCACCATCCTGCTGTTCGCCAAGAACTATCAGCAGCCATACGTTGAGCAGTACAACCTTGCAGTTGAGCGACAAATCGCGGCGGATACCTCGGTCACACTCGCTTATACGGGTGTACATGGTGTCCACATCCAGCGCACGCGTGACATCAACCTGAGCAGTGCGGAAACTCCCGCTACCGCGGTGGTAGCAGGAACCGGCGCAACGCTTACCTACAATAAGTTCCCCGGCGCGCGTCCGATCGCGGGATTCAGCCGCATCTTCGAGTTTGAGAGTAATGCCGGCTCGAATTACAACGGACTATCGCTGGAGTTGAACAAGCGCTTCGCGCACAACTTCCAGGTGTTGACTTCATACTCATGGAGTCACGTGATCGATGATCGTCCGGACGCAACCGCCGTTGTGCCCGGAACCGACGATGGCAAGATGGTCTACGATCCGCTACACATTAATCTGGATCGCGCGTCCGGCGACAATGACGTTCGCAATCGCTTCATCCTCAGTGGCGTGTGGCAGCTCGATCACTACACGCAAGGAATGAATGGCTACGAGCGTGCGCTGCTCGGCGGATGGGAGCTCGCGGGAGCTTTCAACGCGCAGAGCGGGCAGCCATACACGGCTCTGGTCAGCAGCGATCTCAACGCCGACGGCAACAGCCGCAACGAGCGCGCGCCGGGAACGGCTCGCAATCAGTTCCGTATGCCGGCGATCTACACCTTCGATCCGCGCATCACGCGCAACGTAACCATCACCGAGCGTGCCAAGCTGCAACTGATTGCTGAGGCTTTCAACTTGTTTAACCACCAGAACATTACCGCGGTGAAGAACACGTTGTATGCAACCAGCTCCAGTGCGTGTGGAGCAGGCGTAGCAACTTGCCTCGTTCCGCAGACTCTTGCTAACGGAGCGGGCGTGAACACCTTTGGACTCGCATCGGCTGCGGCGATCAACAACAACGGCGCCAACGTGGGACGAGTGTTGCAACTGGCGGCGAAGATCACGTTCTAGTCTCGTGAAAAACAGATTCGCGGTAACACGGGACGGTGATGCAGTAAGACGGGAACGAATTAATAGTCGGCAGCCGTGAGGCTGCCGCTTTCTTTTGGGTGGAAGCCTCCGACTAAAGGGGGCTTCCACCCAAAATCTTCCACCCAAACCTTCGCCTGAACCCATAACGCGCGCCGGCTTCGGCAGGAGCGCGATCCTCCCAGCTCTTGTTTTACAATCCGCTTCGTGCGCCTAATGCTGCTAATCTTTTTGCTCTCCTGCGCCGCGATGGCTCAAAATGCGCCGGCGGATACCAAAAATGAGCAAAACCCACCCGTAAAGGTCAATGTCCTCAACGTTTGCACTCCGAGTGCAGATGAGCAACAGGAGCTAAAGGCGGCGCTGGCCAGGCTTCCCAAATCTCCGGCGTTCGATGCCGACTACGAGATCTCGCGGGGCATAGCAACGATCGAAGAAGGAAAACGCTCCAAGTACGTCCGCCTGCGTCGTGAGGTGAAAGGTGATTCGCCGCTGGCCACAGTTCAGTACTCGCTGAGCGCCGATCCGGAAAACACGATTGAGACTTTGGTTTTTCGCGGACGCGAAGTAAAGGATCTGCTTGCTCTGTCGATCGAAGACAAGCTTTCAAGCTCGGTCAGCAAGCCTTCGGCCGTGCTTAGTGCCGACACGCCCGCCTCGCGCGTGCGCGTAGAGCGTGCGGGAAAATCAACCGTGGCGCTGGCGCGATGCGAAGGAGTCGATCAATCCAAGTACGATGCGATCTTCTCGCAAGCCTCGTCGATCCTATCGAACTACCGCCGCGTACTTCGGCTCAAGAGCATGCTCGCCAGCGACATCGCCTGGCTGAGCACTGGTTCATCGGCGACGCATTCCGCGAAAATCGGCGCCTCCGGTCCGACATCCTCACACTGAGGGCCTCTCCTTATAGAATGTCTCTTCCAAAAGTCGGACTTGAGTCTTATTCGAGTCTGCCGAATCCAATCTTTTCGAGCAGTATTTCAAGGAACATGGACAATTCCGTTCGCAACGTTGTGATTCTTGGCTCCGGATGCTCCGGACTCACGGCGGCGATCTACGCCGCCCGCGCCAACCTCAATCCACTGGTGCTCGAAGGACACGAACCGGGGGGGCAGCTCAGCATGACCACCCTGGTCGAGAACTTCCCCGGCTTTCCCGACGGAATTCAGGGTCCCGAGCTGATGGAGAACATAAAGAAGCAGGCAGCTCGTTTTGGGACTGACTACCAGATCGGGCACCTTGTCAGCGCCGATTTCACCAAGCGTCCGTTTGTGCTGAATCTGGGAAATCAGCAGTTGCTAACGCGCACGCTGATCATCGCCAGCGGCGCCTCCGCCCGATGGCTCGGGCTGCCAAGCGAACACGCGTTGATCGGTCACGGCGTCTCTTCCTGCGCCACTTGCGATGGCTTCTTCTTCAGCGGCAAAGAAATTACGGTTATCGGCGGCGGTGACTCTGCCATGGAGGAAGCACTCTTCCTCACACGTTTCGCCAGCAAGGTGACGATCATCCATCGCCGCGATGTCTTTCGCGCCTCAAAGATCATGATCGAGCGCGCCCGCAAGCATCCCAAAATCGAATTTCTCACGGACACGATTGTCGATGAAGTCCACGACGTGCAGAAGAAAGAAGTCACCGGCCTGCGCCTGCGCAACCTCAAGACTGGCGCGCAATGGGACTTTCCCACCAGCGCGATGTTCTTAGGAATCGGCCACGAACCGAACGCGAAATGGGTCAACGGCCAGCTGGACACGGATCCTGATGGCTATCTGCTGACGAAAAACTATGTCTTCACGAAAGTCCCGGGCGTCTTCGCCTGCGGTGACGTCCAGGACCGTCGCTACCGCCAGGCCATCTCCGCCGCCGGTACCGGCTGCATGGCGGCGATGGAGGCAGAGAAGTT
>DATEKE010000158.1:0-14516 GCA_035277605.1 Terriglobales bacterium | reverse complement strand
TCCTGCATTTTGGAAAGACCGCCGGCGAGCATCTGTCCGAGCACTTCAAGGTCTGCCCCATCGGGAAAGCAGGAGATAGCGAGAGCGGTCATCGGCTCCCCACCCATCGCATACACATCGCTGAGCGAGTTCACTGCGGCGATCTGCCCGAAAGTGTACGGATCGTCGACGATAGGGGTGAAGAAATCGACTGTCTGCACCAGGGCCAGATCGTCGGACAGACGATACACTGCGGCGTCATCGGCGGTATCGAAGCCGACCAGCAGGTTGTCGTCGTGTTGCCGGGCTAATTTCCCAAGCACCGTGTCCAGCGCCGCCGGACTCAGCTTCGACGCTCAACCCGCAGCTTTTACTTGCTCCGTCAGCCGCAATGGTCGGCGATCTTCCATGAACCCGATTCTAGGGTGCAGGGAGCAAAACTGCCATGATTCACGTCCAAACCACCGGGCCAGCAGGGCAGGAGCCCCTTTTGGCGGCAAAGTACTTGACAGTATGCCTTCCTTCCCACATTCTCGTCCTATGCAGCAATGCCGGCAAACGCGCAGTGGGGGACGACTGCGTGCGCGAGCTCAGATTGAAGACGTGCGAGCAGATGCCGCTCCGCGTGAGGTTCTGGATCAGCTCGAATACATCCGCCAGACCATGGAAGGGGCGACGTCGTTTACTGCCGTTCCCGGTTGGGGAATGGTATTGCTGGGAAGCACCGCGCTGGCTACTGCATTATTGGCCAGGAGCATCGAGTCGCATACAAATTGGGTTTTGCTATGGCTCGGCGAGGCCCTGGCCGCTGCGGTGATCTCGCTGATTGCGATGGTCAAGAAAACCGGCAGCATTGAAAAGCTGGCCAGCAACATTCCTGCGCGCCGGTGTGCGCTGAGCCTGGTTCCGCCCCTGGCCGCCGGAGGAGTGCTTACCGTGGTGATGATGAACGAGCATTTCTACCGGGCGCTTCCCGGCATGTGGCTGATGCTCTACGGCGTCGCCGTGATTACCGGCGGGGCGTTCTCGGTGCGCGTAATTCCGGTAATGGGAATCTGCTTTGCGCTGTTCGGCACTGCGGCGCTGGGATTTCCGGCAAGCTGGGCCAATGCAGCGATGGCCGTCGGATTTGGCGGACTGCACATATTTTTCGGGCTGTGGATCGCCCGCAGACATGGAGGCTAGAGAAGTTTGACTCAGCCGAAGTTGAAGTCGAAGCCGTTGGGGCCGGAGAACTCACGTCCGAGCGCGCGTTCAGTTGGCGTGCGAAAAGAGGTTTCGGCCGCCGAACTGGATCCGGTCATTCATGAGCGCATGCGTCTTGGCATCATCAGCGCGCTCGCGGTTCGTGATTCTCTTACCTTCTCGGAGCTGAAGCGCCTTCTGGAAGCCACTGACGGCAACCTGAGCGTCCACGCTCGCAAACTGGAAGAAGCCGAATACATCGTTTGCACGAAGAGCTTCAACGGGCGCGTCCCCCGCACCGAATATCGAATCACCTCCGCCGGTCGCAAGGCGCTCGAGGGCTACCTCGATCAAATGGAGCAGATCATTCGCCGGACGCGTGGAGACTGATCCCCACGTCTCGTTGTCAGTTCGCGTCCGATCGATCCCTGGTTCTTGAGCGCTTCGACAACATCTCCGCGCACTCGCGTTGCACATTGGACAGTTTCACAACGCGCATCTTCTTGGAAAATGCCGTCTTCATCGGCGAGAATAGCTGACAGAAGCACTATTTCAGGGCTGAACTAAAAGGACCACGCATGAAGACGGTGTTCGTCGTAGGCGCGGGGCCGGCGGGGATGTTCGCCGCGCAGAAGATCGCGCTTGCCGGCCACCAGGTAGTCATCCTCAATCGCGACATCAAACCCGGCGGCCTGGCCGAATACGGCATTTATCCCACCAAAGACAAAATGAAGGTGGGACTGCGAAAGCAGTTTGCCAAGGTGCTGGCGCTGCCCAACGTGCACTATTTCGGGCACGTCTGCGTAGCGGAAAGCGGCTGCCTCTCGATCAAGGATCTGCGCGATTTCCATCCTTCCGCCATCGTTTTCGCCGTGGGAGCGCAGGGCACGAAGAAACTCGGCCTTGAAGGTAGTTCGGCTCGCGGAGTGTATTCAGCCAAGGACTTCGTCTATTTCTACAATCAGCTCCCGCCATTTACCTCGCAGGATTTCTCGACCGGCAAGCGCGTTGCCGTGATCGGAATGGGAAATGTTGCGGTTGATATCGCGCACTGGCTGCTGGTCGATGCTCCGGAAAAAGCTCAGGAAGTTATCGTGGTCGCGCGCCGGGGACCATTTGAGGCCAAGTTTGACAAGAAAGAATTCGCTTATATCGAGCAATATCTCGATCGCGAAGCTTTCCATGCGGAGCTCGAGCGAATTCGACCGCAGCTTGAGGCCGTAGGTCAGGATGCCGGCAAAGTTGCAGAAACGACATTTCCAATTCTGAACAAGCCTGCAACGCCCGCGGCAGGCGAGGGAAGGCTCTTGTTCCGATTCCTGAGTTCGCCGTGCTCCATTCACGTCGATGGGAATGGACGGATCAATCGCCTGCGAGTCACCGAAAATGTTCTTCTGCAGCGCGACACCAGCATCGCCTGCAAAGCTACTGATCGCACGGCCGATATCGAAGTGGATACCATGATCTTCGCTATCGGCGACGTCGCCGATCCGGCCATTGGCCTGCCGTATGGAACCGACAGCTATCTCATCAACCCCGACACATCCGATCCACAGCGCGCGGCATATGAGGTCTACGACAACGTGGGCTGCTGCGCGATGGAGGGCACCTACGTGGTTGGCTGGGCGCGAAAAGCAAGCGAGGGCCTGGTCGGAATCGCGCGGCACGACGCAGAAGTGGGTGCGGCGCACGTATTGAAGTACCTGGAATCTGCAGCGGAGAAAGCCTGCGCCACGCCCGAGCAGATCAAGACGAGCATTGAGGCCCGAGGCGTTCGCGTGGTCGATAAGGCCGATCTTGACTACCTGGCCAAAGCCGAAGAAGCGCAGGCCAAGGCTAAAGGCATGCTCTGGTTCAAGTTCTCAGAAGACGAAGCCATGCTGGCGGCCATCGATCAAAAGAAGCGCGAAGCTCAGCTGGCCACAGCCGGGAGTGTATTTGCCTGAGCGTGAAGCCAGCGTTCGCGACCTCGTTGCTAACAAGATCAGCGAACAAAGCAGGGTCGATTTAGTAATTCTGCTGAAATTCATCGAATTCTGCCCAAAATCCGAAGATTCTCTTCAGAGGCAGGGAACTATTCAGGGATCGTAGGGAATTCGCGGTTAAGCTCAATCTGCTGAACTGCTTACCGCCCATTCGAGCCTCGGCGCAGCGCTGGAACAGGGGGACACCAGGGAATTTTATTCCCATTATGGGAAGAAAAACCTCGCTGCCCCAAGACGCGTCTATTCCCATGCCCGTTCGCAGTACGCGCCGACTACTCCCGCCCATGCGGCTGCTTTCCCGGGAGCCAATGTGGAACAAAGTCCGAGTTCGCCAGCCAGCGCAGAGGCTCGATGAGCGACTGGATGGCCTCGGTCATAAAGCTGAAATCGAGATGCGCGAGATCATCGTCTGGCTTGTGGTAGGTAGGCGGGGTTCCCCAACCTCCGGCGGTATGCGCGACCACGCCTTTGAGCGCTAACGGATAATTATCGGAGCGCTCGAAGAAATGCTGTTCCGGATACGGATCATCCCCCAGCAGCGCTCCATGCTGCACGAGCGTAGGACCGAGATTCGAACGATCCCATCCCGTCAGCAGCATCTTTCCCTTGGGCATCTTCGGGTCCTGATTGCCGATCATCTCGAACTCCAGGTTCGCGGCAATCTGGTCTAGCGGAATCGGAGGATGCTCACGGAAATACGTCGAGCCAAGCCCTCCCAGTTCCTCGCTGCCGTAGCAGACGAAATAGACAGTGCGCTGGAGAGGCTGTCCTGATGCCAATGCGTGCGCCAACTCGATCACGGCCGTGGTGCCTGAAGCATCGTCATTCGCCCCGTTGTAGATGGAATCGCCATTGACCGGTGTGCCAACTCCCAAATGATCCAGATGAGCAGATAACAGAAGGACCTTCGCATCCCCAGCCGAATTCTTTCCCGGCAGGACGCCGATCGCGTTGTAGCTGTAGCGCGGAGTGTCCTTAGCCTGAAGCTGGAGCGTAACTGTCGCTCCATCCTGCATTTTGGCTAACTGGTCGCCTGCACTCGGTGTAAGCGATAAGAGAGTGAACCCGGCTCCCATCAATCCGCCGCTCGTCGCGGGAAGGTGAGGACGCAGCGAAGCGCCTTCTGCGTTTGCCTGCTGCAGTCTCTCGGCATTCAATGCAGGATCGACTCGCAGCACTGCCTTAGCGCCCGACATCACCGCCTGTCGCGCGACATTTCGCGCCTGCGCTGCAAGATCGGCGCCGATCAGAACCACTGCCCCGGGTTGAATCTGGGCGGTGCTCGCGTTTTCAGAAGAAACTTTCAGCAGCGGTCCGGAAAAGGTTTCGCCGCTGGTACGCGACAGCAGGAAGTCCTTACCCTGTTCCAGAGGAGTGAATCCCGAGCTGTCCGCAATGAGTGTGGCTTTGCCTTCGAGCACAGGCTGCACGAGTTCGACTCGTTGGATGAAAGTCCCATCCGGCGCGCCGGGCTTTAATCCGAATCTCTCAAACTGCGAGGCCACGTAGGTTGCAGCCGTGAGTTCATCGGGTGTCGCGCTGCCTCTACCGTGCATGGCATCGCTGGCCAGGAACATTTCGTGGGCTCTTACCCACTCGCTCTTTACTTTCCACGAAGGAGCAGTTTGTGCGAGAGAAGTGAGGGAAAATAGAAAAAGGAGAAGAGCAGACTTCAGCGGAACCTTGGCTTCGAGCATTGGCGGCAGTATATAGGAGGGCTCATAGGCACCGAGGGCAGTCGCGAATCAAGGCTCGGGCACGTTAGGGCTCTCATGCTGAAGCCTCCGAGATGACCGTTTGGCAAATGCCGGCCCAGGCCCCAAGTTGTCTCCGAAGCTCGTGTCCTGATCTGTTCATTTTCGAACATTTTCATTCAGGCGCGGACACAGGCCGAACCGGGAGTTTACAAATTCAGTAGTTAACATGAATACTTTTCAATCATTTACGAAGAATAACCCTTTGGCAGACGAAGCGCATTAGGAGTGTGTAGTCATGGATATACAGAGATCAGCGAGTGTAGCGGCAGCTAAGCGCAAGCGCCGCATCATTGTTTCAGTACTGGCCGTCATTTTTATAGCCGGGGTTACGTTGGGATTGTCCCGGCTAAAGCCCGCCGCTCCGAGCGTCGAGCGCTCTACCATCTGGACCGATACCGTCAAACGCGGCCCCATGATCCGCCAGGTGCGCGGCCTGGGAACACTTGTTCCGGTCGATATCCGCTCTATTTCCGCTCTGACTGACGCCAACGTGGAGCGCCGTCGCATCCTGCCTGGTACCCAGGTAAAGGCTGACACAATCATTATGGACCTGAGCGATCCCGCGACCGAGCAGGCAGCCCAGGACGCCGAGCTACAGCTCAAGGCCGCCGAAGCCGATTACAAGAATCTGGAAGTTAAGGTCCAAAGTGACCTTATGACCCAGCGATCCAATGCCGCCACCGTGAGTGCCGATTACAGCGACGCCAAAACCAAGGCGCGAATCGACTCCCAACTGGCCAAGTTAGGCGTGATTTCCGGTCAGGCACTGGAGAGTTCCGAAGGCCATGCCCACGAGTTGGCAACAAGAAATCAAATTGAGGAAGAAAGAGTTGCTATCAATACCAAGTCTGTTGCGTCTCAATTGGCGGTGCAACAAGCGAAGATCGACGAATTGAGAGCTCTTTACGAGCTGAAGAAGAAGCAGCTCGATGCGCTACATGTCCGCGCAGGGATTGATGGTGTGCTTACGGAAGTTCCGGTTGTGGAAGGCCAGCGTGTCACGGCAGGCACGAACCTCGCGAAAGTCGTCGATCCGACGCATTTGAAGGCGGAGCTGAAGATCGCGGAAACGCAGTCGAAGGACATCACCTTCGGCCAGCCAGCCTCGATCGACACGCACAATGGAGTAATCGACGGCACGGTCATGCGAATCGACCCGGCAGTGATCAACGGCACAGTCACCGTCGACGTAAAGCTCGATGGCCACGCCGCGGGAGAACGTCCTGACCTGAGCGTCGATGGAACCATCGATCTTGATCGTCTCGCCAACGTCGAATTCGTGGGACGCCCAGCCTTTGGCCAGGAAAACAGCACGGTAAGCATGTTTAAGCTCGACCCCGACGGCAAAGGCGCAACCCGCGTCACCGTCAAGCTGGGACGCAGCTCAGTAAACGCAGTAGAAATTCTCGGCGGACTGAACGAGGGAGACCAGGTGATCCTCTCCGACATGTCGCGCTGGGACAACGTAGATCGAATCAGGCTGGAATAGCTTCGAAGCCACGGAGCTTCGGAGCCCAAGTTTTGGAGCTGTAACCTGATTCGCTGTACTGAAGTATTCACAGGATTAGAAAGTTTCTGGCAGACCGATCGCGATCAGTTACGTCGAACGCGATTGAATGAAAAAGCAAAGCTTCGAAGCTTCGCGGCTCCCTGGCTTCGCAGCTCACAGGAGAATACATGGCAACACCGAACGGCCGTCCGCTGATCACGCTGGAGAACGTAACCAAGGTCTTCTACACCGACGAAGTTGAAACCCACGCGCTCTCTGGCATTCATCTCGAGATCCGCGAAGGCGAGTATGTCTCGATGGCCGGTCCCTCAGGCTGCGGCAAGTCGACGCTGCTGTCGATCATCGGCCTCCTCGACACGCCGACCGACGGCACTTATATCCTGAACAGCAAGACCGTGCAGAGCCTCGACTTCGCCGACCGCGCGCGCATCCGCAATCAGGAGATCGGCTTCATCTTCCAGAGTTTCAACCTGATCGGCGACCTTACCGTCTACGAGAACGTTGAGTTACCGCTCACCTATCGCAAGATGGGCGGAGCCGAGCGCAAGGAACGCGTCCATGGCGCTCTCGAAAAAGTCGGTATGTCACACCGCATGCGCCACTATCCTTCACAGCTCTCCGGCGGTCAGCAGCAGCGTGTTGCTGTGGCCCGCGCGCTGGCAGGCAAACCGTCGATCCTGCTGGCGGACGAGCCTACCGGAAACCTCGATTCCCGAAATGGTGAAGCCGTGATGGAACTTCTGCAGCAGCTCCATCGCGAAGGCGCAACCATCTGCATGGTGACGCACGATGAGCGCTTCGCCCGTCACGCCGAGCGCACGATTCACCTCTTCGACGGCAAGGTAGTCGAAGAAAGCGTCACCGCGGTCTAAGTTTCTCGGACATTCTCTCGCTGGTCTCAAGCGCGCGAGCGCCACAGTGGAATTGTGCCCGAAATCCAAAAACAGATTGAACACGGAGGACACGGAGGAACACGAAGGAATTTTGATTTAGCGGATTTACTAAGCTTTGGGTGAACGATTCTTGTTTCCTTCAGAAGACTTGCAGATTCCTCTGCGTCCTCCGTACCCTCCGTGTTCAATCTGTTCCACAAAGTTTGTGATTAGATGGAGCTTTTCATCCAAGATCTCCGCTATGCTCTGCGGCAATTGCGCAGGTCACCCGGATTCACCGTCGCTGCCCTGGTCACTCTTGCAATGGCAATCGGCGCAAATGCAATTGTCTTCGGCGTCCTGAACGGCTTAATCCTGCGCCCGTTGAATGTTCCTGATGCAGAAAGTCTCTACCTGATCGAACGGGCGACCGATAACTCCACCGAGCAGTCTTATCCCGACTATGTCGATTTGCGCGATCGTAACCACAGCTTCGACGGGCTCACAGGTTACGGAATCACTCAAGTCTCCCTGAACACGGGCGAAGGCCCGTCACTCATCTGGGGTGTAGAGGCTACTTCCAATTATTTTGACGCACTCCGTATTCGACCCTACCTCGGCCGGTTCTTCCATGACTCCGACGATCACGGCCCCAACAGCGCTCCATATATCGTTCTGAGCTATGCATTTTGGCGCACGCAATTTCACGACGACCGAAGTGTGCTGGGCCGCGTTGTTCAGGTGAACCAGCATCCGTTCACTGTCATCGGAGTTGCGCCAAAGGAATTCCGCGGCACGATCGTGTTCGCTTCGCCGAACTTCTTCGTTCCCCTGATCGACCATGAGCAGATCGACGGTGCTACTGACCTGAATAAACGCGGTAGCCGTTGGATATTCATGGTGGTAGGACACTTGAAGCCGACTGTGACTCCAGCTGCTGCAACCGCCGACCTGAACTCGATTGCGTCCTATTTACAGAAGACCTATCCCAGCGATGAACGGCCAGGCGGTTTTGCTCTTGGCCGTCCGAGTCTCCTCGGAGATTGGTTCGCACCTGCTGTCCAGGCTTTCATAGCCGGACTGATGCTGCTTGCGGCTTTGATCCTGCTCGCTGCCTGTGCCAATTTGGGAAGTTTGTTTGCCGCGCGCGCGGCCGATCGCTCCCGTGAAGTTGCTATGCGACTCGCGCTCGGCGCCAGTCACAGCCGCCTTCTACGGACTCTATTCAGTGAAGCCGTCCTAATTTCGCTCGCGGGAGGAATCGTGGGACTCTGGGCCAGCGTGGTCTTCTTGCGCTGGTTGAGCGAATGGCAGCCATTCGGGAACTTCCCCATGCACACGCCCGTGAGTGCGGATGCGCGGGTCTATGTAATGGCTTTGGCCTTGAGCTTAGTGAGCGGTTTTCTCTTCGGAGCCGTTCCTGTCAGGCAGGTGCTTCGGACAGATCCATATCAGGTAATCAAAATGGGTTCCAGTGCGCCCACTGCGCGTCGAATCGGCGGTCGTGAGGTGTTGTTAGCTGTACAAATTGCTCTTTGCGCAGTCCTGGTTACATCTTCGCTGGTAGCGGTACGCGGGCTCGTACATTCGTTGCACAGCAATTTCGGATTTGAACCGAAGAATTCCATTCTGGTCGGCGCCGACCTGCGCATGGGCGGCTATTCCAATGATCGCGCTCCTGCGGTGCAGAAGCGACTGCTCGAAGGCATCGCCGCGATTCCCGGCGTTGAGTCCGTCGGATTGACTGATGCGCTCCTGTTGAATGACCAGAGCTTGTCGAGTGTCTTTGGCGATCGAACGACAGACTTGCGGCCTGCGAATGCCGCAGTAAGCGATGTTTATCTCTATCACGTCTCTCCGGAATATCTTCACGCTGAGGGAACCTCGCTGCTTGCCGGTCGCTCCTTCACGTGGCACGACGATAAGAATTCACCGCATGTAGGCGTCATAAACCAGGAGTTTGCGCGCAGAATTTTCGGCTCAGTAGAAAACGCAATCGGCGCTTACTACAAAATGCCGGATGGAACCCGCATACAGGTCGTTGGCGTCGTCCAAAACGGCAAATACGGCAAGCTGAACGAAGAGCCCCAGCCTGCGATGTTTCTGCCCATTTTGCAGTGGCCTTCGAACTCCGGATGGATGGTGGTGCGCTCGAGCCGCAATCCGGAACAGATTGGGGCCGCAATCAGAAGCACGATGCAGGTGGTCGCTCCGGCAGTTCCAGTCATGCTTGAAACGCGGCTGGATGAAATCGGCGGCGCATTGTTCCCACCCGAAGTGGCAACAGCCGCACTCGGAGTGCTGGGAGGGATGGGCGCTCTGCTCGCCGTCACAGGAATTTTCGGAATGGCCGCTTATTCGGTCAGCAAGCGCGTGCGCGAGCTGGGCATTCGCGTCGCGCTCGGCGCGCAACGAAGACAAATTGTTCAAGCCGCGTTGGGGCGCCCCTTGCGTCTGCTTGCCTTCGGGTCAACTGCCGGTTTGATTCTTGGATTGCTAGCGAGCCGCGTCCTCTCCGACATCGTGTTCCAAGCAACTCCGCGGGATCCACTCGTATTAGTCGGCGTTGTATTCGCGATGGCGATGCTCGGATTGGTCGCCACGTGGATTCCCGCCCGCCGCGCACTCATGGTCGATCCGGTTTTGCTGCTGCGCCAAGAGTGAGTGGCGACTGAGCCAGGCTGCGCCGTTGACGGAAGGTTCTGTTATGGAAGCTTTGCTGCAAGATATCCGCTATGCACTTCGCCAGCTTGCGAAGAATCCAGGCTTCAGTGCCGTCGCAATCCTGACGCTGGCCCTCGGCATCGGTGCCAACACCGCGATCTTCACAGTGGTGAATGCACTGCTTCTGAAGGCGCTTCCGGTGAGAAACCCGTCGGAACTGGTGATCGTTGGCGATCCGACCGCTGCTGACGAACGCGCCAACGGTACCCCGCAGCTCGAGGTTGTGTCGTACCCGCTATACAAAGAGCTGCGCGATCACAACTCTGTTTTCAGCGGATTGTGTGCGGCAGCGAACGACCACCACACTCAAGTGGATACCGGTCAAGGGGACGATCCCGCCAGCGAGAAAATCGATCTTCGGCTGGTAAGCGGAAATTACTTTTCTGTTCTGGGAATCGAACCTGCTGCCGGGCGGCTGTTATCCGATTCCGATGATACGGCGGAGAACGCGAACCCGGTGGTGGTCCTCGGGTACGCATATTGGCAGCGTAAGTTTGCTGAGTCTCCTTCGATTGTCGGCAAAGACATTCGCCTGAATGGATATCCGTTCACGGTTGTCGGCGTAGCCCCGGCTGGTTTCGAGGGCGATGTTGTTGGCGAGCAGATCTCTCTCTTCGTCCCCCTGAGCATGCAGCCGGAGATCATTCGCGGCCGCCACTGGCGCACTGCAGAAAACACGTCCTGGCTGTCGCTCATCGGTCGGCTGAAGCCGGGCGTAACTCTCGCTCAAGCGGGAGCGGACGTGAATGTAGTGCTCCAACAGGCTCTCCAGGGACCTTACGGAGCTTCGCTGAATTCCGATGATTTGAAATATTTGCGCGGTGAGAAACTCAACGTCGCTCCCGGAGGAACTGGGATTTCGGAACTGCGCGGCGACTACAGCACTCCCTTGCTGCTGATGATGGGTATTGTCGGCCTCGTGCTGCTCATTGCATGCGTCAATGTTGCCAATCTGCTGCTGGCCCGAGCATCGGTTCGCAGCAAGGAAATCGCGGTAAGACTCGCGATAGGCGCAAGCCGAGGCCGGTTGCTGCGACAACTACTTACTGAGAGTATTTTGCTGGCAGCACTGGGAGGCATCGCGGGAGCGCTGCTTGCAGTTTGGGGAGTACGTCTGCTGGTTCGGATCTTCGATTCCACAACATCTCTTCCTCTCTCTCCTGATGAGCGTGTGCTCGGCTTCGCGATCGGCATCTCGCTGCTTACTGGAGTTCTGTTTGGCATTGTTCCTGCGTTGCGTTCGCTGAAAGTGCAGGTTTCCCCGACACTCAAAGATGCGACGGTAGCCGCGCCACGATCACGTTTCGGTTGGGGAAAAGGTTTAGTCGCCGGGCAGGTTGCGCTCTCGCTCCTCGTACTTTTCGCTGCTGGACTGCTGGTGCGAAGCCTGCAGAAATTGATGGCCCAGGATTTCGGCTATAAGCGCGAGCACCTCGTAATTGCCCGGCTGGATCCAATGGCTGCTGGATACGACACCAATAAGATGAAGCTGCTTGCGCAGCGACTTACAGAGCGCGTCGAAGCTAGCCCGGAAGTGCAAGCCGCTTCATATTCGAAGAATGGATTGTTCGTCCACAGTGAGACCGGCGATGGGATTATTATTCCAGGCTTCAGCGGCAGCGAGCGCAATCGCTCGGCTCTGGAAGATTATGTCGGGGCGGATTATTTCGGAGCGGTGGGAATTCCCATTCTTGAAGGCCGCGGCATAGAAGCGCAGGACACACAGACTTCAACGCGCGTCGCGGTTGTGAATCAGGCGTTTGTGAAGCACTTCTTTCAGGGCCAGAATCCGATCGGCCGGCAATTCCTGATCGATGATCCCGACTGGGTTAACAAACCTTTCACAATTGTCGGCGTCTCGCATGACGCGAAGGATCATGGCAGCAGTTTGCGGGAACCAATAAGACCGCGCTTCTATCAGGCGTATCAGCAAACGCTTGATCCCCGCCAGATTGTGCTTGAGGTCCAGGCGCGTAGTACGCCTAGTTCGCTTGTTGCGACGGTGCAACACGTCATTAAGACCATTGACCCTCACCTCCCGATAGATATCCAAGACACGCTTAACAATTTGATAGACGAAAGCGCCGGTGATCAGATCGCGCTGGCCAAGCTCTCAGCATTTTTCGGGGGATTGGCTTTGTTGCTGGCCTGTGTGGGGTTATACGGCGTCATTTCGTACGGAGTGGCAAACCGTACCCGCGAGATCGGGGTGCGCATGGCGCTCGGTGCACAGCGCAGTGATGTGCTGCACATGGTATTGCGAGAGGGAATGCTGCTTGTGGCTGTCGGGGTCGGGATTGGCATACCTCTTTCTTTGACCAGCAGCCGAGTGCTCCACAGCTATCTTTTCGAACTCAACAGCACGGACCCTCTTTCCTTACTTGTAGTGATTGCCGTGCTTGGAGTTGTCGCAGTGTTCGCCGGTTTCATTCCGGCACGGCGCGCCACCAAGGTGAATCCGGTAGTGGCATTGAGGTACGAGTGATTTTGCTTGTCATTCCGAATCCGCCTCAGGCGGATGAGGAATCCCTACGGATGCACAGACTCTCCGTACGTGGTGAGAGTAGGGATTCCTCTCTCCACCTCTCCCAAAGACCGGGAGAGGCTCCGCTCGGAATGACATAAAGGAAACAACAATGGATAAATTCATCCAAGACGTCACTTACAGCTTCCGCACGCTGATGAAAACGCCTGGGTTCACTGCAATCGCGGTGCTATCGATCGCGCTCGGCATTGGTGCGAATAGCGCAATTTTCAGTTTGGCCGACGCGCTCCTTCTGCGTCCTTTGCCGGTTTATCAGCCAGGCTCGGTGCTCACGATCAGCACGGATCTTGATTCGGACACAATAGGCGGCGTCTCGTATCCCGACTATCGTGACTTTCGCGACAAGGCTCGCTCTTTCGACGGCATGGCGGCATTCGATTTCACCGGTGTCAGCGTAGCCAAGTCAACCAGGGACAATGCTCATCTGCGCGGCGCGCTGCTGGTTAGCGACAACTTCTTCCAGGTACTCGGAGTTCAACCGACGCTGGGTCGTAGTTTCCTTCCGGAGGAAGGCACTGTTTCCGGACAGCATCCGGTCGCGGTGCTTGCCTACGATTTCTGGCGCACGGAGTTCGGCGGCGATCCCTCCATTCTCGGCCGCCGAGTGCGCATCAACGGTTTCGATTTCAATATTGTCGGGATCGCTCCCGAGAGCTTCACCGGAGTTGACCAGTATGTTCGCCCCAATCTGTACATTCCGGCGGCGATGTCACAGCGCTTGACTGCCAGTCCCGACAATCGCATCGAGGATCGCAGTAATCACGGCTTCAGTGTCAAGGCGCGGCTGAAGCCTGGCGTGGGTCTCGAACAGGCGCAGACGGAGCTCGCCAGCATCTGGAAGGGGCTGGAGCCGCTGCATGCGACCGCGGACCGCGGTCGTGTCGTCAGACTCCGGACCGAGCTGCAGGCGCGCGTGGTGCAGGACACGGAAGACGCGCGTCTTATCGCGCTATTGCTGGCGTTGGTAGGTGTAGTGCTCATCATTGCCTGCGCAAACGTCGCGAACCTCCTGCTCGGACGGGCTCGCGGACGCACACGCGAAATCGCAATTCGCATGGCTCTGGGCGTGACGCGCGCTCGGCTTCTCCGCCAACTGCTCACGGAAAGTCTGCTGCTGGCTTTGATCGGAGCGATCGTAGGACTCGGCTTTGCGTACGCCGCCATTCGTGTTTTCCAGACGCTCCAGGTGCCGACTGACCTTCCGATTAGCATCACCCCAGAGTTGGACACGCGCGTACTGTTCTTCGCGTTTGTTTGCGCGATTGCCAGCGCGATTGTCTTCGGCCTCGCGCCAGCATGGCAAAGCTCAAAACCCGATTTGGTACCAGCACTGAAGAATGCCGAATCGGGTCAGCCGACCTTCCGTCGCCTGACCGGACGCAATGCGCTGGTCATCGCGCAGATCGCGATGTCGATGATTCTCCTGGTTGCGGCGGGCATGCTCCTGGACGGATTTCGCCGCGTACGTGTTGTGGATCCTGGCTTTCGCATCGACCACGTTCTGACCATGGGGTTCGATACTTCATTTGGTCGCTACAGCCCGCAGCGAACCCACGACTTCTATCGAGATCTTGTCGAGAAGGCTCGGACGCTGCCAAGCGTGCACGGAGTTGCTCTCGGCAGCTCGGTACCTCTCTCGTCGGGAGTGAACATGGATAACTTTGCTCCTGAAGGACACGTGTTCCCCAAAGGTCAGGTGGCGACCGCCGTCTTTTACAGCGTGGTCGATGAAAACTACTTTGATGTTATGCAGACGCCGATTGTTCTAGGGCGCGCATTCACCGCACTGGATAAGGCAGGCGCGCCGCTGGTGGCGATCGTGAACGAGCAGTTTGCCAAGACGTATTGGCCCGGGCAGGATGCGATCGGGAAGCGGTTGCGCATTAACAACAAGAAGAATGAATGGATGCAGGTAGTTGGAATCGCCAAAACGGGAAAGTATCTCTGGGGAGGCGAGCC
>DATEKE010000157.1:0-3760 GCA_035277605.1 Terriglobales bacterium | reverse complement strand
CTGGCGCAGCTCGAGCAAGACGTGAAATCCCGCGCAACATCAGGGCAAGCCGGTATTCGCGTCCTCGAAGAAAAGCGCAATGCCGCGCGCCTGGCGATGCAGGTCGCCAAGCAAAACATCGAGAACATGACTCTGAAATCGACGATCTCCGGCATCGTCGCTGCCAAAGAAAATCGCGATGTCCTGGGCGGAATTTGCTGCTTCCCTGGCATGATCCTGCCGGAATACCGTGCAGGCGATCTCGTTCAGTCCGGGCGGGTTCTCGCCGACGTTCTTGACGTGAACCAGATGGAGGTCCAGGCCAAAGTCAGCGAAACCGATCGCTCCAACATCGCCCCAAACGAATCGGCGGAGGTTCACATCGATGCGCATCCCGGAGAGGTTCTGCCGGCAAAAGTGAAGACCGTGGCGGGCCTTGCTCCGCACGATTTCTGGGGCGGAAACTCGCAGGCAAAGTTTCCGGCAACGTTCCAGCTCGAGCGCAGTTCACCCAATCTGCGTCCTGGCATCTCGGCGCTTGTGAAAGTACACGGAGTGCGGTTGAACGATGTTCTGTATCTGCCTGCCCAGTCTCTGTTCGATAAAGACGGGAAGCCGGTGGTCTATGTAAAGCGCGGCGATGAGTTCCAGGCTACGCCGGTGAAGGTGAAATACCGTACGGAAAGCCGCATTGTCATCGAAGGTCTGCCCGAAGGGACGGAAGTCGCCGTCATAAATCCGACAAACAAGCAGAAGTCCGGACCGAAGTCCACTTCGATGCTGGCAAGCGGAGCGCTGTAATGGCCGCTCCGACCATATCGCTTGCCGCGGTGCGACAGTTTAAGTCTCGCTACCTTCCGGATTTGGGACTTGGGTTTCAGAACTTGCTTTTGCACAAGCTGCGCTCACTGCTGACGATGCTTGGCATGATCTTCGGTGTCGCAGCGGTGATTGCGATGCTTTCGATCGGCGCGGGAGCGCGCCAGCAGGCGATGGCATTCATCGAGCAGCTAGGAGTCCGCAACCTTATTGTCGAGGCCCACGAAGCCAACTCCTGGCAGGACTGGCAGGAAGCGCGCAAGACCTCTCCGGGTTTGACGCTGCAGGACTACCGCGTCATCAGCGCTACTGCAGACGATGTGGTCGCGTCCACGCCGCGCAAAAAATTTACGCCTACCAAGCTGCTCCCCAAACCGCAAGGAGACTTCCCCGCGATCTATGGCGTTCAACCCAGTTATCTCAAGATTGCGGGACTGCGCATGGTGTCGGGACGCTTTTTCGATGAGCAGGAAGCCGGTTCAGCGTCGAATGTCGCCGTCCTGGGCGAAGCAGCACGATCCACGCTGTTCCCGCAGGAAGATCCCGTCGGCAAGTACGTGAAAGTGAACGATCAGTGGCTGCACGTGATAGGAGTCGCCGGACCGCAGATGAGTTCCGGCGGCGCCATTGAAGGAGTCTCCAGCCAGGATCTAAACAACCTCATCTATGTCCCGCTGAACTGCGCGCTGCTGCGGCTCGAAGATAATCGCAGCGGTTTTCGCGATGAGATCGATGGCATTTACCTTCAGCTCGCTTCTGCGACCGATAGTCCGACCGTTGCCGAGATGGTTCGCGGTGTTTTGAACGTATCGCATCACGGGCGCTCCGACTTCAGCATCATGGTTCCCGCCGAACTGTTGGCCGAACAAAAGCGCACGCAGCGCGTCTTCAATCTCGTGATGGTGGCGATTGCTTCGATCTCACTGCTGGTCGGAGGCATTGGGATTATGAACATCATGCTTGCCAACATCCTCGAACGCACGCGGGAGATCGGCGTGCGACGTGCAATTGGGGCACGGCGCAGCGACGTCGTTCGTCAGTTCCTTGTGGAAGCGGTCCTGATCTCATTCGTCGGTGGAATGCTGGGTATCGTTTTGGGAATGACGATGTCAAAGACCATCGCTGTACTTGCCGGATGGTCCACGGTTACCAGCATCAGCTCGATCGTATTGTCCTTCGCATTCTCCGTTTCTGTTGGATTGATCTTTGGCCTCTATCCGGCGGTCAAAGCTGCCAAGCTCGATCCGGTTGAGGCAATTCGTTACGAGTAGAGTTCCGTTTGGAGATTTCTGAAATGAAGTCCGTAGTCCTGCGCATTCTCGCATTCACACTGCTGTTGAGTTTCGCGTCACTGCTAAACGCACAGACGTTCCCTTCGCCTGAATACTTTCAGCACTTTTTCCGCTTCCCCCACGTGCAGACGCAGCTTCCTGGGCCACAGAGCCTGGATGAATACATCGTGAACGGAAAACTCCGTCTCTCGTTGCAGGACGCGATTCGACTGATGCTGCTGAACAACACCGAGGTGCGCATCAGCCAGGGCCAGCTCGATCAATCCTCTTTTGGGATCGGCAGAGCCTACTCCACGTTTGATCCCGTTTTGAACGCGAGCTTTACTCCGCAACGATCTACGCAGCCGACCACATCTTCTCTGCAAGGCGCGCAAACTCTGAGCCAGTTGCAACAGCAGAGCAATTTCTCTTATAACCAGCAGTTCCAGAGCGGAACGAACTTTTCTCTTGGGTTCAGCACGCAGCGCTTCACCACGAACAGCAGCTTTGCTCTTTTCAACCCTTCTTTCACATCTGGAGCGACATTCACCGTTGGGCAGCATCTGCTGCGAGGACGCGGATACGTAGTAAATCATGGTCCGATTCTCATCGCGCAGCGCAACGTGAAGCAGGCGAGAGCTAATTTCGAAGCACAACTCAACGATTCGATTCTTGGTGTCATCAACCAGTATTGGAACCTTGTCGAGGCGCAAAAGAATCTCGCGGTGGTGCAGGACTCGCTGCATTTAGCCGATGAATCGTACAAACACGATAAGCGCGCGCTGGAACTTGGCGCGTTGTCGCCCCTGGACATCTATCGCTCCGAAGCGACTGTCGCCCAACGCAGGTTGCAGGTGATTCAAGCGGAATATGCGGTCAAGCCGCTCGAAGATCAGTTTCGGCGCGCCATCGGGGCCGATCTCGATTCGCGCGCGGGAGCTCTTGATCTAGAGCTTGTCGAGAACGCGGAGGTCTCCGGAGATCTCGTCTCAGAAGACATCCCCACGGCTCTTGAAACTGCGCTCAGCAAGCGTCCCGAATTGGAAGCAGTCCGCCAGCAACTCGCAAACGACGATACCAGCGTCTATATCGCCCACAACAGTCTGCAACCAGATCTCAGCCTTACCGGTGCTTACACATCGAACGGCATTGGCGGGAACGTGATTGATACATCGAGCGGGACTCCTGTAGTGGTCGCACGCGGAGGCTTGCTCGATGCTCTCGGACAAGTCGGCGGATTCGGGTTCCCTACTTACAGCGTCGGATTGAACCTGCGGCTTCCCATCAAAAATCGCTCGGCTGAAGCCGACCTGGGCTCCGCTCTTGTCTCTAAGCGCAGTGATCTTTACCAGCTTCGCTCGCGTCAGCAGGCCATTACCCTGGAAGTCCGCAATGCCGTTCACCAACTTGAAGTGAGCAAGCTCTCTCTTTCCGCTGCTGCCGATGCACTTGATCTCGCCAAGAAGACGCTTGCGGCCGATCAGCGCAAGTACGAGCTCGGCGCAGAGACGATCTTCTTCGTCCTCGACGCCCAGAGCACGGTTCAGCAAGGCGAGCAGAGCTATCTACAGGCACAGATCGGATATCAGCTCGCCCTCGCTCAACTCGATCACGCGACCGGAAATCTGCTCGAGCACAATCGTGTGCTGATTGCGGATTCGATTCGCTGAACGGAACCGCCGACGGTAGCC
>DATEKE010000156.1:0-14896 GCA_035277605.1 Terriglobales bacterium | reverse complement strand
ATCAACTACGCGCTGCGATTGAAGCCCAAGAATTGAGCTTCCTGGGTTGGCTCGAGGTCCCGATCAATCCGGAGGCGCTCGGACACACCGCGCTGGCCTCGATGCCCGTAATCCGCCAGGCAGTCGTCGCTCCGAAGACCGAAATCAATCAGAACGAATTTGAATCTCGCCTGCATCGCGCGCGCAAACGCTTTGAACGTGCCGGACTGAAAAGCTACGTCTCTTCCCTCTCTTCGCGCACGGTCGTTTATAAGGCACTCTGCGCGGGCGGACATCTGCGCGAGTTTTACCTTGATCTGCAGAATCCTGAGTTTGAAAGCTCGTTCGTCCTTTTCCACCAGCGCTATGCGACGAATACACATCCTTCCTGGTGGCTGGCACAACCCTTCCGATTCATCGCGCACAACGGCGAGATCAACACCATCGACGCCAATCGTGCCTGGATGAAGGCACGCGAAACCGAGCTTCCTTCTGACTTCTTGCCTTTGCTCCGTGAGGGAGCATCAGATTCCTCACACTTCGACGAAGCTGCCGAAGCGCTCCTCCGCAGCGGACGCGATCTGCTGCACAGCATGGCGATGCTTGTTGTCCCAGCATGGCAGGCGCATCCGGCGTTTCAGGATCTGGCGTGCTTCTATCGGGAGCACGCAGCGTTGATGGAACCTTGGGATGGTCCAGCGGCAATGGCCTTCGCCGATGGGCGGTACGTAGGCGCTGCCCTCGACCGCAACGGGCTGCGTCCGATGCGCTACAAGATCACCAGCGACGGTCTGGTAATCGCCGGTTCCGAAGTGGGACTCTTCGATCTCAGTGACGACCGCGTCGAAGTCAAAGGGCGTCTCGGCCCGGGCCAGATGCTCGCCGTCGATCTCGAACGCCACGAAGTGCTCGATGCCGAGCGCCTGAAACAGCATCTGTTCCATGCAACTCCGGAGACGCGCTCGCACGTGATCGCCGTGGAGAAGGCACCGGCGCGGACTTTTGAAACACCAAGCGAGCAAATTCATGCTTTATTCGGCTACACGCGTGAAGATCTGAAGCTCGTAATCGCTCCGATGGCGCGCGACGGCAAAGAAGCCGTGTGGTCGATGGGCGACGACACTCCCGTTTCGGCACTCGCTCGCGTTCCACGCTCGCTCTACACCTTCTTCCGCCAACGTTTCGCGCAAGTGACCAATCCTCCGATTGATCCGCTTCGCGAAGATCTGATGATGTCGCTGCGAACCGTGCTTGGCCGCAGACCGAGGCTTTGCGCAGATGATTCGAGCGCTCCTGCAACGCTTCTCGAACTGAGCTCTCCAGTCATTAGCGAAGAGGAACTCAAAGGTATTCGCTCACAGTCGGTGCTGCCGATCGCGGAAATCGAGTGCGTCTGTCCGGAATCAGAGGGCCTCGCAGGGAGCGTCGAGCAAATTTGTCGCCTGGCCGAATCAGCGGTAAAAAGCGGTGCGGAATTGCTGGTGTTGTCTGATACGACGGCAAGCCCAACGGCTCCGCCGATTCCGATGGCGATGGTGATCGGCGCTGTGCACCATCACCTGATCAACATCGGCCTGCGCACTCACTGCGACCTGATCGCGGAATGCGGCGACTGTTGGGACGTTCATCATGCAGCCGTCCTCATCGGCTACGGCGCAGGAACGGTTTGCCCGTGGCTGGCGCTGCGCACATGCGAGACTCCGCACAAACTACTCGAAGGCTTCAACAACGGTCTGAAGAAGATCATGTCGAAGCTGGGCATCTCCGATGTCGCCAGCTATCGCGGCGGTCAATTCTTCCAGACCATCGGCTTCGACGAGGAACTCGTCAACCATTGTTTTGCCGGCACACCGAATCTTCGTGGCAAGGTGGGCTTCGCAACCTTTCAGCGGGAACTCGCCCGTCGTGCAGAGCCGCTCGCGGCTGAGGCGAAGGAACTGCTCCAGGATTACGGATACATTCGCTATCGCAAAGCCGATCGCGCCGATCAACACGGATGGGCTCCGCCAGTAGTACGCGCGATGCAAACCGCCGTGGGAGTCGCTCGCAAGGCCGACGCATCTTTGACAGCGAGTGCATGGAACGAGTTCACTCGTCATGCTGATACGCTGAGGCCGCACAACCTGCGTGATCTGCTCGAGTTTGTTCCCATTTCGGAACAACTTTCTGTGGACGAAGTCGAGCCTGCAGCTGAAATCGCTCGCCGGTTCGTGAGCAGCGCAATGTCGCTCGGTTCCATCAGCCCTGAGGCGCATCGCACACTGTCCGAAGCGATGAACTTGATGGGCGGCAAATCGAACACCGGCGAAGGCGGCGAAGATCCTGACGTCTATCACGGCCGCCGCCAAGCCAATAACAAAGTGAAGCAGGTAGCCTCCGGACGCTTCGGCGTCACGACCGAGTACCTGGTCAACGCTGAGGAAATTGAAATCAAGATCGCGCAAGGCTCGAAGCCGGGAGAAGGTGGACAGCTACCGGCAGCCAAGGTGACCGAGTTGATTGCGCGTCTGCGCCATGCTCAAGTAGGAATGTCGCTGATCAGCCCTCCCCCACATCACGACATCTACAGCATTGAGGACCTGGCGCAGCTTATTCATGACCTCAAGCAGGTCAATCCGACCGCGCGCATAGGCGTGAAGCTGGTTTCGGAAGCGGGAATCGGAACGGTTGCTTCCGGCGTGGCCAAGGCCTATGCCGATTACGTCGTCGTCTCCGGACACGCGGGCGGCACTGGCGCTTCTCCGCTGAGCAGCATTAAGCATGCCGGAGCTCCATGGGAGCTTGGCCTTGCGGAGACGCAGCAGACGCTCATGCGTAATGGACTGCGCAGCCGCATTCGCGTCCGAGTTGACGGCGGCCTGCGCACCGGACGCGATGTCGTAGTTGCTGCCCTGCTCGGCGCCGAACAGTTCGCTTTCGGAACTGCTGCTCTGGTCTCGCTGGGCTGCGACATGGCTCGTCAATGCCACCTCGATACATGCCCAGCAGGCATCGCCACGCAGCGACCCGAGCTGCGCGCGAAATTCCGCGGCAAACCCGAGCACGTCGTCGCGTACTTCCTGCGCGTTGCGGAAGACATTCGCGCGCTGCTAGCAGAGCTTGGATTGCGTTCGATCAGCGAAGCCGTAGGACGCACTGATCTGCTTCGCCAAGTCTCGACTGACGGCGCACTCGATCTCTCGCAGCTTCTGTATCGCAGCGATGGAGATTTGCCGCGCTGCATGACTCCGCGAAATGATCGTCCGTCCGATCATGATGCCTTTGGCCTCGGGCTCGCCCATGAGATTATCGGATTTGTACGCCAGGGCCAGCACTTCGATCGCGAATTTACGATCCGTAATCAGGATCGCTCAACAGGCGCAAGCATCGCCGGTGAACTCGTTCGCAAGCTCGGGGTTCGCGGATTGCAAAATAGCGAAGTTCGTCTCGGCTTCCACGGCTCGGCAGGCCAATCGTTTGGGGCGTTCTGCGTCGATGGTATGGAGCTGACGCTCGACGGCGAAGCCAACGATTACGTCGGCAAGGGCCTTTGCGGCGGCGCGCTGATTCTGCGCCCACGTGGCAAGGCTATCGATACCTCTAACGAGAATGTCATTTTAGGAAATGTCGCCCTTTATGGAGCGACCTCTGGACGCCTCTTTGCCGCTGGGCGTGCCGGCGAGCGCTTCGCCGTGCGCAACTCAGGCGCAGTGGCCGTCGTAGAAGGCGTCGGCGATCACGGCTGCGAATACATGACTGGCGGTTGCGTTGTCGTACTCGGCGACGTCGGCTGCAACTTCGCCGCGGGAATGACCGGGGGCAAGGCCTACGTTTTCGACCCCGCAAACCTCACCGAAACACGCGTGAATCAGGATTCAGTCGAACTGAGTGTTCCTTCGCCTGAACAGCTACATCAGGTGGAGATGCTGGTACGCGTCCACGCCCTGCTAACCGGCAGCGTGTGGGCGCAGCAGCTTCTGGCAAGCTGGCAGGAATGCAGCCGTTTCTTCCGTTCAGTGGCTCCGAAGCAGGCCGGCAAGCCAGTGTGGAAGACGCAGCCGGCGGCAGTATTGCCGGTTCCCGAAATAGCACCGCCTACGTTCCCGCAAGCTTAATTGTGTGGGGTCCATCCGAGGCGCCGAGGTTCACCTCTACTCCTGTCGTAGAGCAACCATTGGATCAACTGCTGCCGCGGTTCGCGCCGGTAAGTAGCTAGCCGCAGCCGCTACCAGCAATAGCACGCTGGCTGCTCCCGCAAACGCGAGAAAATCCAAAGCCTGCAAGCCGAAAAGCCAGGCAGCCAGCAAGCGTGTTGTAGCCAGAGCGAGGATTACGCCAGCGCCGATTCCTACCAGACTCGTCGTCAATCCTTCCCGAACAATCATCCGCAGCAGGGCGCCGATCTGCGCACCTAGGGCCATGCGAACGCCAATTTCGCGCGTCCGCGTCCTCACCGAATATGTAAGGACACTGAAGAGACCAATGGCGCTCAGACACAACGCGATGACGCCGCAACAGGAAATCACAAGCCGCGACAGCATCACCGGCATATATTGCGTCTCGATCTGCTTGACCATCGACATGTCTTCTCCGACAGGCAGATTCGGATCGAGTTCCTGTACCGCACGTCGCAACGCGGGAATCGCGGAATCAGGATCGCCTTTTACGCGCACAGCGAGTCGTATGTCGCCTTCTTTCCCAGGATCGCTCTGCCAAAAAGGTAAAAAGAGATAAGGAGCAGATGGAGTCAAAGAGTTTTGCGGCTGAATATCGCGCGCAACTCCGACAACCTGGACGGGACGATTATTGATGATGACATTTCTGCCCAAAATGGAACCGTCGGGCCACAGCCGCCGCGCGAGGGTCTCGTTTACGATAGCGACCGGAGCGGACTTGGGACTGTCCTGTTCGTTGAAGTCCCGGCCTTCGATTAATGGGATCTTGAGCGTGCTGAAAAAGTTCAGACCAATATCGTGGTGTTTTACCTCAAGCGGCTCGGTTGCTGCTGCCGTCCGATTCACGTACACCGGACGCCCGCTGCTCCATTCCCAAATCAGTCCTTCGCCTCCGCGTACCCAAGTCACAGCTTGAACACCGGGCAGCGAAGCTACCCACCCAGTCAGTCGAGGGAAGAATTCCTCGTTTTGTTGTGGCGTGTAGTTCAACAATTCCGGACGGACTCGCAGAACCGCCACATGTTCTGGATCAAAGTTCGTTCCGCGAAGCAGCGCCTGGCTGCTGCGAACCAGCAGGCCCGCCGAAGCCAGGAGCACCAGCGATAGTGCTACCTGTCCTGCGACCAAACATTGCCGCAGCCGCCCACTTTGGCGCGAACCGGCTGCTCCAGCACCTTCCTTGAGCTGAGTTACCAAGTCCTGCTTCGATGCTCGAATGGCGGGAAAAAGCCCGAAGAGGACGCTAGTAACAATCGTCACACCAAACGAAAACAACAGAACACGCTTATCGAGGCCAAGATCGAAGACGTGGCGGAATCCTTCGCTATCGACGTTGTAAAAACCGGCAAGAGCGTCGCCTGCCCAAATCGAGAGCGCGAGTCCAACGAGACAACTCAGAACGGCGAGCAGCACGCTTTCCGTCATGAGCTGTCGCGCGATGCGAAAGCGACTCGCGCCGATCGACAGTCGCACGGCAATTTCTCTGCTTCGCGAAACGCTGCGTGCCAGGAAGAGTCCGGCAAGATTCGCGCATGAGACGAGAAGGAGTAGCGCTGCGACCGACATGAGTAGTTTCATTTGCAACGAGAAATCTGCTCTTGCATCGGGATCGACCCCTGCGGCAGGAACTGTCACAATCTCCCGCCGACCAGCGCTCGCCGGCCAATCGCTGGCCGACCAGGCTACGATCCGGCTCAGTTCATCTTCGGCGTCGCGCCGCGTGCGTCCTGGAGCGAGGCGCCCGACGAAATCGTCGATGACCGAGCAGTCAAACTCGTGTGGACAAGTGCCGAAAAACGCGGCGGTATGCAACATCATCACTGGCATCCACAGCGCCTGCGGATCGCCTGTATGGATTCCGCTGAACTGAGGAGCAGCTACGCCTACGATCTGGAAACGAACGCGATTGACAGTCACCGTACGGTTAACGACTCCAGGGTCGCTGCGAAAGTGTTGCCTCCACAGTTCCGCGCTGATCACCGCTACAGGATTGCGATCCGGAACCGCGTCTTCTTCCGGCAGGAAAAATCTTCCGATCAGCGGCCGCACCCTGAGAGTTGAGAAATAGTTCGACGAAACAAAGTCTGCGCGCATCTCCGTGGCACCGTCTCCAAGCACAGTATGGATTTGCGCGATTTGAGTTTCGGCGGCAAGGGACTGGAATGAAGAATTGTGATCGCGCAGCGAGATGTATTCCGGATACGAGAAACCTGCACCGTGTCCTCCGTGTGGTCCCCTGGCGAAGACCTTCACCAGCTCGTCTGGCCGGCTCACTGCGGCCGGCTTCAGGAAAATTGCGTTGACAAAGCTGAAGATGGCGGTGGTCGCGCCGATCCCAATACCCAGAATCAGCACCATGACCAGCGTTATGACCGGAGATTTCGTAAGAACCCGCGTTCCATAGCGAACATCCTGAACGATATTCATCCGTTGGTTCTTCCTCAGTAGCTTAAGTGCAGTTGCCTCTCCGGGTCACAACCTGGCGTAAGTAATTGAAAGGAAAGTCGCAGGACTTCGACTCAAGCGAGGGCGATGGCGGGATGCGTCCACTCCCGAAACTGACCGTTCCGGAAACGCACACGTATGGGGACGAATGACCCAAATTCCGGTGCGGTCATCGCGAATGATTCCTGATCAGTGGCAGGGACCCTTCTTCAGCCCGCTACCGGGACGGCTTCTGCTGCATGGCGCGAGCCGCGGAAGCCGTAATACGCGATGTAGATGTAGCAGAGCAGCGGGAGAATGAACGCGTGGTGGATCCCGATATGGTCGGCAAGAATTCCCTGCAACTCGGGGATGACCGCACCGCCGACGATCGCCGCAATCAGCAACGCTGATCCATCGCCGGTCAGTGGGCCAAGCCCATCTACGCCGAGCGTGAAGATGCTGGGGAACATGATCGAGTTGAAGAGGCCAACGAGCAGGATCGTCCACATCGCGAAGAGGCCGAAGGTGAGCATCGAGGCTGTCACCAGGATTGCCGCTACGATGGCATTGAAGCCGAGCAGTCCTCCGGTCGGAATCTTCTGCAACAGTGCGGATCCGACGAATCGGCCGATCATGGCCCCCATCCAGTAATAAGTGAGCATGCCTGCTGCGGTGGTGAGAGTGAGACCTCCGATCTCCGGTCGATTCAGGTAGTTCACGAGAAAGCTGCCGATTGCAACTTCCGCGCCGACATAAACAAAAATTCCAATCGCACCTAATACCAGGTGCGGATGTCGCCATACTGAGTCATCCACTGCTCCATGAGCCTCAGCGGATGCTATGGTCGGCAGTTTGAAGAATCCGATGATTACGGCCAAAACAAACAATGCCAGGGCAAGGCCGATGTATGGAAGTTTCACCGAAGCAGCCTGCGACACGCGATATGTCTGCAGCTGCTCCGGAGACATGGAACGCAGCACTTCAATTGAGACCGGTGCGGCGACAGCGCCCAGAATTAGGAGCTTTCCGAACCACGGAGCGATGGTGGTGCCTAGCGAGTTGAACGCTTGCGTGAGATTCAACCGGCTCGAAGCAGTTCGCGGTGGGCCAAGCACGGCAACGTAAGGATTGGCTGAAGTCTGCAGGATCGTCATTCCTGCTGCCAACGTAATCAACGCTGCCAGAAAGAGAGGGAATGACGGAGCCGCAGCCGCAGGAACGAACATGAATGCGCCAACGCCCATCGTCACAAGGCCAGCCACCATCGCCTTCTTGTATCCGAAGAAGTCGATGATCTTCCCTGATGGAAACGAAAAAACGAAATAAGAAGAGAAGAAGGCGAACTGCACCAGCATCACTTCGGCGTAGTTCAGGTCGAAGATGCTCTTCAGGTGCGGAATCAGGATGTCATTTAGGCATGTGAGAAAGCCCCACATGAAGAACAGGGTCGTGACCATCGCCATCGCGCGATAGTTCGTGGTCTGCGGGGTTGCGGCTGCTTGCGGGGCGGAGGCGGTGACCGTGGTGGGTGGCATTAATGGAAATCCTGTGGTTCGGTTAGAGAAATATAACCGTAAACTTCAAATTTCACCACGGAGACACGGAGCTTGGGTTTGAGAGCTCGATCATGGACAGACGGCCGCCCTCGGCCGGGTGTTTTGATCTTGCCGTGAAGCTTCAATTCAGTAGACGACATTCTTGTCCATCGACCAGAAACCCGCGCGAGGGCGCGCGTCGGTCCGCGATTTACGCCGAGGCCTTCGCTCCGTGCACGACGCTGATCGTTCGATTCATCCAGCGTGC
Source organism: Terriglobales bacterium (assembly GCA_035277605.1). Taxonomy (GTDB): domain Bacteria; phylum Acidobacteriota; class Terriglobia; order Terriglobales; family Acidobacteriaceae; genus Gp1-AA112. Next base: position 6,533 of record DATEKE010000156.1, on the reverse strand, counting down.
TACCAAAGTCTGAAGGCAAGCCTGCCCACAGAGATGTTTGACATCTGCATCGTGGGCAGACATCGTTTCCCACGGATAGATCTTCAGAATCGGGTTCTCAGGCGCGCCCTGGTACGGAGGGCGATAGCTCTCGGCCCAGGCGAGCCACCAGTGGTCCACGCTGCCCTTCTGCTTGCCGCAGATCTCGCAATGAAAAGTTTCAGTCCACGTCATGGGGAAATGTGCGGTCTACTTTAGCAGAGAAATCTGTGAAGGCTTCGTGGAAATTGACCGGGTGAGCCGGGCTACCGGCCGTCGGCTACCGGCTTCCGGCTAAACATTCCGAGGCTGACGACTTACATCGTTTCTTGAGAGTGTTTCCCACACTTCAGTGGAATCAGGTTATTGAGAAGTTTCACACTCAAGCCGGTGGCCGGCAGCCGGTAGCCGAAAGCCAAAAGGCCGATCCCAGTTTCGAGATCGGCCTACGCGAGCGTGGGTTGGGGGAGAGAAAATTTAGATCTTCCGTCTTGGACGAGTAGCTAGTTCGCGCATCTGCATCATCAGGCTCGAGCGCTGCATGGGATCGAGCTGAAAGATGAATGGCGCGATCTCGGAGATAAACGGATCGCCGACAAGCGACGCGATTTCATCCTCACGCGCGCGCCCGTCACCGCGAAGCAGATCAGGGATCGTAACTTCGAGCGCGTTAGCCAGGCGTTCGAGCGAAGAAAGCGTCGGCGTGGCCTTCTCGTTTTCGATTTTTGAGACGTAAGTGCGCGGCACCTGCATGCGTCCGGCAAGCTGGCGCTGGCTCAGGCAAGAACGGCGGCGCAGCGAACGGATCGCGAGCGCAATCTGAATCTGCGGATGAGAGCTGTTATTCGTGACCGCCGGAGCAATTTCCGGCGCAACCACCACCGGCTCCGGCTCGTTATCGAGTGACGTACGGCAGCGGCGGCAATTATTGTTATTGGTCCGAAATTGGACGAGATGACAATGGTCGCATCTCACCACCTCTCGTGAATCAACAGGTGCGAGCGTCGTTGCCATGTAGTTTGGGAGTTGCCAGAGCGGGGCACTCTCAAACAGAAGCCGATTCTGGAATTGGTCCCGGAACCAAGCCACGGTTACTTTGCGGTACTCTGAAGGAGAAGTCAAGAAAAAACCGTAAGAAAACCCAAACAAACTGGCAAACAACACCAGCGAAACAAGGGAGAAAACAGGTAAATGATCGGGCAATCCCGCGAATCTGCATGGAGTTTACTAACTGAATACACCCAGTCGGAAAGTTTGCGGAAACATGCTAGGGCAGTCGAGGCCTGCATGAAGGCGTACGCGCAGAAATTCGCCCGCGACAACGGACTGAACGGAGAAGAGGCCGCCGCGCTAGAGCTTAAGTATTCAATCGCTGGCCTGCTGCACGACTTCGACTACGAGAAATTCCCCACGCCCGAAGAACATCCTTTCGTCGGTAACAAGATCCTCGCCGAACGCGGCTACCCGGATGATATCCGACGCGCGATTCTGTCGCACGCCGACTACGCCGGAGTATCTCGCGAGACTCACATGGAGAAATCTCTCTTTGCATGTGACGAACTCGCAGGCTTCATCACTGCCACGGCGCTGGTGAAGCCATCGAAGTCGTTAGCCGAAGTGGATGCGAAATCGATTCGCAAGAAGATGAAGGATAAAGCCTTCGCCCGCAGCGTCTCGCGTGACGACATCACCAACGGAGCCACCGCGCTGGGAATCGATCTCGACGAGCACATCACGTTCTGCATCGAGGCAATGAAGAAGATCGCGGCCGAGCTGGGACTGGGAAGCTGACAGAATTTGCTCAGTACAAGTTCAGCTTTTCTTGCGATCTCAACTCCTGCATCTGACGCATATAGCGTTTGCTGTCGAATTTCTTGGACGTGCTCTCGAATGACATATACCTTACCTTTCCGAATATGGGACGATCGAACCACGCGCGATCGCTCTTTCCCACAATCGCCCAAGCAATGCCTTCGTAGCCATTGGGATCGCGTCCGTCGAGTTCGTACTTGTCGTTCAGGCGGACTGCGCGCTGGTATGCCTGAGCCGGAGTAGTACTCCATTCCAGAATTTTCTTAGCCCAATACATGCGCATGTAGTTGTGCATCCATCCGGTCTCGACCATCTGAATTTGTGCGGCATTCCAAAGTGGATCGTGTGTCTCCGCCGATTCCAGTTGGGCTTCCGAATAGCGAATGGGTCGCGGATCGGTAGAGTGCTCAGCTAGGGTACGATGAGCCCAATCTGGCCCACTCTCAATGCTCTGGTAGTCCGGATTGAAGCGGACAAAATTCAAGGAGAGTTCCCGCCGGACGATCAATTCCTCCAGAAAGGCGTCGCGTGATTTCTGCGGGACCTCGGCTTTGAGCGCTGCCAGAGCAACCGTATGTGGCCCAATGTGGCCGAAGTGCAAGTAAGGAGACAATCGGCTGGTTCCATCGATCTCCGGATGATTTCGGTTCTCGCCATAGCCGGCAAGCCCGTGCTTCAAAAAGTGTGCCAGCCGTTTTCCTGCCTCGGTGCTGCCACCTCGAAATCCATTTACCGGACTCACTGTTCGATCAAGTTTCCACCTGGCGACAACGTCTTCCGTCGGCGATAAAGATTTCAGGTTCGCAGGAGGCGACCACGGAACATGAGCAACGCAGTTTGACAGCGGTTGCAAGAAGGTTTTGAGCTGCGCACGGAGCTTCGGACGTAGGGTATAAGCGGCGAACTCCTGTTTGACGAAGAGCTTTGTCGGAACGATCACATCGGAATCAACGGTCCAGAACGGCGTGCGCAATCTCCTGGCTACTACCTGGCGCCAGCGTTCGGTTTCAATTAGCGGGTTCTCATCGCCGATCACCAGACAAGGCTTCGCCTCCTCACAGAAATCCACCAACCCGTGCTTCGGATAAGTACGCAGAACGAAACCGACATTCCGCCGGCGCAGACCTTCGGCAATATCGGGAATTCCCTGTTGCAGGAATGCGTAGTGCCGCAGGTTCGCATTTGGATAGAACGGCACCGGCGCGAAAAACACTACGACAGCCATTTTCAACGCATTCGCTGCCGCAATGGCCACATCCAAAGCGTGGTTGTCGAATGGGCGTTGAGAGCGCTGCATCCAGTAAATGACGCATCGCCCTTCGGAATTCAGCACGGACGACCGGCGAACAGTAACTCGGGAATCAGAAGTGAAGCGGGTTAGCTCATCCACTGCAATCGATATTAGCTCGGGCGAGAACTGCGGCGAAGAGGTAGTGGGCCACAAAAGCCCCGGCGTGCGACGTCAACGACTTCCGGAACGGATCCGAAATCCCAGCAAGCGTTATGGGAACCTCGTCTACGGTGAGCCAAAGCGTGCCGCCCAGCACCAAAGGAGACCAGGTGTCCACGTTCAGCAAAGCGCAGCCACTTCCGAGAGCGGCTCCGTACAGATAATGCAGGGCCATACCGATCCGGGCAGCAGAAGACTCATGCAAGTCCTGGCGTATGACAAACCCTGAAACGAGGCGCGCCGAATTCACATCAGCCTCACGATCGAATCCGAAGATCGCACGCTGGGGATCATGGTGCGTTACATGCTCCCAGGCTTTACGGAAAAGATGCATGGCCGCAGATCCCGCCAGACCTGCAGCCGCGCCTCGCAAAAGAGCGCTGCTCAGAGAACGTGTTTCTGTTGCGAGATTGTGATTTGACACTTGAATGCAGATGGAAAGGGGTCGAGAGACCCCATCCCGGCAATAAACCTAGGCGGCAATGTCTTCGCGCGACCGAGAGTCTGAGCCGTGCTGCTTTACCAGTTTGTTGTACACGCCGATGATCAGGAATGAAGGAGCCCATTGTCCGACGAACAATGCCCAGTCATCCTTTCCCATAGCCTTTAGCGCAGCGGACAGCGCCATCGAGCCAATCGCCAATCCGAGATACCCCGAGGACGGAACTCTGGAGGTGCGAGACTCGAGTCCTGCCGTAAAAGAGTCTTCGCGACTTTCTCCTCTACGTACGCTAGTGTTCATAATCGCTCCTAAAATGATTTCTACTAATCGGATGGTCTCGGCGTTCGCTGGAGAGCTGGCTATCTGACGACATTTAACGCCATCGTTTTCTCAGGGGAGCTCCAGGTGTGCCCGATCAAGCTTCGATTGCTTCGGATGAATCATTTTTGGCGCGTTTCGATGAGGGTGCGATGCGATTCTTGCTTCGACTCCACTGCACGGCATCGGTATAAACAAAGCGGAAGTAAATCTGCCTGGTTCTCGGCGGAAACTACACCGTAGTTGTTTCTCAATCCTGTGAGATCGTCTTCGCAAGCACCGCTGCTGATAGTGATTTTCGCGATTGCACTTACCTCGTGCTCTCGGGAGCAACAATGGCTCGTATATGGCGGTTCTGACGGTGCTCATCACTCTTCACTCACTCAAATCAACCGCTCCAGTGTGAGTCAACTTCGAGTCGCGTGGTCTTATGACACGGGAGAGACCGGTGGGTTGCAGGCCAGTCCCATCGTTGTTCATGGAACTCTGTACGGCATCACGCCGTTGCAAAAGATCTTTGCCGTCGACGCAACAACCGGAGCGGTAAAGTGGCAGTTTGATGCCGGTGTCGCCAGCACGCAGCCGAATCGCGGACTTGCCTATTGGGAGCGTGGCCCCGACGCCCGAGTCATCTCTGGTGTGATGAACTTTGTTTATGAGCTGAATGCCAAGACGGGACGACCAATCTCCAGCTTCGGCGAACAAGGTCGCATCGACCTGCGCGAAGATCTCGGACGCGATCCGGCTACAGTGTCGATCGCACTAACCAGCCCACCAGTTGTCTATGAGGATCTGTTCATCGTTGGCGGACGCGATCCCGAAACCCTGCCTGCTGCTCCTGGCGACATCCGAGCTTATGACATTCGCACCGGCAAGCTCCGCTGGAGCTTCCACACCATTCCCCATCCCGGCGAGTACGGCTACGAAACCTGGCCTAAAGACGCGTGGAAGACCAGCGGCGCCGCTAACAATTGGGCGGGAATGACGCTTGATGCGAAAACCGGGATCATTTACATCCCCACTGGGTCGGCGACATTCGACTTTTACGGCGGCGATCGTATTGGCGACGATCTATTTGCAAATTGCCTGCTCGCATTGAAAGCCGAAACTGGAGAACGCGTCTGGCATTTCCAGGCTGTCCGGCACGATCTGTGGGACCGCGACTTCCCAGCCGCGCCAGTTCTGGTGAAAGTCACGCGTAATGGAAAAAACATCGACGCCGTCGCGCAGACGACTAAGCAAGGATTCGTTTACCTCTTCAATCGGGCGAGCGGCGATCCGCTCATTCCGATCGAGTATCGAAAGTACCCGCAAAGTGACCTTCCCGGCGAAGTAGCTGCGGCAGAACAGCCACTGCCCAGCGCGCCTGCGCCTTATGCACGGCAGCTGTTGACTGAAGAAATGCTCACGAACCGCACTCCCGCTGCGCACGAATGGGCGTTGCAGAAATTCAGAACGCTGCGCAGCGAAGGCCAGTTTGCTCCTCTGAGCACGAAGCGCGATACGGTCGTATTTCCCGGATTCGACGGCGGCGCTGAATGGGGCGGGCCAGCCTACGATCCCGAAACGGGCTTGCTCTACGTGAACGCCAACGAGATGGCATGGTATGCGCGGTTGGCTAAGAACTCCGCCAATCCACTCAGCGGACGCGGTATTTACCAGCAGCAATGCACGATTTGTCACCGAGACGATATGGCGGGTTCTCCACCCCTTTTCCCTTCTCTGCAGGGCATAGGCCAACGCTCCAGCCGTGCGGCGATTGTGACTGTGATCCGCAAAGGCCGCGGGAGAATGCCGGCCTTCACGAACTTGTCGCAAGATGAGTTGAAAGGCCTCGTCGACTACGTGATCAGTGGCGCTAACAAGGAAGTTGCCGGCGGCGACGCAAACGCTTCAGCTATGCCGTATCGATTTTCTGGATACACGCGCTTTCTCGATCCGGATGGGTTCCCGGCAGTCGCTCCGCCCTGGGGCACATTAAGCGCCATCAATCTGAACACCGGCGAGTATGCCTGGAAGATTCCGCTGGGCGAATATCCCGAACTTGCCGCGGAGGGATTGAAAGACACGGGATCAGAAAATTACGGCGGACCGCTGGTCACCGCTGGCGGCCTTCTGTTTATCGGTGCGACAAACTACGACAGGAAGTTTCGCGTGTTCGACAAGTCCTCAGGCAAATTGCTTTGGGAGACTACGCTTCCGTTCGCCGGCAATGCCACGCCAATTGCATACAAGGTGAATAATCGGGAGTATGTAGTAATCGCAGCAGGAGGGGGAAAGGATTTGAAGTCAAAATCCGGAGGGGTGTACATCGCTTTCAGCCTGCCTCACTGACACAGAATGGCCGATGGTGCCGTATAGGTACCGGAAATTTACAGAAAGTTCATCCCGAGGCAACTCTGGAACAGCAGCTTACCTCCAACTCTCACGTATCGCCTCTGTCGCTTCTGTTATGGGGAGCTCAAAAAGCTCCCCACTTTTTTGCTCCATCCC
>DATEKE010000155.1:0-7547 GCA_035277605.1 Terriglobales bacterium | reverse complement strand
GGTTCGTGATGGAGTTGCGTTCCCATGGAAATCAGCTTCGGAGCCTCGAAGCTGCGAAGCTCCGAAGCTTACTTCTTTCTATATAGCTACGAGCTACTAGGTTGCCCTCAATTCAAACGTCTTTACGACTATCAACGACAGCAATCAAACTCAATGTCCTTCGCGCCAAACCCGGCGCCCAACATGACACGGTTACAGGACTACTCAGAGAGCCTTGGGGATATTGCTGCGGAGCTCCGCGGCTTCGAAGCTTACTTCAGCACGCTAATCGCAGCTGATCCCAGTGCCAGCTGCGAGAAGATTTGCGTCCAGTCGCGGATCTGCAGCAGGCCGTTGCCGGTTTTGATTTTTTGCGGCATGACAATGGTATCGCCGGGCACCAGTTTGATCGACTCGAAATTGCCGAAAAACAGGCCGTGATGCATCTGCTTGCTCTCGACTGAGCCGTCGGCGCGTACGACGAATAAGCGGCTCTTGTCGGCGTCGCGGGTGCCTCCGCCGGCTTCGCCGAGATAGTCGTTGAGGCTGCGTCCGTCTTTGTAGATGAACGAATTCTGATTGTAGACAGCGCCGAGCACTTCGACGGTAGCGGGCTTCGCGGGAATCGTAAGCTTGTCGCCATCTTCGAGCGACAGTTCGGGCAGAGACCCGACATCGTTGTCGTTCGGCTTCAGTCCTAAAACGATACGACCAGTGGCTTGCGTCTCGCGCAGCTTAGCCAGGACGTTCTGTTGAGCCATCAGCTGTTGTTGAAATGCGACTTGTTCTTCCTGGCTGCCCTTTGCGCTTTCTTGCGCTGCACGATTGCGCAGTTGTTTGTCGAACTCTTCGCTCACGCGCTGGAGTTCTTCTTGCTGCGCGACCCGTGTTGACTCGCGACGAAAGTCGGAGGCGAACAGATAGGCATTAGGGGTCAGTCCGCCGGCGCGCTCGACTAAATCGCGGAGATCCTCTCCAGGTCCGACCCGATACACGCCTGCACGCTTTACCTCACCTTCGAGCCAGACGAACTTCGTGCGCTTGGCCACGGGCACAGCAAGATCATTCTGGGAAAAGATCGTGATCACATCGCCAGCCACGAGTTGGAGGTCGTCTGCGGACTGGCAGTCTGAAATTGCGTGTCCCAGATTGAAAGGCAGCAAATGCGCGGTGAGATCTTCATGATTCAGCCGCTGCACGACTGCATAATCCCAATTCACTTCGGCGGGGTTGCGCAGAAATTGCGTGCGGCGATTATCGGGGCTGTTCGACCAGCTAATCGGTGTGAGGGCGAGCGAGTTCTGTCGCATCCAGTAATCGCGCCTGATGATGGCATCGCGCGAAGGGATCAGGTCGCAGACACGCATGCCTTCGCGCCAGGGATAGCGACCAGGCTGTGCTACGTTTCCGCGCAGCGTAACTGCATTTTCAAATCGTGGTGAGACAGAGAAGACGCGCAGCACGTCGCCATCGTGCAGCTCGCGGCCAGCTCCGTCTTTGTCGAGCGCGAACTCTTCCACTTTGCGGGTAGTGCGGTTCTCGATACGCTCCAAAACGGCGCGACTGCTATCGGCTGTGGTGTTCAGACCTCCCGCGATTTCAAGCTCTTCGGCAACGCTGGTCTTGTCCTTGATTTCGTAAATTGCCGGCATGTTCACGCTGCCTGCGATGGCGACTAGTTGTCCGACCGGCGGTATGTAGATTACGTCGCCGGGAAGCAGCGCGACGTCTTTTGATTTGTCCCCGTTCAGCAATAAGTCATAGAGGTCGAATTCGGAGACCACCTGATTGTTGCGCTTGAGCTGAATGTGGCGCATGGAACCGGTTGCGTCCGGTCCGCCGGACGCAAACAGCGCGTTCACGAGCGTACTGAGCGAGCTGACCGTGTACGTGCCCGGATGCTTCGCCTGTCCGACAACGAAAACTTGAATCGAGCGGAGTTGGCCGAGGTTTACGTTTAAATCGAAATTCTTGAAGATCCGTCCAACAGCGGTCTTCAGATACGGATTTACCTGCTCGTATTTCAGACCTGCGACGGTCACGCTGCCCACGCGCGGCAGATAGATCTGTCCATTGCGATCCACTACAACACGGGCATCAAGGTCGATCTGTCCCCATGCGCGAATGAGCAACTCATCGCCGGGTCCGACGACGTAATCTGCCGGAACGGGAATGCGATCGACAGGCGCAAAAGTGCTAGGGACGTTTTCGAAGAGGTTGCGTCCGTAAATGGGAAGCCGCTGTCCGGTGGAGCTGTAAACAAACTTCTGAAATTCGGTTTGCTCTTCTCGTGCCGGCTGCTGCTTGCGTGGAGGGTACGTCAGCGATAAGTCGAGCGGTTCGGTTGTGTTGGTCGGAAATTCGTCTTCGCGATTCCGTTGCAGATCGTCGTTGCGATCGCCGGGAACGCGGTATGTGGGTACATCTTGGCTCGAGCGGTTGGACCGTCCGTTCAGATCGCCGCGATTCGGATATGCCTGCGTGGAATCGCGGCCTGCCGAGGTTTGGTCCGGCATGGATTGATCGTTCCCATACGTGTCATCCAGCGAATCGTTTGCATCTTGCGATTGAGAACCGTTGACGCAATTTGGGCCAGTACATTGATTTGGGCTGCCCGACGGCACGCGCAGCGTTGTCTGCCCCGCGGCAAAACCCGAGAGCACGAACGAGATCAATAAAAGTCGCTTCACAACCATATAAACGCCTTGCCTTGCTTCCAACTTAATTTGTGTTTAGTCGCCAATCAGAGAGCCTGCGTTGGTGGCGATCGTTTGTGATTCCATGGAGCTGCGCAGCATGTTCAGCCAGAAGGCGGAGTAAGCGGAGCTGGCTTCGGTGGTGCTGGTAAACGGCAGCTCGCGCCCTACAAAAAGCTGATACAAGCTGGAGTGCGAGATGACGGTACCGACAAATGCGAGCGTCGCAATGTGGGGATCGATACCCGCGATGGCGCCGCGCGCCGCCGCGCGCGTGAGATACGCGCTCACCGAATCGAAAATTCCGCCAAGGTGCTTGCGATACATTTCGTCGCTGCCCGGAAGTTCCAAAGCGGAGACGTAAAGCAATCGCATGAGCTCCGGCTGCCCGCAGATTAACTCGACAACGAATTGAAACAGCTGTGGAAGAACTTCGACGGGGTCGTCATTCCCTGCAAGTACGGCCTGCAGCTCGCGGCTGAGTTTAATCCGTGACAGGCGCGCTTCGAGCGCCGCCCAGAAGAGTTCCTTTTTGGTTCCGTAGTAGCGAAACAGGGTAGTTTCATTCACGTCCGCCAGGTGCGCGATCTCTCGCGTGCTGGTACCGCTGAATCCGTTGCGCGCAAACAACAGCACGGCGGCTTCAAGGATGCGTACTTCAGTGACGCTTTTCTGCTGATTTCGGGGGACGAGCATGGAGCTTTCAGGCCAGCTTATGGCGGGCAAACGATGAAACGACGGGTTCGACATCTTCAGCATCCACCTCCACGGCGACGCTTTTCATGATGAGGTCGAGGGAGAGCACAACGCGCAGCAATCCTTTTTTTCGCAGCAGGATGCCTTCCATGCCTTCGAGCGTTCCGCACTTAATACGCACCCGCTCACCTATTTTGAGATATGGGTGTGGCTCACACCTGATCAAAGGCAGGGAAGAGCGCAGTGCCTGGATGTCTGCTTCAGGCAGCGGAACCGGTTTGCCGGCTGCACTGACCAACGAGAGCACTCCGGGGACTTCGAGCACGCGCACCCGTTCCCGAACCGGGACTCGCACGAAGACATAACTGGGGAAGAGCGGCAGCTCGAGGTTCATCCTGCAGCCGTTCCTCCACAGACGCTGTGTTTTGTAGAGCGGCAAGAATGCTTCGATACTGCGCATAGCGAAGTGCTCGGCGACAGCTTTCTCGTGACGCGTGGTTGTGTAAGCAGCGAACCACTGCGGAGCGAAGTGAAGCGCTTCGGAATTTTCACCGCTTGCAGCGTTGGTTCTACTGTTCTCGCCGATTTTGGACATAGCTTCGCTACCGTCACTTAGGACGTGCTTTTTGGGAACTGCTGAAAAAATTGGGTATGGCTAACCAAGGACTTCGCCAAACAGGGTTCGGCGGCGAGGGCCCAAGGCCGCCCCGGAAGATTAAAGAATTCTTAACGGAGCGAGTGCTTGCTGGCTATTTCTCGCAAGCTGGAAAAAATGTAAGCTGCTGAAAGCTACACTGGCAAGCAAAAAGTGTTCCTTAAAGCTAAATCGCTGGTTACCTAAGGTATTCTGCGGGTGACGCACCGCCAATCTGGGAATTTAGATTCGAAGAGACGGAGAACAACTGGTGCTGTAATGGTGCTCGCCGCTCGTGACACAGCGAGTGCTTACTCCGTGCCTTCTTGATTTTCGTTTAGTGAGAAGTAGGACGATTTTGAACAAGCCTTTCATTCCATTAATGCGCTTCATTCCGAATTCAAAACTTCCAGTTTGCGCGCTGCTGATCGCGGCTGTGCTCGGCGTGCAGGCGCAAACAGCCGATCAGGGTGGGACCGCGGAAAACGAAAATACGGCCGCCGATACTCGGATCCACGCAGGCGAGTCTTCCAAACCCAAAGCTCACGAGGGTGTTGCGAATGACGCCATCAATACGTTCGACGGATTTCTTGCCGATCAAAAGCGCATTTGGACCAGTCCGGCACACCTGAAGATCTCCGATGCCGAATGGCTTGTGCCTACTGCAGGAATTGCCACCGGTCTATTTATGACCGATCCCACCACATCGCATGAGCTGACGCGCAACAGCCACGTCGATACCGCTGCGAAGTTCTCCGATGTTGGATTGGGCCTTTTCGCGGCAACATCAGGCGCGATGTATCTTGCCGGACGACATTTGAACGACGATCATCTGCGCGAATCGGGACTGCTTTCCGCAGAGGCGGCTGCCGACACATTCGTTGTCACTGACGCTCTCAAATACAGCCTGCGTCGCGAGCGTCCTGATGTGGGTCGCGGTCAGGGAGCGTTTTTTCAGTCAGGTGGAACGTCGTTTCCTTCAGGACATGCGAGCACGTCTTTCGCGATAGCGACGGTGATCGCGCATGAATATCCCGGAGCGTTTACGCAGTTTGCCAGTTATGGATTGGCTAGCGCTGTGAGTCTGGCTCGTGTGGGTGGGCAAAAGCACTTTCCTTCCGACGTTTTCATCGGCGGTACGATCGGGTACCTGATCGGCCGCAGCGTTTACAGGAACCACCACGATCCCGACGTCGATTATGGAACGTTTGAGCGCGCTTCGCTGCGCATTCCTGCCGAGCGCATGGGCTCAACATATATCGAACTGGATAGCTGGATTTATCCCGCAGTCGAGCGACTCGCGGCGCTCAACGTGATCCATTCCACGTTTGCAGGCATTCGCCCCTGGACGCGCATGGCTGTCTATGCAATGGTCTCGCGCGCGGAAGAGCCTCCACAAGGCACCGAGGCCAGCGTTCTTCTTGATGCTCTGCGCTCGGAGTTCCATCGTGAAGCGGAGTTGCGCGGCGGCGCACAAAACAAGGCAATCTCCATCGATCGTGTGTACACGCGCATGCAGTACATCTCCGGTCCGCCCTTGAATGATGGGTTCCATTTTGGGCAAACCATCGTGAACGATTTCGGCCGTCCGTTCGGGCAAGGGCTGCAGCAGATTGCCGGCTTCGAGAGTCGGGCTGAGGCCGGCCGCTTCTCGTTCTTTGTCCGCGGTGAGTATCAGCACGCGCCGTCAGTCCCCGGTTACAGCACGCAGGTAAATCAAACGCTGGCAAAGATCGACGCGATTCCCGGCGAGTCATTCAATGGTGTGCCGGAGCAGAATGTCTTTCGGCTGCTGGACACGTATGCCTCCTTCAATCTGTTGAGCAACGAAATTTCCGTCGGCAAGCAGACATACTGGTGGGGGCCTGACGACGGCACATCGTTGATGCTGAGCAATAATGCGGCGCCGTTTTATGGCATCCGGCTCAATCGCACGTTTCCGCTATACATTCCACTATTTTCAAAGCTGTTCGGAACGATACGCTATGACAATTTCTTTGGACGGCTTTACGGAAACCAATATCCGCCGGATCCATTCACCTTCGGACAGAAGCTCATTCTGCAGCCAACCAAGAATCTGGAAATCGGTTTCTCACGCAGCTCAATTTTTGCCGGCAAGGGATTGTCTCCGCTGACACTGGGAACTTTCTGGAAGACAGCCACCAGCGCCAGCAGTGGTACAGATACTGGATTTAACCCACGCTTTACGCCGGGCACACGGCACGCGAACTTCGATATTCGCTATCGCTTGCCATTCTTGCGAAACTGGGTGACCGCGTACATCGATTCTTTTGTTCACGACGACATCTCGCCGGCCGATGCTCCTAACCGCGCCGCGGTGATGCCCGGAGTGTATGTCAGCCATTTACCCGGTCTTCCCAAAATGGATTTACATGTCGAAGGTGGCACCACCGACACGTTTCCGACTCAGGTCCTCGGCGGCAATTTCTACTACTACGAAGGACTGTACAAGGACAGTTACACCATCAATCGCAATCTGCTCGGCTCATGGATCGGTCGGGAAGGCACCGGCGGCAAAGCGTGGGTGAACTACTGGCTGAATCCGACAAGCAGCATTACCGCAGGCTTTCGCACGGTGAAGGTTTCTCAATTCTTTATCCCAGAAGGGGAAACTCAACAGGATGCCTTCGCTCAATTCAAATATCAGTGGCAAAGCGGATTAGGTGTTGAAGTCACGATGCAGCACGAACGCTGGGTCGCGCCGCTATTGGCGCCAGGTCCGCAAAGCAACTTAACCACCCAGATACAGCTATCGTTCTGGCCTAAAGACTGGAAGCTGCAGAAGCGCTAGCTGAAGAGGTGCTTGGCGCCGAGTTGATTCAGCCGCGAATCGAATTGTGGCAAGTGGCACATTGGGGTGTCAGGTTCTCTTCAATTCCGAAGACGGCGCGGCTGGACTCAGGTTGACGTGGTCAGAACGTGGGCATCGACCGCTTTGTCTTAAGCGATGTAGAGCGCGGCAAATCTCATCTGTGGTGTGAAGTGAGCTCTTCCAGTGTGCGTTTCAATTCTTCCAGCTTCTGCCCGGCTTCGGCGAGCTTGCCTTGCGCCGTGAGGCGTTGATAGTCCGCCAGGTCCTTCGCGGCTTCCGCGATGAGTGCGTTGATATCCGGGGCGTGTTCGGACGCAGGCATCGGAGCGCCCGGCAGAGGCTGGGCGGAAGCAAGTGCCGGGCTTACCGAGGATGCCGCTCCGCCAAAAAGTGCAGCCATTGCCGACTCGAAGTTTGGTCCGTAAGCGAGCCGGTCCTGCAATGCGAGCACTACCAGACGCAGCTCCGGCATTGGGCTGCGCTCGGCCTGCAGGTAAATCGGTTCGGCATATAACAGCGCCTTCCCAGAGGGGATCACAAGCAGGGCTCCGCGACGAACGTGCGAGCCTTGCTGATTCCACAAGCTCAATTGTCCTGAAAGTTGCGCGTTCTGATCGATTCGCGCCTCGATCTGCAGCGGTCCGTCCACGAGTTTCGTTTTGGGAAAGTCATAGATCACAGAAGTGCCATAATGTGCGCCGTCGCTGCG
>DATEKE010000154.1:0-3907 GCA_035277605.1 Terriglobales bacterium | reverse complement strand
CCTGGGAATGCAATCCATAGAAGGAGGTCAATTGGCGAATATCACAATGAAGGAACTGCTCGAAGCGGGCGTTCACTTCGGGCACCAGACCAAGCGCTGGAATCCCAAGATGAAAGAATTCATCTTTGGCGAGCGCAACGGCATTTACATCATCGACCTGCAGAAGACGCTCAAGATGTTCAAAGACGCGAGCAAGTACGTGCAGGACACCGCCGCCGCAGGTAAAACCATTCTTTTTGTCGGCACCAAGCGCCAGGCACAAGACGCTATCGCCGAAGAGGCCGGCCGCTGTGGAATGTTCTACGTGAATCAGCGCTGGCTCGGCGGCCTGCTCACCAATTGGGTGACAGTGCAGAAATCAGTTAAACGGCTGCAGGAACTCGACGACATGGCTACTGATGGCCGTTACGACCTGCTTCCGAAGAAGGAAGTCATCAAGCTGGAACGCGAGCGCAAGCACCTGCAGGCGAACCTGGCAGGTATCAAGGCGCTTAAGCGGCTACCCGATGCGCTGTTCGTGATCGACTCGAACAAAGAACAGATTGCAGTGAAGGAAGCCCGCAAGCTCGGCATTCCGGTAGTCGCTGTCGTCGATACGAATTGCGATCCGACTGAAGTCGATTACGTGATCCCCGGTAATGATGACGCGCTGCGGGCGATCCGTCTCTTTGCCTCGAAGATCGCGGACTCGATCGTAGAAGGCGCACAAGCCGCGACCGATAAGGGAGATGCCGAACTCGCCGGAGCGATTGCGACAAGCACAGAAGAACAGCCTGCGGGCGAAGGCAGCGAGTACGCAGCCGACGGCGAAGCCGGTGCAGAGGACATCAACCTCGAAGAAGTATTGGGCGGAAACATCCGCAAGTCTCCGGCAGTGGCCGCAGCATCGAGCGAAGCGGAAGCTGAAGCAGCGTACGAGTGAACAAAAGCTGCTAGCCGCTGGCTTCTGGCTGCTAGCTTTTGTCAGATGCCTCAGCGTGCATGGACCCTATCCTGAGTTCCGGGCACTTTCTGAGACACATCCGTGTCTCTCCGTAACATTTTCCCGCTAGCAGAATGCGCTAGCACAAGAGGGCCAAGCTGGCGGCCAGTAGCTAGCAGCTAGAAGCTGATTTTTATGAGCACTACTACTGTGAATATCGACGCGAAACTGGTAAAGGAGCTGCGCGACAAGACTGGCGCTCCATTTGGCGACTGCAAGAACGCACTGGTCGAATCCAACGGCGACATTGAGCAGGCGGTAATTGTCCTGCGCAAGAAGGGCGTCGCCACTGCGGGTAAGAAGGCGTCGCGCACCACGAACGAAGGTTCGGTTGCCAGCTATATTCACGCGGGCGGCAAGATTGGCGTTTTGCTTGAGCTGAACTGCGAGAGCGACTTCGTGGCGCGCACCGACGATTTCAAGGAGTTGCTGCACGACATCT
Organism: Terriglobales bacterium; assembly: GCA_035277605.1. Classification (GTDB taxonomy): domain Bacteria; phylum Acidobacteriota; class Terriglobia; order Terriglobales; family Acidobacteriaceae; genus Gp1-AA112. Next base: position 2,483 of record DATEKE010000154.1, on the reverse strand, counting down.
CCATGCACATCGCCGCGACCGATCCGAAATACATTCGCCGCGAAGATGTCACGTCTGAAGATTACGAGCGCGAGAAGGAAATCTATCGTTCCCAAGCCGCAGCTACGGGCAAGCCTGCGAATGTGGTCGAGAAGATCGTCGAAGGCAAGATGGCGAAGTTCTACGAAGAAGTTTGCCTGCTCGATCAGCCATTCATCAAAGAGCAGACCATCTCGGTCTCTCAGCTGATTGCGACCAAAATCGGCAAGCTCGGTGAGAACATCTCCATTCGCCGCTTCGCCCGCTTCAAAGTCGGGGAGCAGAGCTGGACCATCGCCCAGACGAAGTCTCCAGCAGGAGACGAGTCAAAGCAGTAAATTCCTACTACATTGATCTGAAACAAAAGAGCCGATGTCTCGGCTCTTTTGTTTTTGTGATCTCGCCTACACCGCAGTGCTATACCGGCACAGCTTCAATCAAATCCAGCGGCGACTTCGTATAGATCACGCGATTCAACTTGAAACCTGCGCCACTCAGCAACGCGCGCCACTCCGGCTCGGTGCGCTCTTGGCCTTGCAGAAACGTCATCATCTCGATATCGATCAGCTTGGCCGGATGCGGCGTGCCGTCGGCGGGCACGACTGCCTCGCCCAGGATAAGCTTGCCCTTCGATGGAATCACAGCGCGAATGTTTTTCAGAATGCGAGTCGCGTCCTGATCGTTCCAATCGTGCAGGATGTGCTTCATGAAATAACCGTCGGCGCCGCTGGGAACCGCTTCGAAGAAGTCGCAGGCAACAGTTGCACATCGCGAACTCAGGCCGTCGGCAGCAATGGCGTGATTGGTCTGTTCAACTACTTGAGGTAGGTCGGCAACGGTGCCTTTCAGTTTAGGACAGGCCTTGAGAATTGCGCGCACAATACCGCCGAGTCCGCCACCAAGATCGATCATGTGCTGAAATTGGGTGAAGTCATATGACTGCAGAAATGCGGGTGCACAAGTGCTGCTGAAGCTAACCATCCCTTTGTGGAAGATCTCAGCTTCTTCGCGGTTCTCGGGACGGAAAAACCACTTGAAGACTGGCTCACCGAGTACATCTTCGAACGGCGTCTTTCCGCGTTGGAGGCTCTCTGTGAAGCTGCCATACACTTTGTAGTGCAAGGGATCAGTCATGTATTGAATGATGTCCCGCATCGAACCCTGCGCGTCGGTTCGCAGCAGTGAGCCAGCGTCCGTAAGCGCGAACGCTCTTCCAGGTGTTTCCCGCACAATGCCGGCCATCTCCAGCACGCGCAAGATGCGATACAGGGCATCTTCGGGAAACTTGGTTTGAGCGCCCAGATCGGCAACCTTTGTCGTGCCCTTGGCGATCCGATCGGCAACTCCGAGTTTGGTGAATGTTTGCATACAGCTCGAGATGATGAATCCCAGTCCAGCTCCGATTACGACCTGCGCGGGCGCTGGTCCTTGGGCTGACAAAGTGTGTTGCTGCTGTTCAACAGCGGCTGCGGACATTAATGCTCCTTGAGTTAGTGTACGTTCCGTTATCTTGCTGGGACGAAGCTCCCAATGTAAAGCTCGCAACGCCTCGCATCGCAACTGTTCGTTTTCGGACACTTCTTCGCGCTGACGAACAAGCTCCCTGCCCCTGCGTTCTCGACTTCCGTTGTAAATCTCTCATCCAGGGACATTTACCGGCACTTATCGTTAGGTCAGCTACGTGCCAATTAGCCTATGAACTACTAAGTTCGATCAAGGCACTCAATGATTCAGTTACGCGGGATCGAGAAGACGATCAAATCGCCGGCAGGGACAATCTGGTTGCTGCGGCGCATTAACCTCGATGTGGAGCAAGGTGAGTTCGTTACGGTGATGGGTCCTTCGGGGGCCGGCAAAACCACTCTCATGAGCATTCTGGGCATGCTCGACGATCAGTGGACCGGCGAATACTACTTCGCAGGCGAGGCGGTTCACAAGATGAACCGCAAACAACGCTCAGAACTCAACAAGAAGTACATTGGATTCGTATTCCAGAGCTATCACCTGCTCGATAACCTCACAGTCGCCGAGAATCTCGATCTGCCGCTTTCATACAAGGACATTAAGAAATCGGAGCGCGCGAGCCTGGTCGCCGATACGCTTGACCGCTTCAACATCGTTGGCAAGAAGGATCTCTACCCGAATCAGCTGTCAGGCGGGCAGCAGCAGTTAGTCGGCGTGGCGCGAGCCGTGATCAACAAGCCCAAACTGATACTCGCCGACGAACCCACAGGCAATCTTCACTCCGATCAGGCAAAAGAAATCATGGAGCTCTTCCGGCAGCTCAACGAAGCCGGAACGACGATCATTCAGGTCACACACTCGGAGGCCAATGCAGCCTACGGCCATCGCACCATCAAGCTGCTCGATGGCTGGATCGTCGGCGACACGGCGCGTCCGGTCGAGGCCGGCGCCCTGGTGACATAACCGTCACGCAAAAAAAGAATCTTCACCAAGGACAAAAA
>DATEKE010000153.1:0-24244 GCA_035277605.1 Terriglobales bacterium | reverse complement strand
GCGCGATAATATATCTGCAGCGTTCTCCCAACGCTCGAGTCCAACTATCATGCGCTTACGTGCCTCAGTACTTTCGGCTGCTCTCATGCTCCTTACTACATTTGCCTATACCGCTGATACTTCTGTGTTGAAGCCTCCGCCAGGAGTTAAGGTGGCCATTGTTGAGTTTCTCGATCTCGAGTGCCCGGATTGCGCCAATGCCAATCCGCTGATCGAAGAGGCTTCCAAGACCTATAACATCCCGGTAGTCCGGTACGATTTCCCGCTTGCCAAGCACAATTGGTCGCGCCAGGCTGCGGTCATCGCCAAGTACTTCGACAGCCAGTCAAAGTCGCTCGGAGCAGCGTGGCGCGCCTACTGCTTTGAAAATCAGCCGGCAATTACTTCCGAGAACCTGCGCAGCTACGCAGAAAAATTCGCGGCGGCGAATAAGACGTCGCTGCCTTTCGTAGTCGATCCGGACGGCAAGTACGAGGCGGAGATAAAGGCGGATTTAGCTACCGGCGAGCGGGTCGGAATCCAGCACACCCCGACGATTTACGTGGTTTCCAATTCGTCCCACGGTCAGCCGTTTGTGGAGGTAGTAGACCGGTCCAAGCTGTACTCGATCATCGATCAGATGAAGAGCGAAGCTGGCGCTGCCAACACCAAGTCCTCGACCTCGAAGACCTCGACAAAGAGGCCTGCGAAGACTACGAAAATCGCCAAGAAGTAAATCTGTAAGTAGCTGATTCTTAGAGCTTTTATCTTATCTTTACGTCGCGGAAAAGGGGGCAGCAAGCGCCTCCAACTTTAGTCACTTTATCGAAGGTGCCGTTACGTTCGTTAGCTGTGCCCCGCAGGTAAACGCAGATAGATTTTGGAGGTGATGCTGAAAGCGCTCCTCCTCACACGCGACCAGGAAGTCCTGCGCGTCATCAGACGTGTGCTGGAAACGGTCAGCATTGACCTGGAGACGGTCACGTCCACCGATGCCGCCCGCCAGACCGTCGACCGGCGTAAGTTCGACGCTATTCTTATCGACTGCGACGACGTCCAGAGCGGCTGCGACCTCATCCGCGAATTGCGTCGGGGAAAATCAAACGCTAAGTCGATCGTCTTTGCTATTACCAACCGCGTGACAACAGTAAAAGATGCTTTCGCCATCGGGGCGAATTTCGTACTTGATAAGCCTGTTTCTCCCGACCGGGCAGCCCGCAGCCTGCGAGCTGCGCATGGGCTGATTCTGCGCGAACGCCGCCGCTATCACCGTCATCCGCTGCAGACCACGGCCCACGTCAGCTATGGCAATCTGCGCGACGTTCCTATCCCGCTAAGCAACATCAGTGAAGGCGGCGTGGCTTTGTCCACCACCCGTACCGCCGATATGACAGGCTCCGTCTCACTCCGCTTCGAGCTGCCTGGCTGCAATCGCTCGCTCGAAGCCAAAGGCGAGTTCGTCTGGACCAGCGAGGCCGGACGGGTCGGGGTTCGCTTCACCATCGTGCCTCCGATTACCAAATCGGAACTCGACACCTGGATCGCGCGCCAGCTCGATACCTCCACGCCGGCCTTGATGACCATCGGCAGATAAGCATTTACACTCTTTGCCGTGAACATCGCCTTTTTTGGCGGCACCTTCGATCCCATTCATCGCGGGCACGTGGCAATTGCCGAGCGCGCGGCTAAACGATTCGAGCTGTCCAAAGTTTTGTTCGTTCCAGCCAAGCTTCCGCCGCATAAGCAGAGTCGGACGTTTGCCAGCTTCGCGCATCGGATGGCGATGGTCGCGCTCGGCACATCGGGACGTCCAGCGCTTATTCCCTCAGATATGGAAGCTCGCCTGTATGCCGAAATGGGAAAACCGAACTACTCGCTGGAAACCATTCGCCGCCTGAAAAGCGAGCTGAAGAAAGCCGACAAACTCTATTTCCTCATCGGCATCGATGCGTTCCTGGACATCGCTAAATGGCATCGTCCTGTTGATCTACTGCGCGAGTGCGAGTTCATCGTCGCCAATCGCCCCGGATATTCGCTCGGCGACATCGCCGATGCATTACCGGAAGAGCTGCGTCCAAAGGCTGAGGTATTGAAAGCGGCGCGTAAAGGGGCGGGCAGTCTTGCTTCGTCGGGCGCAATCATGGCGTTCTCCGGCGTGGTGCTGCATCTGCTGGAAGATGTTTCCGAGCGCGTCTCTTCTACGCAACTGCGCGTTGCAGCAGCCTCGTCCGGCCGTCGGCTGGAAGGCTATGTCGGAGATGCCGTCGCAGAGTACATCCGCAAAACCCGCCTGTACCGCAGCCCCAAAGCTGCTGAAACCGCGAGTGCACCCACTCACACCAGCGCTGCGAAAAAGAAGTCGCGGCGCTGAGAGCACTGAGAATAGAATCAGGTCAGCAAACTCGCGCGACGGAGAAGAATCCAACCAGACGAATGAGTGCGCAAATCCGAACTCAGGTAGCTTCTGCCGTAAAGGCCTGTGAAGACAAAAAAGCCGAGGAGATCAGCATCCTCGAAATGGACAAGAACTCCTCGGCGTTCACCGATTATTTCGTGATCTGCAGCGGCAAGAATCCCAGACAGATTCAGGCGATCGCCGACGAAGTGGAACTGCGTCTGAAGCGCGATGGCGCTCCCGCCAACCAGGTGGAAGGCTACAATCAGGCCGATTGGGTACTGCTTGATTATGTGGACTTTGTCGTTCACATCTTTTCCGAGTCGGCACGCAAGTTCTACGATCTGGAGCGGCTCTGGAAGTCTGCGCGCAAACTCACGGTTGATGAACTGCGTAAGCCGGCGGCGCGCGCCAGGAAGGCGAGCAGGGATTCCAGATCGGGAACAAAAGCTTCTGGGCCGCGCAGATCAGCAAGGAAGCCGGTAACTCGATCGGGCAGCACCAGCCGTCGCCATAAATCTTCGAAATGAGCGCAAAAGATTCGCTTACCCGCTTCTCCGGCCGCGTTGACGATTACGTAAAGTATCGGCCCGGGTATCCTCCGCAAGTAATTGAGGCGTTGCGCGCCCGCTGCGGACTGACTCCCAGTGCCGTGATTGCCGACGTGGGTTCCGGACCGGGAAATCTGGCGCGGCTTTTTCTCGACAACGGCAACGAAGTCTTCGCCGTCGAGCCGAATGCGGAAATGCGCGAGGCTGGAAAACAATCGCTGGGGAATCGCGGAGGCTATCGCAGTATCGATGGACGCGCCGAAGGCACTCGTCTGGAAAACGCTTCCGTCGATTTCGTCACTGCGGGCCAGGCATTCCACTGGTTCGATTGGCCGCGTGCCAAAGCCGAATTTCGACGCATTCTGCGCCCTGCAGGCTGGGTGGTTTTGCTCTGGAATGAGCGCCTCACCGACAGCAGCCCGTTTCTCCGCGACTACGAGGCGCTGCTGATTCAATACGGCACTGACTATAAAGACGTGCGCCACGAGCGCTCATACGAAAACATCAGCGACTTCTTTGGCGGCAAGCCGGACGGCGCAGTGTTACAAAACCAGCAGGTCGTGGATTTCGATGGACTTCGTGGACGCTTGCTTTCGTCGTCCTATGTTCCTGGAATAGGAAATCCGAAACGGGAGCCAATGCTGGCAGATCTCAAGAACCTGTTCGCCACTCACCAGCGTAATGGACGCGTGACCATCGACTACGAAGTCAGAATGTACTTCGGGCAGATCGGATGAAGCTGCGGGTTGCGTGGATTACTCCAAAATCCCGCAGCAAAGAACCTGCATACGACACGCTCACGCGCGAGTACATGTCACGCATCGCTAAATACCAGTCGATTGAGGGCTCGGATCTCCCAAGCGAGGCCGCACTGCTCAAGCTGCTCGAACGCTCATCGGGCCGCACGACTCCTGTGCTCGTCATGCTGGACAGCCGAGGCAAGCAAATGAGTTCGGAAGAATTAGCGAGTTACATCGAATCGCAGCAATCCGCCGACGTTCAGCAGGTGATCTTTGCCATCGGTCCTGCAGATGGCTTCAGCGAAGAAGCGCGCACTCGCGCGAGCCGATTGCTGTCTCTCGGCAAAATGACACTTCCTCACGAACTGGCACGCGTGGTGCTGCTCGAGCAGATCTACAGGGCATTTACAATACTCAGGAAGCACCCGTATCACTGTGCACATGAATGACTGACGTACGCCGCGGCCTTATCATTGTGAACACTGGTCCCGGAAAGGGAAAAACTACTGCCGCGATGGGCACAGCGCTGCGTGCTGTCGGGAACGGGATGAAGGTGTTGATGCTCCAGTTTCTCAAAGGTTCGTGGCACTACGGCGAGCTGGATGCGGTCAAGGCTTTCGGCGACAATTTCATAATGAAACAGCTCGGCCGAGGTTTCGTGAAAGTCGGCGGCGCCGAGACCGATCCCGAAGATATCCGCATGGTCGAGGAAGCCTGGCAGGAGAGCCGCGAAGCAATTCTTTCCGGCAAATGGGATTTAGTGATCCTTGACGAAATCAATTATGCGATCAGCTACGGTATGCTCGATCCCGACAAAGTCGTCGAAACGCTCAAGCAGAAGCCCGAAATGGTACATGTGATCCTCACCGGGCGCAACGCTCATGCCAAGATTGTTGAGGTTGCGGATACCGTCACAGAAATGCGCCAGGTCAAGCACGCTTACGAAGCTGGTATTCTGGCCCAACGGGGAATCGAGTACTGAATGACCTGGTTTAAGCGCGAGAGCTCAGAGCTGGAATCGTCGGGCGAGAAGCGGGTTCGCACCGAAGGCCTTTGGGAGAAATGCGACGGATGCCGCCAGATTATCTGGAAGAAGGATCTGGACGCGAATCTCAACGTCTGCCCCAAGTGCCAGAAGCATTTCCGTCTTGACGCGCGCAGCCGCCTTGCAATTCTCCTCGATAACAGCGAGTGGGACGAGACCGAAACGAATTTGAAGTCCACCGATCCATTGTCCTTCGTTGACACCAAACGCTATCGCGACCGCCTCGCCAAAGCGCAAAAGCAGACCGGCATTAGCGATGCCATCATCAACGCGGAAGGGACGCTCGATGGCAAGCAAGTCATCGTTAGCGCGATGGAGTATCGCTTCATCGGCGGCAGCATGGGAGCAGTGGTAGGCGAAGCCATTACCCGAGCCATCGAGAAGGCCATTCAAAAACGCAAGCCGCTGATCGTCGTTTCTGCCTCAGGCGGAGCGCGCATGATGGAAGGTGTCGCGTCGCTCATGCAAATGGCCAAGATTTCCGCTGCGCTGGCCAAGCTTGACGATGCCGGCCTGCCCTACATCTCTGTGCTCACCGATCCAACGACAGGCGGCGTGACTGCTTCCTACGCGATGCTGGGCGATCTAAATATAGCTGAGCCGGGAGCGCTCATCGGATTCGCAGGGCCGCGCGTTATCGAACAGACCATCCGCCAAAAGCTGCCGGAAGGATTTCAGCGCAGCGAGTTCCTGCTCGAACACGGAATGCTCGATGCGGTCGTCCATCGCAAGGACATGAAGACGTACTTATCGCGCGCTCTCAGCTTTATGGCAGCGGCGTAGCTCGGAGCCTGCAGGCGTGCCTGCCCAATAAGCCGCATCCAACCAAAGCAACCATCTTGGACCCGGAAATATCACAACTCGCCCGCGCACTCGAAGAGCTCTCTCGGCGTGTCGACCGGCTCGAACAACTTGTTGCGCAGCGCCTTACCAGAGCGGAACGGCCTTACATCGTGCCGACTCCGCCAGCTCGTGCGAGCCTCGAATCGCGTGTGGGTTCGCAATACTTGAACCGCGCCGGGATCATCGCGCTCCTGGTTGGAATTGCATTTTTCCTGAATTGGGCATTCGTCAACAACTGGATCGGCCCGCTCGCGGTCGTGATCGTCGGACTCATGGCCGGAGTCGCTCTCTTCATCGCCGGCGAATGGTTTCTGCGCCGAAGCTACAACATCTTCGGCTTCTCGCTGCAGGGACTGGGAATCGCCGCACTGTATCTAAGCATTTGGGCCGCTTCCGAGTACTATCGGCTGCTGCTCCCGTGGGCTGGTTTTGCCGGCATGGTGCTGCTCACCGCCGCAACAGCGTTTGCCGCGACGCTCCGCAACAGCGAAGCTCTCGCCATCTTTGCGGCGATCGGAGGATTTGGCACTCCGCTCCTGCTCTCCACCGGACGCAATCTCGAGATGGAGCTATTCACGTATGTGCTGATTCTGTGCGCAGGAATGCTGGTCACCATCCGGCGGCGCCCATGGGTGGGACTGCTGATCACCAGCTTTCTCGGAGCGCTCACCGTCTCGGCAGTCTGGTTCGCAAACTACTATTCCAAAACGGAACAAACCGACACTTTTATTTTTTTCTGCCTAGTCTTCTGCGCCTTCGCCTTTGCTCCGATTCTCGCGCACCGCGCGCTTGATCCGCGGCGAATGCAAATTCTTGTCTTCGTGCTCCCGGCAGCAGCGCTGGTGTTTCTTTTAGGCTGTGGTGGAATTCTTGACGCCGACGAGTTCACCTGGATAGCGCAGATCATGGCTGTGGTACTGGCGATCGCCTCGTGGCGCTGGTGCCGTGGACGATTGCGAGTTTCGTATTTCATCACCGCACTGGCCGCGTCGGCCGGTAGTATCCCTATAGGCTTCGACGGCCACTGGACGACCTCGCTTATCTGGCTCGTTTACGGCATCGTGCTGATCATGTTTGGATTCGCACGCAAGCTGGCGCTCGTTCGCTGGAGCGCGTTGGTGTTGCTTGGCGTGACGATCCTGAAGGTCTTCATCTACGACCTTTCCAGCCTCGGGCAGGGTTACCGTATTCTGGCACTCTCGATCTTAGGCATCGCGCTGCTGTCGCTTTCTTTGCTGTATCAACGAGACTGGTTGGGCATGCGCAAGCCTTAGCTGCGCACAAAACGCTCGATTTTGATTCGCTCAGCGGTTTGTCACGCGGGGCTTTGGTCCTGACTCCGATAAAGTCGTTCGGTGAAGCTGCTATTCTGGTTTTCAAGAATGCGAGCTTTCATCGGATTCATCTGCGCCGCCGTTCTCGTTGCCATCATCGTTCTCATCGCTTTCTCAGCGACTCCGGCAATCACGCTTCCTGATTCGCTGCACACCGTAGGCCAGGCTACGCCGGTTGCGGTACACATTTCCGCTCCACACGGCCTGAGTCGCGCGGTTGCATGGATCGAGCAAAACGGCACGCGGTACGAGCTCGCGAATGTCGAGCATCCCAGGCATCGCTTTCGCTGGCGCAGCGATGCGGCCGAGCATACGTTGAAGTTCACGGCTGGTTCGAAGAGCACTCCGCAGCTCAAAGATGGAAACGCGCGAGTCATTATCGAAGTGACCTCGAACGATTTCCGCGGCAAAACCGTTGAAGCAGCGCGCGATGTGACTGTGGTCCTGCAGCCGGTCACGGTCAGCGTCGATTCCGACCAGCACTATCTTTACGTCGGCATGGCCGATTTGGTGACCTATCACGTGACCGGCGCACCAACTGCTTCAGGCGTTCGCGTTGGGGACGAAAGCTTCCGCGGCTGGCCGATGCCCGGCGGCAAGCCCGGCCAGTTCTCGCTTTTCGCCTTCGCCTGGAACATGCCGCCAAACACGATGCCCGTAGTCTATGCGGTTGGTCCTGGCGGGGATGAAGCGCACGGCGCTATTTCTGTCGTCTTTCCAAAACGGGAGCAACCGCGCTATCGCGTACGCGACATCCAGATCGACGACAAGTTCATGCAGAAGGTGGTGACCGAGCTGGATCCGAACGGCTCGGGAGATCCGGTCGAGCGCTTCGTACGAGTCAATAGCGAGATGCGAAAGTCCAACAACCAGACTCTTGCCGACCTCAAGAACAAGACAGAAGCGAAGTTTCTTTGGTCCCAGCCATTCCAGCAGCAGCCGAACACGAAAGTTGAAGCGAACTTTGCCGATGTACGCAACTACATTTATCACGGCAAGAAAATCGATCAGCAGACGCATCTCGGCTATGACCTCTCAAGCACGCAGCACGTAGGCGTGCAGGCCTCCAATGACGGGCGCGTAGTGTACGCGGCGCCTTTAGGCATCTATGGCAATTGTGTAGTCGTAGACCACGGATATGGACTGCAGACAATCTACGGCCACATGAGCGAAATCGACGTTCACGACGGCGACATGGTCAAACGCGGCCAGGTAATGGGCAAGAGCGGTATGACCGGCATGGCCGGAGGCGATCACATCCACTTCAGCATGCAGCTCGATGGCGTCCAGATCGATCCTAAAGAATGGTGGGACGCCCACTGGATCAAAGATCACATCGCGCGGAGAGTAGAGCTGCCCGCGACCACAGTACCGATTGTTCCTTAAGCAATCGACCGCAATTCCGTTAGACGGTTATGTAAAACGTAGCTCCTGATTTCGGTTTGCTATCCGCAGGATGCTTCAAAGCCGAAAAGCTGAACTGGCGATGCTCCCGAAATGGGAGGGGATCAAGGCGGTACTCATCTCCCGCGCGGCTTAATGTGAGCTTCGGGCACTCGAAGCTCACTGACCGTCTTGATCCACAACACAAATAGAGCGAAAGCAAGTCGCAGAACTGAAGTGCATCCACCAGCTTATCGAGCGCCTTTTCTTCAACCGGAATGTTCACCTTCAGCCGCTGCTGCCGCTGCTTTTCCCGATTACGAAACCTCTGCAGCTTACCCTGATCTTCACCGCCGTTCCTCATCGAGATGCGCTCAAAGTGCCGGCTTACGAGAAATCCGCCGATCGGGGCAAATTTTTCCGCGGTGTCGATGGAGGCCACCCAGGCTCGCAGGAAGTGATCGGCAGCGAATTCAAGAAAACTCTTCGGCTTCAGCTTCGGATTTGCGCGAAGCTGCTGGATCTGTTGGGCGTCGTCCATGCTCCAGCCGGAATCGTGCAGCGCGATCGATCGGGCTACTGTGTCATCGATCGCGCCAAACAGATCTTCGCGCAACGATGCGGCCAGCTCCCCCGAAAGCGCAGCATGTGCCGGCTGCGTTACCAGCCAATAGGAAGAGGCTGACTGTCGCTGACGTTCTTCGACTGCGGGCCAGGCCGCGAGAGAAACGTTGTTACGTTCATCAGCAATCGGGAAGATAACCATTGGCTGCTATTGTGCGCTTCTATTTGCTGCTGATTGCTTTTCAAAAACGCAACTGATGCTGATAATAGATGGTTGAGACGCTCCTTCCAATTCTCCCTGCTGCCTGCCGTTCTGATTCTTGTTCTTGGATTTGCGGGATGTAGCGCGAAAACGTCGAAGCCCCCTCGTCCGCTCACTGTTCAGGAAGTGCGCGGGCGCGAGATCTTCGCGGCCAACTGTGCCGTGTGCCACAACGCATATAAGCAAGAACCTCTGCAAGGTCCGCCGCTTGTGGGAATGTTTTCCAGGCAGGCATTGCCGAGTGGACTGCCTGCGACGGATGAACACGTGCGTACCACCATCTTGAGTGGCCGTCGCAATATGCCTCCTTTCAACGGCGTGCTCGACGACAAGCAGATCGACGATGTGATGGCATTCCTGCATACGCTTTGAGGGCTGCGGACTTCAGCCTCTCGTACAATAGAAGCAGCAATGGCAGCCTTTGCCGAACTCGTACAGATCGATCTTGCTCCGCGCTTGCCGAAGCCAAAGCCGGAGTGGCTGAAGGCCCGGGCGCCGATGGGCGAGAACTATCACGAGCTGAAGAAGCTGGCGCGCAAGCTGGAGCTGCACACGGTGTGCGAGTCGGCGCAGTGTCCGAATATCGGAGAGTGCTGGAACCACGGCACCGCGACGTTCATGCTGCTGGGCAATCTATGCACCCGGCGCTGCGGGTTTTGCGCTGTGCCCAAAGGCAAGCCCGAGCCAATTGACTTTAACGAGCCTCGCCGCGTTGCCGAAGCGGTTGCCACCCTCGGGCTGAAGCACGCGGTCATCACCAGCGTGAACCGCGACGATGACAATATCGGCGCCGCTACGGTTTTCGCCGAAACAATCCGCCAGGTTCGCGAGCAGGCTCCGGGATGTCAGGTTGAGGTTCTCATTCCCGACTTTCAGGGGCGGGAAGATGCGCTGAAAATTGTTCTCGACGCGAAGCCTGAAGTCCTCAACCACAACACCGAAACTGTGCCGCGTCTTTATCGTGCGGTACGTTCGGGCGCTCGCTATGAGCGAACGCTGAAGCTGCTGAAAAACGTGAAGACATTCGCGCCGGGGATGGTCTCGAAAACCGGAGTGATGGTCGGAATTGGCGAGACCACGGACGAACTGCTTGAGGTCTTTCGCGATCTGGCAGCGGTGAAGGTGGACATCCTGACCGTAGGCCAGTATCTCCGTCCGTCTCGCGACCACCTGCCCATGACTCGCTACTATCACCCCGATGAGTTCCGATTCCTCAAGCAAGAAGCCCTGAACATGGGTTTTCGACACGTCGAATCCGGCCCGTTGGTGCGCTCCTCGTACCATGCGCACGAGCAGGCGGAATCGACCGGGCTCGCCCGCTTAACCTGACTAGGTAATCAGAAATAGTTACCCTTTACTAACATTGATGTTGTATGCTCCTGGAACACACTCAGGAGTAAATATGCCGGCAAAGGTGAAGAAGGCCAAGGCGCGCCCGAAGCGCACCATTCTGGCTGCGACCGACGACCATCCTCTTGGCCTGTGGGTCGATAAAGAGCTCTTGCGCAAGCACACGCAGCAGACGCCGCGCACCATTATCCATGGCCACTCCGAAGCCGCCGGCAACCGCTATCTGGAGCTCGCCGATCTCGTTTTGGGAAATGGCAAAAAGAAAAAGCCGTCGACAAGGCGAGAAATTTGACAGCGCCTTCGTGCTCCATGTAATCTCAGTTCCACAGAGATGACACAGCTTCATCATCACCGCCATCATCATCACGTGGCCAACGTGTCGGCGGATCGTCTCTAACGAATTCAAAGCAAATTAAGAGATTCAAGACCCGCTGACGCATCTGCTCAGCGGGTTTCGTGTTTTTGCCTTCTGTGCGGATCGAGCGATAAGGGAGAGGAAATGATCAAGATCGATTTCGACAAGATGGAAGGCCTGGTTCCTGTGGTAGTGCAGGACAACGCCAACGGCGATTTGTTGATGGTCGGCTTCGCCAATGCCGAAGCATATAAGTGCACGCTCGACACAGGATACGTAACTTTCTTCAGCCGCACGAGACAGAAACTATGGATGAAGGGCGAGACCTCGGGCAATCGCCTGCGCGTGATCTCCGCAGCCACCGACTGCGACAACGATTGCCTGCTTTTTCGCGTGGAAGTAGAAGGCGACGGACTCGTCTGTCACGAAGGTACGCGCTCCTGCTTCACCAAGAGCATCGAGGTCACGCCCGCGCTCGAGGTGAAGCGATGAAGATTCGCCTCGGCATTCCCAAAGGCAGCCTGCAGGACGCGACGATTGCTCTCTTCGCACGTGCCGGATTCAACATCTATGCCAGCGGACGTTCATATTTTCCCGGCATCGACGATTCAGAGATCGAATGCATGCTGATTCGCGCGCAGGAGATGGCGCGCTACGTCGAGCACGGGTTCCTGGACGCCGGCCTGACCGGTCGCGATTGGGTGCTTGAAAGCGGACTCGACGTCGGGACGGTCACCGATCTCGTCTACGCAAAACAGAGCCGCGGCAAAGTGCGCTGGGTTCTGGCTGTTCCTCAAGATTCCCGTTTTGAAAAAGCGGAAGACCTGCGCGATTGTATTATCGCTACGGAGCTCGTCAATACTACGAAGAATTACTTCGCGTCGAGGAACATCCCTGTCAAAGTGGAGTTTTCCTGGGGAGCGACGGAAGTGAAGCCTCCCATTCTCGCCGATGCCATCGTTGAGGTTACAGAAACCGGAAGCTCCCTTCGTGCCAATCGCCTGCGGATCATCGAGACAGTCTGCGAATCGCAAACGCAGCTCATTGCGAACAAGAAAGCCTGGCAATCTCCGGAGAAGCGCAAGAAGATTGAGAACATTGCGCTGATGCTTCGCGGGGCAATCGATGCGCAAGGCCGCGTCGGCCTGATGCTTAACGTTCGGAAGTCCGATTTGGCACAGGTGCTCGCAGTTTTGCCGGCGCTCAACAGCCCGACGGTTTCCGAACTCAGCAATCGCGAATGGGTCGCGGTGAATACCATTCTTGAAGAGAGCGTCGTACGCGACGTTCTGCCCAAGCTAAAAGATGCGAAGGCGAGTGGGATTGTCGAGTATCCATTGAATAAGATCGTGATGTAAGCCATACGATACTTCGAAGCGTCCAGCGGATAGAGAACCCTTAATGAATTGTCATCCCTCGCTCTGCCACTGTGATCCTTCACACTCGATGCATTGGTTTTGCGGAGCGAGGGATCTGCTGTTCGAGAAGCTCAAAAGCAGATCCCTTCGACCGCAACGTCAAGGGCGACGGTTCAGACTGATTCTCGCGGCGGTCGAAGGGATGACAATTCAGACTACAAGCAGCACAAACTTGGGGCTCAATCACTCTTAAAACGATGAAGCTCGTCAACAGCAAACGCAATAGGGGAGTGCTCGATCGCCTCGCGAATCGTGGAGCCCTCGATCTCGCACGGGTTGAAAGGCCAACTGCAAAGATCGTGAATGACGTGCGCAAGCACGGCGACTCCGCCCTGCTGCGCTATGCGCGCAAGTTCGACGGCTTCAAAGGCAAGAACCTTCGCGTCGGCCAGGAAGAAGTCGATGCTGCCTGGCAGCAAATAACGCCTGACCTCCGCCACGCGCTGGAAATTGCGGCGACCAATATTCGGCGCTTCTGCGAATGGCAGCGTCCGCAGGAATGGATTCGCGAGGTGCAGCCCGGAGTGAAGCTCGGCCAACTCATCAGGCCGATCGATGCGGTTGGCTGCTACGTTCCCGGAGGACGGCATCCACTTCCTTCTACGTTGCTGATGACGGTGATTCCCGCGCAGATCGCCGGTGTGCCGCGAATCGTGGTGGTCTCGCCGCGACCCGCGCCGGAAACTCTCGCGGCCGCGGCGCTGCTCGGAGTCAAAGAGTTCTATGCCATCGGCGGCGCACAGGCCATTGCTGCGCTCGCGTATGGCACGAAGTCAATCCCAAAAGTGGACAAGATCGTCGGCCCGGGAAACGCGTTTGTCACGACCGCAAAAAAGCTGGTCGCCTTCGATTGCTCGATCGACATGCTCGCTGGACCAACCGAGGCCTTAGTCGTGGCCGAAAACGGGAATGCTGGCTTCATCGCGGCAGACCTCGTCGCTCAGGCCGAGCACGATCCGGATGCGCTGCCCGTTTTTGTTACCTCGAATAAGAAGCTGGGTGAGCAGGTGATGGCGGAAACAAAGCGTCAGTCTCAGAGCAATCGTGTCGCGCGCGAAGCGCTGAAAAGGAACGGGTACGTGATTGTATCCAAGTCCCCGGCTGAATCTATGCGCATCGCGAATCTGTTGGCGCCTGAGCACATCACGGTCCCCGATCCGCACGCGCTCGCGGAAGTTCACTCTGCTGGATCTGTGTTCGTCGGAGATTTCTCGCCACAGGCTGCCGGCGATTATGCCTCGGGTCCCAATCACGTGTTGCCCACCGGCGCCTGTGCCCGGTTCCGGGGCGGATTGAGCGTCAACGACTTTGTGAAACTCATCACCGTACAGGAACTCTCGGCGCGCGGACTGGGAACGATCGCGCGTGAGGTGACGACACTGGCTCGCGCCGAAGGTCTGCTCGCGCATGCACAATCGATTGCCGTGAGGATGGAAGCGTGACGGAGAAGGTGCTCCAGGCGCGCGAAGCCGTGCGCAAAATGAAGGAGTATCATCCGCCGCTCAGCGGACGCGACGGCCTGCGTCTGGATTTCAACGAAAATACCGAGGCTCCTTCTCCAAAAGTTGCTGAGGTCCTGCAGGGCATCGCCGGCGGGGAGCTGACGAAGTATCCTGAGCGCGCACCGCTCGAGGCGCTCGTCGCCAAGTACCTGCGGCTCACCTCACCACAAGTGCTCCTTACGAACGGCGTGGACGAGGCAATTCATCTGCTCTGCGAAACGTATCTTGAACCGGAGAACGAGGTCATCATTGTTGTTCCGACCTTCTCGATGTACGAGATCTACGCCCAGACTACAGGCGCAACTGTGATCTCTGTAGAGGCGGATCCGGACGATGGATTCAAGTTTCCCATCGATCAAGTCCTTTCCCGAATTGGTCCGAAGACCCGGCTCATCGCGGTAGCGAGTCCAAATAATCCAACCGGAACTCTCGTTCCACGCCAGGATCTACTGAAGTTGGCGGATGCTGTGCCGCAGGCTGCCGTGCTCGTGGACGAGGCGTATCACGAATTTTGCGGTGAAACGGTGCTGGGTTCGGTTAACCGTTTCCCCAATCTGTTCGTCGCCAGAACATTCTCGAAAGCCTATGGACTTGCGGGATTGCGAATCGGAGTGCTTGCGGGCACCGAAGCGCAGATGCAGATGGTTCGTAAAGTCAGCTCGCCCTACAACGTGAATGGCGTCGCCCTGGCGTGTTTGCCTGGCGCGCTTGCGGATCGTGCATTCGTCGAGAGCTACGTGCATCAGACCGTTCAGGGACGCGGACGGTTGATGATCCAGCTCGCCTGCCATGGAATCCCATATTGGATCAGTCAGGCAAACTTCGTCCTCGCCAAAATCGGAGCACGTCACGCCGACTTCGTGGCAGAAATGAAGAAGCGCGGCATTCTCGTTCGCGATCGCAGCAAGGATCCTGGATGCGATGGCTGTGTGCGCATGACCGTCGGCGCGGCCGAGCATACCGATCGTCTATTGCAAACTCTTCCTAAAGTCCTGAAAGCCATCGACTGGGTTGCCCCGGAAAAGCCTCCCACGCACGCTCAAGCTGGGAGCGCACCATGAGAACCGCCAAATTACGGCGCGATACGACCGAAACGAAAATCACATTGGCGCTAAACATCGATGGCCGCGGTAAGTACGAAGTGTCCACTGGGATCCGTTTCTTCGACCACATGCTGGAATTGTTCACGCGCCACGGCGCTTTCGATCTTCGTCTTAAGTGCGATGGCGATCTGGACGTCGATCAGCACCACAGCGTTGAAGACGTGGGCATCGCGCTCGGCGAGGCATTCGATCGCGCGCTCGGGGATCGAAAAGGCATTCTCCGGGCAGGCTACTTCCTGATGACGATGGACGAGACGCTTGGCATCGCCGCCATCGATCTGAGCGGGCGGGCATCTGCGGTTGTCGATACAAAGGTTCGCACTCGCCTCGTCGGGGATTTCCAATCCGAGCTCGCTTATGACTTCTTCGAGGGCTTTGCCCGCGGCGCACGCGCCAACGTTCACGTGAAGACGCTCTATGGCCGCTCCAATCATCACAAGCTGGAAGCATTGTTCAAAGCATTCGCGCGCGCTCTGCGCTTCGCATGTTCGCGAGATAAACGCCTGGCGAAAATGCTCCCAAGCACGAAGGGCCTGCTGTGATCGCGATCATCGACTACAAAGCCGGCAACCTCGCTTCCGTCAAGAAGGCATTCGACCAACTCGGCGCCGAATCGCTTGTCACTGCTGATCCAGAAATCGTAAGAGGCGCAGACAAGCTGGTTCTTCCGGGCGTGGGGCATTTTGCCGCAACAGCCGAACTGAGCCGCCGCGGACTTCGTGGTGCGATTCAGGAGCGGATCGCTGCGGGCAAGCCCTTTTTGGGAATTTGTGTCGGAATGCAGTGGATGCTCACCGGCAGCAGCGAAGCTCCAGAGACGCCGGGCCTGGGAGCCATTCCTTCGATGTGCGATCGGTTCGCCTCTTCCAGGCAGAAGGTGCCGCACGTGGGGTGGAATCGTATTGCCAAAGTCCGCAATTCATGGCTGTTGAATGGGATCGAGTCGGGATCGTTCGTGTATTACTCGCATTCCTACTGCGCGCCAGTCACCGCGGATACCGTGGCGGTCACCGAGTACGTTGAAACCTACTCGGCTGCGCTTGAGCACGGCAACATTTTCGGTGTGCAGTTCCACCCGGAGAAGTCTGGCGAGACAGGTCTGAAACTGCTTCGCAATTTCGTGGAGCTCTAAAAAGCGATTTCATCCTGGTGACACAAATTTTCATGCTGACCAAACGCATCATTGCCTGCCTGGACGTTGACGCTGGCCGCGTCGTCAAAGGCACGCAATTCGTGAACCTGCGCGACGCAGGCGATCCGGCGGAGCTGGCGCGGGCACACGCCGAATCTGGCGCGGATGAGATCGTCCTGCTCGACATCGCCGCCACGCACGAAAAGCGCGCCACCCTCATCGACACCGTTCGCCGTACGGCTCGCGAGCTCTTTATTCCATTTACTGTGGGCGGAGGCATTCGCACGCTGGCCGATGCCGAATCGATCTTCGAGGCAGGCGCCGACAAGATCAGCATTAACTCTGCCGCGATACGTGATCCAAAGCTGATCGAGCAGATCGCGGAGCGCTTCGGATCCCAGGCTGTAATCGTAGCCATCGATGCGCGGCTCGGCAACAATGGTCACCGTTACGACGTATATGTCGCCGGAGGACGAACTCCTGCCGGCCGCACCGCGACGGAATGGGCTCTTGAAGCGGAAGCGTGCGGAGCCGGCGAGATTCTCCTTACCTCGATGGATCGCGACGGCACCGGCAGCGGCTTTGATTGTCAACTTACGTCGAGAATCAGCACCGCGGTGCAAATTCCGGTAATTGCCTCAGGCGGCGCTGGCAATGCCGCGCACTTTGTAGAAGTGTTTCGTGAGGGCAAGGCCGACGCCGCACTGGCTGCCTCGATATTCCATTTTGGAATCGAGAACATTCGACATCTGAAGACAGAGTTGCAGGATCAGGGAATTCCAATGAGGCTGCCGTGCTGATCCCTTCGATCGATCTGATGGGCGGCAAAATTGTGCAGCTTGTCCAGGGAGAACGCAAGGCCCTCGAATTCGAGGATTTCCCAGAATGGGTCCGACGTTTCAGCAAGTTTTCCGTCGTCCAGGTGATCGATCTGGACGCCGCAATGGGCAGAGGAGACAATCAGCAGCTTGTCAAAGGACTCTGCGCCGAACTTCCTTGTCAGGTCGGTGGAGGACTGCGGACGACCGACGCAGCACGGCAGGTTTTCGAATGGGGAGCAAAGAAGGCAATCATCGGCTCTTCCCTGTTTTTGCGGGATGATGTAAACATCCCATTCGCGAAGGATCTCGCGGACCAATTTGGCGAGGACCGGCTTATCTTCGCGGTCGATTCGCGCGGAGGTTTCGTTGCCGTAAAAGGCTGGAAAGAAAGCACCGGACTACAACCTTCTGATGCGATGCGCAAACTGGAACCATTCTGCTCCACCTTTCTCTATACGCACATCGACACCGAAGGACTGTTGCAGGGATTCCCGTTTTCAGTTCTCGACGACCTACGCAACGCGACGCGGAACAAGCTGATCGTCGCGGGCGGAATCAAATCGGCAGAAGAGATTGCGCGATTGCATGAAATCGGAATTGATGCCGTCGTGGGAATGGCGATTTACACCGGCGTGCTGCAAGCTTGAGCAGCGTACTCGGAATCTGCGCTGCATCAATGATTCTCGGATAGCGGCTGCTGTTGCGCAGTCGTCGTCACATTCGCAGGCTGGCGAATCAATATTGCCATTCTGGGAAACGAGAAGCTGCCGCCTGCGTCGTCGATCACGTTTACCTGGCATGTATAGAGACCCGGGCGGAGCCTCGAGAGCGGCACGTCCAACTGGAAAACGGCAGCTTTGCGCTCCGGCGCATTGATCTCGCGGGCTTCGACCAGCGGTGTTTCGTACGCTTTCGCATTGCCCTGCAGGAACTCGACATTCGTGAGCACGCGAACCGCGTTCTTCGCCGGCTTCGGTTGCGGAGCTTGTCCTGAAATGGGAATTGGCTCACGCTTGTCCTTCGCCGGATCGTACACCTCATATTGCATGTAGAGGTGCTGGTCGGGCGTAAAGACGTGCGTGATGTTCGGTACCAGTTCCTCGCCGTCGCGAATCAGGGGATTGGGATTATTCTTCTTCGCCGACGACGGCTCCCGCTGGCTGGCCAGCACGATCGAGCTCATTTTCAGGGGAGCTTTTCTCAAATCGGGAACATTGATCTCGGTTTCGAACGAGCCGAGCTTTCCGGTTTGGTTCTCGCGCACAACGAACTTGATGTGGAACTTGCCCGGAGGCAGCACAAATGCCGTGTTGTACTGGACGTTCTTCCGCCGAACCTGGCGCGATTCATCGAGCGCGAGCTTCACTGTTTCACGCGCATTTCCGATTGGACGTTTCAGCTCGTCCTGCACTACTCCAATGATGTCGATAGTCGCACGGTCTTTGTCCTTCTCAGTGACAAACGGCACTTGTGAACCCGGAATGATGATCGAGATGGGAATGTAGTAATGGGCCTCGTCGAGGCGAAAGTAGGCTGCGGCCATGTAGACGGCAACATCTACATCAGGCAGCTCCGACGATAGCTCGTCGAGCATCTGCTGCTCGCGATCTTCTCTATTGAAGTGGCCGTAATCTTTGGGACCGTAGTAGCCGTTGCGGTACTCAAGTTTCAAATCGGAACGCTTCAAGACGACCTTCACTCGCCGATACTTTCCGTTCATCTCAGGATTGGTGCTTCGATAGCCGAGCACGTAGTAGGCGGAAGTATCTCGCTGGACTGCGGTGAAGATTCCACTCAGATCGTTACTATCGAGGAAAGCTTTGCCGCCGGTATCGCCGGCGAGGGTGGTGAGCGTCTCCTGGCTGTCAGCGTTGCTGTTGAACTGATCCAGAATGGATTGGCCGGAGTAGGCAGAGCGCCCGCGCAGGCTCGCGCTTTGCGCTTCGCCTCCGGGAGGAAACGCCTGCAGGCCGCGCACATCAAGCGTGTACAGGGCAACGTTCGACTGCACGGCGGTGTTGACGGCCGCGCGCAGCTCTACTTGATTTTCGATTCCGGAGCGGCTCATGCCGTTGCTGAAATAGATGATCGACTTCTTCTGATCGACCTTAGCCAGCGACTTCGCGATGGTTTGGATCGCCTGCAGCTTGCGATCGGTGTTGAACTGGTTGTACTCGGAGTCATCCGCGACAAACGATCCACCGCTATCCGGCGTTCCTTCGGCCGTTCCGGTGTCGCCGGCTGCGAATCCTTGTCCTCCGCCTGAGGTGTACCCACGCAGCACGGCGGCCAGACGCGCTTTGTCATTGGTGAAGTCCTGATCGATGCGCATCGATGTGTCCAGCGAGATGACGGCAACGAGGTCAGCAGGCGCCATTTGCTGGTCGACATACTTTTGCGCTGCCTGCGCCGCACGATCGATGTCGTCTTCTTCCATTCCGCTGAAGTCGAAGAAGAGCACGATCAGACGATGGTTCTTCAGGTCTTCCTTGTTGACCGGCTGATTCGAGCCAATGATTTTGGTCGGTCCAGTGGTACCGCTGACAGTTGGGCCAGAGGCGCTTCCAGCCGTCGCTAATGCATCAACGTTCTCGAAATCAAAACTGGAGATCGCCTGCTGCTTGCCATCTTCGAAGACGGTGAAGTCGCCTTTGGTGAGCCCGTGAACCAGATTGCCTTGCTTGTCGCGGACGACAACGTTGGTGAGCACGAGGTCGCTGGTGACGCGAATGCGGTAGTCGCCGGGGGCGGAGGATTGGGCGGATTGGGTGTCCTGAGCGTAAGCGCCGAGAACGAGAAAACATATGAGCGCGAGGAGTAAAACGGAACCGCCGGCGGTAGCCGGGGGGGCAGCCGCTTGTGTTGCGGCTGCGTTCTTCCATGCACGATGCATCCCGGCTAGCCCCGGAGCTGGCCATCCGGCCATCTCCGGCCCACCGCCTACCGGCGCCGGTTCCGTTGCGCATGGAGGCTTCCGCAATGACTTCAACACCCTCATCAGAACCTATACCTCGCACTCAAGTTCACAGTTCGCATCGATCCAGCTGCCACGACCTGCCCGTAAGTCGGCGTTCCAAGAACCGTTCCGATGCTCGTGTACTCCGGATGATTGAAAACGTTGTTTGCAGAGATACGCAGTTCGAGTGCGCGCGTGTCTTTGGCCAACAGGGTCTTGCTGACCGACATGCCAAAGGTGAACTGTCCCGGCCCGATGATGCTGTTGCGGCGCGCATCACCGAATCCCGAAATGGGCTTCACGAAGGCCGAGGTGTTGAACCAGCACTCGATCGTGCCGACCGGGGAGCCGTTCGGACAGGTTCCACTGTACGGATCGCCAACGATGTTGGCGCGCAACGTGCCATTCAGGCCTTGAGAAATATCCAGCGACGAACCGAGGATCCGTGGAGTGAATGGGAATCCAGAACCTAGCGTAACGTTGCCGCTCCAGAGCCAATCGCCGAATACAGTCTCGAGCCAGCCACCGTTATTGTTGAGCCATTTCTTGCCCGTACCGAACGGCAGCTCGTAGGTGAAGTTGCCGAGAAACTTATGGCGCTGATCGAAGCTGGAGAGTCCGCGCTCGGCCGCGAGATCGAGATCGTTCTGCGCCACAACCACAGCGCCTCCGCCGATGCTCGAAGCGTTGTCGATCGATTTGGAGAAAACGTACGTGCCTTGCGCCGCCATTCCATGGCGCATGCGCTTGCGCAGTTGCACAGTCGCCGCATGCAGGATCGAATCGCCCTGGGACGTTTCCAGAATGAACGGTTGAACGTCCGCGATGCGCAGTGAACCGTCAGGAAGACGATTGGGTGCACGCTCCATGTCGAGATCTGTACCCTTGGAACCGTTGTAGCCGAGATTCAACAGCAGTGAAGGCGTGATCTCGCGCTGAATATTCAAATTCCAAATCTGCACGTATCCGAGCTTGTAGTTCTTATCGACGGCGAAATTATTCGTGACCGCAGCCGTGGGAGCGGGAAACCCATTTTCGAGCGTGAGTATTTGGGAAGCCGTGCTCACGTTCGTCTCAGTGAAAGCGAACGGCGGCTGAAATGCCAGGTTCTGGACAATGCTTCCGTATTGGCCCGTGTTGTAGTTGAGTCCGTATCCGCCGCGGACCACCGTCTTTTTCATTGGCCTCCACGCGAATCCCACACGCGGAGCGAAGTTGTTGCGGTCGGGTTCAACCACAGTGATCGGGAATGCCCCGGTAAATGCTCCCGTGCCTCCTGGAAATACTGGGGACGCCGCGGTGATCGTGGGGTTCAAGTCAAGGTTCACGATGCGGTTGTTGGCTTCGCTGAATGGCGAGACGTACTCATACCGCAATCCCAAATTGAGACTCAGGCTGCCGGTAATTCGCCAGTCATCCTGAACGAACAAATCCCACGAGTTCTGACGGAAGTTGTAGGTTTCGCTGCCACCTTGAATCGAAGTCTGCTGCGGCAGTCCGAGCAGGAAGTTGGCGAAATCGTAGCCGCTGCTGGAACCGGCGAACGTACCGGAATCGGCGAAGGTAAACGACCCGCGGGCATTCTGGGCACTGCGAATGTCGTTGTAGATTCGCCGGAAATCGCCGCCCAGACGAATGTTGTGCTTGCCATGACGCCAGATCACGCTGTCGGACCAGGAGAACGTTTGGTTGTTGATCAGGCTCGCGCCGGTGTCGTTCACAGTTTGAAAATTGTTGAATGCCAAAGTGGGAACACCGTAGTTGAACGGATCCTGCGATACACCATTGATTCCGGCCAGCGCGGCCACGTTCTCGTTATTCTGAGACAGGTTGCTCAGATGCGAGTGGCTGCGGTTGTAATTGAAATGCAGGTTATTCGTGATTCGGTTCTTGCTCGCAACCCATCCGAGCCCGGTATTGATTCCCGAAGATTGAGTAGTACCCAACAGAGTGGGAAACGGGTTCGAAACTTGATTGTTGGAATCGCTGTAATTCAGGTTGAAGTTGATGTTGTTCTGCAGACGCCGTCCACCTCGCCCACCTCGACCACCTCCAGGCATGAACGTAGCCCCCTCCCCGAAGTTGTGAATCAGGCGAATGGCGATTTGATCGCTGTTCTGCTGCAGTGAGGTCACGTAATGGAAGTTGTTTACCGTGCCGGGAAGGTTCGGCAGCGGAATGAACTGAAGCAGCGCTTTGGCCGCAGGATCGATATTCGAGATCTGGTTCCCTGCGAGAGGCTGCTGAGTTTTGGGATCGATGAGCTGTGTACTGAGCGCTGAGAAGTCCCCTTGACGTTCCGCGAGAGTCGGAACCGTCGAGAAGTTGTCATAGGGATTCTCGTTGCGGCCTCCAGTCCAATTGAAAAAGACGAACGTCTTCTCGCTGTTCACGATATGTGGAATCTTGAGCGGCGAGCCGACGGTTACGCCGAACCGATGCTGTGCGTAATCAGACTTCTGTATTGGCGCAACCGAGTTGCCGAGTCCGTTGATCTGAAACGGCGCTGCGTCAAAGATGGAATTATCTGTGCTGTAGAAGATGGAGCCGTGCGGCTGATTCACGTTGAATCGCCCCATCATCCGACCGCCGAGCATCAGCACCGGTCCGCCGCCAGGGCCACCGCGCGGTCCACCTCCAGGACCACCGAAGCCTCCGCCTCCGCCCGGTCCGACGAAGACCATGTTGCCGTCGCCACCACCGTCGCGCTGCATGCGCTCGCGCATTTCCTGGATCCGATCTTCGAGTTCATCGGGATTCATGCCGAAGTTCTGCGCCTGCCCCATTGCGCCCGAGACGGAAACGGACTCCGTGGGAGCATCGGCTCCTGCGCCGTTCAGCGGCAATCCACCGGTTTGTCCTGTGGTATCGCCGGCCGGCATTCCGCCACTGTCAGATTCTGTGACCGAGAGGCTCTGCATGCCGCGATTCGCGAGTGCGGCGGCAACTTGTTCTGCGGCGCCTTGCTGCTGTTGTGCAGCCAGCATCTGCGCGCGCGAGGCGAGCATCAGATCGGCATCCACAGTCGCCTGCGGTGCCTCCGGAGTGATGACGACTTCTTTAGTAGTAGATGCGAATGCCGCCTGCTCGGCTTTGATTACATAACGTCCGCGTGACGGAAGCGTCAAAGCGAAAGAGCCGTCGGGCGCCGTAGCAGTAGAGACCTTCTTTCCGGTGAGCGTGTTCGACGCTGTAACCGTGACTCCGGGCAGAGGCGTCACGCCTGCCTTGATCGTGCCCCGAACGACAAATTGCGTTACGGCAATCGCCGGCGCCTGCTGCGGGCTCGCTGGCATCGTTGAAGCTGCTGCAGCGGTGGTCTGCGCAGGCGCTGCGGCAGAACACAACAGCAGTACGCAACCTGCGGCAGCAAGCCGCAACTCGGATATGACGGATTTCTTCATCGACTACTTGGGCTGAGTTTGCTGGCCAGATTCACTCTGCGGCTGCTGGCCCTGGCGTTCGCGTCGTGGACCGCGGTCCATGACGAACATCCCACCGCCGTTCTCCTTCATGCGCCGTGCCATTTCGGGAGGGACCACATTGATGGCCGTCGGCACAAACGTTCCATTCTTCAGCTCGCCGCGAGCAAATATGGTGTCACCGACCTTGATGTCGGGCATGGTAATGCTCTCATCGCGTCCTTTGCGAAACGAGGTGTTCTCGTCGGCCTCGATCGTCTGCTCCACGCCGTCGGTGCGGGTGACGGTGAGCTTGGGCGGATCAATCGATTTCACATCGCCGACGACCATGGTCTTACCCATCGCGTCTTTCATGCGCTGCTGCATCTCCTGCATCTGCGCCTGCGACGGAGCCTCACCCACCACCTGCGCGGTCCAGGTTTTGTCTCCCGTGGAGTCGCCGCGCACCATCACGTTATCGCCCACTTTGAAATCGGAGAGCTGCGCCTGCTGGCCGGCTTTCCGGAATCGGGTATCGGAAGTGATGTTCACCGTACCGGTTGAGCCATCGCGCAGCTTGATCTTCATGGTGGATCCGGAGATTTCGGTGATCTGTCCGCCTATGCCGCGAAACTCGCGTTCACCAAAGCCGCGGCGCTCGGAGCCCTGTCCCGCTTGATCGCTGGGCGCCTGTTGGGCAACCGCGAAGCAACACGCGAGAGCAAGGCTAACTACGATTCGAATGGCAGTCGTCATGGTAAGTACCTGCGTTCACTGTATTAGCAAAGACGGAGCACCGAACAGGAAAGTGGCGCGACAGGGATGTAAAGTTTTGTTGGAGCATGCCTAACACGCTCAATTTTCCGCCGAATGGCCAAGTTTAAGTCCAAAGAATGGCCGGTTTCGCCTTCCTTCTTGGGCTAGCAGCAGAGAGAGGAAACTCGCAGCAGAGAAAAGAAAATAGAGGACTTGCGGCGCAAAACGTTGACCAATTAGAGCCATTGATGTTGTCCGGCACTTGTAGCTCCATTTTGCCGTTGCCTTGGCTGGAAGCTGGCAGCTTCGCGGCTCCGTAGCTCCGCAGCTTCTTTTTGTCCGAGCGCCAAATTC
>DATEKE010000152.1:0-12375 GCA_035277605.1 Terriglobales bacterium | reverse complement strand
TAACACCACCAGCGATTTTGGACGCGAGCTGGATTCGCTCGCAGACGTAATCACGTTCGGTGTTGCTCCGGCGATTCTTGCATGGATGTGGGGATGCCATCAGCTTCCTGAGTTGTGGAGTGCAGATGCGCGTCACAAGCTGATTCAATTCGGGGCGGTCGCGACATTCCTGTTTCTGATCGCAGGCGCAAGCCGACTGGCGCGATTCAACATCAGCAAGAATCCGCAGCCGAAGAATCCAGGACGTCCGGGCCGGAAGTATTTTGTTGGAATGCCGATTCCTGCCGGCGCGGCCATGATTGCTGCGACTGTCCACTTCGTCGATGGAGCTCCAGTCAATACGTGGTGGATCACAGCCCTGTGGCTCTGCTTCGTCGTTTTGATCTCGTACTTAATGGTGAGCACCTGGCGCTTCTGGAGTCCAAAAGGCATTGATTTGCGCACGCGCCAGCCATTCTGGCTGTTCATCGTCATCGGCATCTCGATGTATCTGATCTGGTACTTCTCCGAATACTTCCTCTTCTCACTATCGCTTCTTTATCTCGTCTCGGGTGTAATTGCGCGATTTGCGTACGCACTGAAGCGGCGTCCGCCGGCGCCGCCTGCATATGAACCTGAATCGCGCGTGGACATGGCATGAACCGCCCCGCCGGAGTTGCGCAGATGTTTCGCGTCGCGATTGTGGGCGCTGCCACGCTCAAAGGCCGGGAACTCAAAGAAGTTCTCGACGAGATGAATTTTCCGGCAGTCGATGTGAAACTCCTCGACGATGACGAGTCGTTGGGCCAGATCGATCAAGTCGGCGACGAAGCCACTTTCATTCAGCCTGCCGATCCGGAGCACTTCCGCAATGTTGACTTTGCGTTCTTCGCCTCCGACGCTGACTTCACGAAACGTCACTGGGCAAGCGCGTTGCAGGCGGGAAGCACCGTGCTCGATCTCTCATACGCGCTCGACGACCAGCCAAACGTGACCGTGCGCTCGCCTTGGATTGAGAAGGAGATCGAACGAGAATCGGGCCAGCAATCCGGACCGGAAGATCTCACGACTACTTCGGTGGTTGTTGCTCATCCTGTTGCAACGGTCTTGGCGCTATTGATTCTCCGCGCACGAACTCTCGGTCCGATTCACACGACGGCCGCCACAGTTTTCGAACCCGTTTCGGAACAGGGGAAGCGGGGGATGGACGAATTGCATCAGCAAACCGTGAACCTGCTCTCGTTTACTTCACTGCCCAAACAGGTGTTCGATGAGCAGGTCGCGTTCAATATGCTCGGACGCTTCGGCGAAAGCTCGTTGTTGTCGCTTGCCGAAACGGAAAAACGCATTGCGAGGCACTTCGAGTCGCTATGCAACGGACGTGTGCAGGTGCCTTCGTTGATGCTGGTACAGGCTCCCACCTTCCACGCACACACGTTTTCCATCTACATTCAGTTCGGCCGTGAGATCGATGCTGGGAATTTTGCGAAAGCCCTGGCTGGAGATCACGTAACTGTAATCGGTCCAGGAGAAGACGGGCCGAGCAACGTGAGCGCCGCAGGACAGGGCACGATAATGGTTTCGGTGCGACCGGATGCAGCGAATGCGAAAGGCGTGTGGGTCTGGGCGGCTGCGGATAATTTGAAAATTTCCGCAATGACTGCAGTCGAGTGCGCTTCGACTCTCAGCACAATGCGACCCTTGGGGAAAGTGCAGTAGGGCTGCTGGCCACTGGCTACTTGCTCCTGGCGAGCGCAGGCGATCTTGAGAAGAATATCCGTGGATACAGGTTTATTTCAGCTAAGAAAGTTGCCCGCTCTCGTGATCTGCTTCCTTTTCTGCGGTTGCGGTTACCATACAGCCAACCACGCACAAATCCGATTGCCGGCAGGTATTAACACCATTGCCGTTCCCATTTTCGGGAACAAAACCAACAGCTATAAAGCCGAACAAGTGCTGACGCAAGCTGTTGTTCGCGAGTTCACCAGCCGCAGCCCGTACAAAGTAATTCCCGCGGACAATGGCACCGCTGATGCCCTGCTTCAGGGAACGTTGCTCACGACGAATGTTTATCCGCTGACTTTCGACTCACAAACGGGACGTCAATCGAGCGCGATCGTTCAACTGAACATGAGCGTGAAGCTGGTCGACAAGCATGGAAAGACGCTGTTCGAAAATCCCAACTACATGTTTCGCGAGCAGTATCAGGTGAGCCGAGAAGTTACCAGCTTCTTTGACGAAAGTCCGCCTGCGGTCGATCGACTATCACGCGATTTTGCGCGCACACTGGTCGCCGAAATTCTGGAGGGCTTCTGATGGCGGGCCGCAGCTTTGCCGCGACGGATCGTTTCGTGTCCGATGTTTCCGCCCGCAAGCTCCGCCCGGCATACGTGCTCGTGGGCGACGAAGTCTTCTTCCGTGATCGCTGCCGCGGGGCGTTGATTCAGCATCTGGTCACACCTGAACTGCGCGATTTCAGCCTGCATGACCGCGACCTGAGCGAAACCAGCATTGCGGAAATTCTTGATCTCGCTCGCACGCCGTCGCTGATGTCGCCTTTTCAGGTGTTCTTCATCCGTGGGGTGAAGTCGTTATACGGCCGCGGCTCGCATCAGGAAGAGTTTGCGGCAATCGAGAAGTACTGCAATAATCCCAACCCCGACGCGGTATTGATTTTCGTAGCCGATCACATCAGCATTCCCGCCGACGCGCGCCGTATGGAGATGCAGGACAAAGATCGCTATGAGCGGATCCGCGAAACCCTCGGCGAATACTGCGCGGTAATAGAACTCGCACGTGTCGATGAGAGCGACGGCATGCGCTGGGTGATCGAGCATGCCGCCAAAGAGGACGTGAAGGTCGATCCCGACGCAGCACGAGAGCTGGTCGACGCGCTCGGCGCCGACATGATGCTGGTCAGCAACGAGCTCGAGAAACTTATCCTCTTTGTTGGAGCGAAGAAGCGCATCACGTTGGGCGACGTGGAAACGATGGTCCTCGCCGCGAAACAGCGCTCACTGTATGAACTGACGGATGCGATTTCGTCCAAAGATCGCGTGCGCGCGCTGGCGGTTCTCGATGCCATGCTGTCCAGCGAAGAAGGTGAAGAAGCAGCAATCGGACACATTTACATGCTCGCCCGCACCTTCCGCCAGATGCTGGTGATTCTTGAAAAGAATGTGCGCGATTCGCGAGCGATTTGGCAGGCGTTATGGCAAGGTTTCCGCCTCCCCCCGTTTGCAGCCGAAGACGTGATTCGACAGGCCCGACGCTACAAATCGCGCCGCGAGCTTACGCGTGCGCTCCGCTTGCTTGCACGTGCAGACCTGGCGCTGCGTTCTAATCCGACCAGCAAGCGTTTAGTACTGGAAAAGCTTGCAATCGATCTCTGTGCCGAACCGGAACCGCTGCCAACCCTCTGGACACAAGAAGAGTTGGTGCTGTAGCGCGTATTTGCTGCCAGAGTGCCGGCACACGCACCCTTGTTGTATGCTTCTCTTGCGAACCTCTGCATGCGCAAGCTGACCGCCAATTCGGTGTTGCTGCTGATGCTGGCAGTGTTCTTTGCGCCGGCGTTTGCCAACACAGCATCCGCGCCGCTTCCTGCGTGCTGTCGGCGTGGGGGAACGCATCACTGCACGGCTGTTGCGCACGCGCTGATCCCAGGCGAAACCTCGCTCCGAGCTGCAATTTCATGCCCAATGTGGCACTCACCGGTGCTGGTTTCGCCGGTCGCTGCTCTGCTGAGTTCGCAGGCGTTCGCATTGGGCGTTCGGCATGAGGCGGTAGTAAATCGCGCTCGCAACAGCTCCTATTCCTCCCACGACCGTTCCAACTGCCAACGCGGCCCTCCAGAACTCCTCCTGTAGTCGTGCATCGCGCGGACTAATTATTCCGTACTCGCGATTTCGTAATTATTCAAAGAAGCAGTCGGGGCTTCGCAGTGCTCGACCGTTCGACAAGGAAGTTTCCGTTGAGCGCTCTTCAATCGCGAAATTACGAAGTCGCAAAATAGCGAAGTATGAAGATCCCGCGCGCAACAAACTTGCTGTTCATCCGGAGGAGTCTCAGGTGCGACGCGTACTTGTTCTAACGTTGTTATTGATTCCCAATTTGGTGTTCGCTTCAGTATTCGGGGTGGTGAAAGGAGTAGTTCATGACCCGCAGCATCGTCCAATTGGGAGCGCCGAGGTGTTGGTGAAGTCGAATACGAGCGACTGGAAGGCCGAAGCTACTACGAACGATGCTGGACTGTTCCAGATACAGACTGTCCCTCTGGGGGACTATTCCGTCACGGTAAGTGCACCCGGATTTGCTGACAAGACGATGACTATTCGCGTCATCGCCGGCAGCGCCGAAGATCTGCATGTTCCGCTTGCAATTGCCGGAGCCAAGGAGACAGTAGAAGTCACGGGCGAAGCCGCGGCGGTGAATCCTTCATCGAGCACCACGCAAAGCCTGATCAGCCGGCGTGAGATCAACGAAACGCCGGGCGCGGACCAGGCAAATTCTTTAACGGCCATTACCGATTTCGTGCCTGGAGCCTACATCGTTCACGATCAGCTCCACATTCGCGGTGGCCACCAAGTGACTTGGGCAATCGACGGAGTCCCGGTTCCGAACACCAACATCGCCAGCAACGTGGGGCCTCAGTTCGATCCCAAGGACATCGATTATGTCGAGGCCGAGCGCGGAGGATTGTCCGCCGACGCCGGTGACCGCACCTACGGCGTTTTCAACGTCATCACGCGTTCAGGATTCGAGCGCAACAACGAAGCCGAGTTGATCTCGAGCTACGGCAGCTACAACAACACAGACAATCAACTCAGCTTTGGCAGCCACACCGATCGATTTGCCTACTACGGGAGTCTGAGCGGTAATCGTACCGATTTGGGACTCGAAACTCCAACTTCGAGTGTTCTGCACGATCGAGCGAATGGCTATGGCGTATTCACATCGC
Organism: Terriglobales bacterium; assembly: GCA_035277605.1. Lineage (GTDB taxonomy): Bacteria > Acidobacteriota > Terriglobia > Terriglobales > Acidobacteriaceae > Gp1-AA112. Next base: position 7,436 of record DATEKE010000152.1, on the reverse strand, counting down.
TCATTTTCAACGCGACGCCTATAGACCAGCTTCGATTCGTCGGCTCGGTTCGCCAGGATCATTACCAGGTGCCGAATGATCCAGATCAGGAAACAGCGCTGATCCGCGATCGCGAGCGTGAGCAGGACGCTTTCGGCAATTTCTCCTGGATCCACTCCTGGTCGCCGAATCTGGTCCTGACCGTCTCGCCCTTCTACCATTTCAATCGCGCAGCCTTCGAGGGCGGAGCCAACGACGTGCCGAGTGCGACTAACAATCGCGCTTCGAACTATGCCGGTGGACAGATTTCATTGAGTGTTGTGAAAGGGAAACACAATGCCAGTGCGGGGATCTATGCCTTCGGCCAGCATGACAACACGCTTTTTCGTCTCGTCGCAAATGACGGAAGCGGCGATGACTTTGGTCAGCGCGATCTTGTGAGTGGTCAGCTCGAAGCTATTTTTCTCGAAGATCAATACAAACTGAATTCGTGGCTGACTTTAAACGGCGGAGTCCGGCTGACTCACTTCTCGGGTGCACTTAGTGAGAATGCCGCTGATCCGCGGCTCGGAGTCGCGCTGCGCGTTCCCACGTTGAACTGGGTATTGCGAGCAAATTACAGCCGCTACTATCAGGCGCCACCACTTTCAACGTTATCCGGACCACTGCTCGAGTTCGCCACCGCGCAAGATCTCGGCTTTCTGCCACTCAAAGGCGAGCGCGATGAGCAGCACGAATTCGGACTCACTATTCCGGTACATGGCTGGACCAGCGATTTCTCATACTTCCGAACAGGCGCGCGTAACTTCTTTGATCACGACGTAATCGGTAACTCAAATATCTTTTTCCCGCTCACCATCGATCACGTTCGTATTCGCGGATTTGAAAGTACGCTGCGCTCGCCTCATGTCGCCGGACGCTTCGATTTTCATCTCGCATATTCGCATCAGTCGATCGAAGGCAGCGGAGGCGTGACTGGAGGACTCACGGACTTTTCACCTCCCGAGGCAGGCTTCTTCTATCTCGATCACGACCAGCGCAACACTCTAAGCACTGGATTCACTTCAAGCTTGCCGTATCGCAGTTGGCTGGCGGCGAATCTGAATTACGGATCAGGCTTCCTGAACGGCGACGGGCCGGATCATCTGCCGAGCTATCGCACGATCGACGTATCGCTCGGCAAGTCATTTGGCGAGAACTGGTCGGCAAAGGTGAGCGCGTTGAATCTCACCAACAAGCGCTACTTCATCGACCTGAGCAATACGTTTGGAGGCTCGCACTTCGCGAATCCGCGCGAGATCTCACTGCAGATAAGGTATAGATTTCATTATTGAGGAATTATGAGAAGAGCGAACACGCAGGGCACGAAGATGCAAGAGGTCACAAAGAAATGGAGGTTCTCCGTCACCTTGATTTTCACCTTAGTGACCTTCGTGTTCGCTCTTCTCGTTTTTGGCTGCAGTCACGAGCCTCCCGCGAAGATTTACAAGCTCCACGGCAAAGTGATCTCGATCGACAAGCTCGGGCACCAGCTCATCATCGATCACGACGCGATCCCCGGTTTCATGGACGCTATGACGATGCCGTATTCAGTGAAAGACGACGCCATGCTTGGCCAAGTGTCAGCAGGAGATGAGATCGAAGCTGATCTTCGCGTCCAGGAAGATAAAGCAGAAATCGTCGCGCTAAAGGTCCTGAAGAAAGCTCCGCCCGGAAGTGCTCCGGTTCCGTCCTCACAGATGCATGTGCCCAGTGTCGGAGAACAGGTTCCCAATTTCGCACTCACAAACCAGAGCAACGCTCGCATTCGTCTCGGTGACTATCGCGGCAAGGTTCTTCTAATCACGTTCTTCTATACCCGTTGCCCTCTGAACGATTACTGCCCAAGGGTAAACGGGAACTTTGCCGCTATCGAGAAAGCATTGCAGAAGAATCCTGCCGCGTACGCTAAGACGCATCTGCTAAGCATTAGTTTTGATTCGAAGCATGACACGCCTGCGGTGCTTCGCAGTTATGGCGCTGCCTACACTGAGCGATATACCAGGGAAAACTTCAAACATTGGGAGTTTGCCAGCGCTCCGCAGAATGAGATGAAGCGAGTAGCCGACTTTTTCGGAGTGTTTTACGAGGAGGATGGAGACCGCATCACGCATTCCTTGAGCACAGCCGTGATTGGGCCGGACGGCAAAATCTCAGCCTGGTACCCAGGAAACAATTGGATGCCGGAAGAGGTCCTGGAAGCGGCAACGCAGAGTACTACGGCATCAGCTTCACCAGTGCACGACGCAAGCTCGCGACCCGCTTCGACAAAGTTGAAGCGGCATTCGTGACGGGGTTGACCACGGGATCGAACCACGAGCGTTGGTGTGAACTGGACTTACCACTCTCGCGCGCAAACTGGTGGAGATAGAACTCCGTGACAAACGGATGCGGATCGAGTGGCGCAGAAAACTCATCGAGTGCTCCAGAATGCAAGCGCGACTGGTTGTCGGAGATACTCGCCTGCGGATGCGATGTTCGGGTTGGAATATCTGCCAGCGCAGTGGCGGTGACGAGGATCGCTACAACAACTAGCAGCACTGGCGTTCTTCGGCGCACGAAAAAATTGTAGCTCTTTTGAGCATCAATCCCGTGTCTCACGCTGCAAAAAAATCTACTTAGGTGCGAGACGCCGCACTTGCCCGGCATCGGCGGGCAGATCATCCAGCAGCTCTTGCGCTGTTTTTCCCAACGCGGGATGCTTCACTCGGGGAGAAATTTCGGCCAGCGGAGCCAACACAAAACCTCGTTTATGCATCGCTGGGTGCGGGATCTGCAAACCGCTTTCGTCGATGACCTCGGAGTCGAAGAGAAGGAGGTCGATATCGATGGTGCGAGGGCCTTTGTGTACTTCGCGACTACGCCCAAGCTGCGTCTCGATTTCTTGAATTGCAAACAACAACTCGCGGGCGGAGAGATTCGTTTCAACTTCGAGCACACAATTGAGAAACCAGGGCTGCTCACGCATTTCCATTGGCTCCGTTTCGTAAATGGACGAGACTTTTGTCACATTGCCGACTTTACGGAGCAATCGAATACAGCTTTGCAAATTCGCGATGCGATCTCCCAAATTGGAACCGAGGGAGAGATAGGCCCGATGCCTCACGGAATATCACCCAAAGAACGGCTAGACGCGCCAAGGCCCGAATCATCGAGGAGTTGCGACATGCTGCACTCAAGCCGGGTACCTATACGAAGCTTCATGCAATTCTCCGTGTAGTCCGTGCCTCCGTCGTGTGATCGCGTTTTACGAGCCCCACGCCCGCCAGCATCAGCACTGCGGGAAAGCATTCGAGCGTGTATCGGGGTTCCGGATTTGGCAGTGTCGCGAGGAGCACCGACCGGCACAGGATAAACAGCCACAAGACTGCAACACCTGCCATTCGATGGCGAAGAGAGAGAATCGCTGCTACTAAATAGAGGATACCCAGCAACGCAAGCGCGATGGAATTCAGTGATTCGAGTGGAACGTCCTCCCAATTCCACCAGTCAAGTTGAAGGTTGAGCATTTCGGTTCTGGGTCGCAGCCAGATGTCGGCCAATCTCGCCAGAGGAAGCCCAAAATAGTACCGAATCGGATGTGCCCGAATTCGTTCTGTCGCGAGCTCAGCGAATTCGGCGTCCATCTCTGGAGTCAATTCAGGAGAACGGTTGTAAGCAGCAACCAGTTCCTGCGTGCGTCGCATTTGTCCTGGGTTGTCATACGCGCGTGCGGGTATGTCATTGATATCAATCGGATCGCCTGGACCCTCGGTGGAGACGTTCCATTCCACGTTCATTACCGAGATGAAATCGACGACCCAGGTTTTGCACCAACGATTGAATCCTTTCGGAACGTACTCAGCCGGGAGCTGCGCATAAAACGGAGCCAGCGGCTCGATCTGATGCAGTAGGCGCCAGTTGCGGATCGTCCATGGGAGTAGGGGCAGCAGCGATACGATACCCAACAAGATCGCTGACCAGAAATATTCAGATTGCCTTTTCTGAAAAGCCAAATACAACAAGTAAATTCCGGTGGACGCGAGCAGCACTCCGCCATCAGGTCGCAGATAGATACTGAAAGCAATTCCCAATCCGGAAATCATCCAGTCGCTGATCGCGAAGCTGTGAGCTACATCCCAAGGCGGCGCTAAGCTCATTCTCTGAACGGCACGGAGCGCAAAGAAGAGCGCAACCGCCGCCCCGAAGATGGCAAGCGTTTCCAAAAGAGGGGTGGCGGTGTAGTTCGCGGTAAAGGGACAGAGAGTCGCCAAAAGAAATGCAATTTTCGCTGCGCCCACCGAAAACAATCGCCGCGCACCAGCCGCGATCAAAAAACAGGTGACAAGATCAATGACAAGCTGTACGCGAACGACCGCTCCGTAGTGCTCGATTCCAAAGCAACGGAAACAGGCGGCGAGAAATGCAGGATATCCTGGCATGCGGATATCCACTGGGAGAATCTGGCCGTTGTCGGTGATTCCGTATACGCCATGGATGAGCCAGTTCTTCGCCAGATCGCCGTAGACCAGCGAATCTCCCTCGAAAAGAAAATGCCAATGCAGGAAATAACCGCGCAGCAAAATCCCCAGCACCGTTAAGGAGATGAAGAATAGCTTGTTGCGTCGCAGGAGGGAGAGCATAGTTTGCGGTGATGCTTGCGCGGGACGTCTATCTAAATTCCCGCATTTAGGTCGAGAAAACAGAACCGCCGCCGGTAGGCGGTGGGCCGGAGATGGCCCTATGGCCAGCTCCGGGCAGAGCGATGCCGCGCGCAGTCGGAAGAAACGCAGCCGCAAAACACGCGGCTGCCCCACCGGCTACCGCCGGCGGTTCTGTTTACTACTACCAGACCGTGCACGTTTTCTCTGGCGCCATCGGCGTTCCTACTTTGCATGAGAATGCCTTGCGAAATTCAGGCAGGTTCACGACCACACCGTTGACACGGTACTGCACGGGCGAATGCGGATTGGTTTGTGCGATCAGACGCAAAATTTCCGGCGTGTAGTTTTCGCACCAGCCTTGTCCGTAGCTGATGAAGAAGCGCTGCTCGGGAGTAAAGCCGTCGACCGGTTTTGGATTCTCATCGAGACCGGCTTCGTGCGCGAGGTAGGCCATCCAGGCAAGCCTGAGACCGCCAAGGTCGGCGACATTTTCGCCCAGCGTGAGCTTACCATTCACGTGGACGTCATCGGTGGCGATGAAACCGTTGTATTCATCCACCACGCACGCGACGCGCTGTTCGAACTGCCTCGCATCCTGCGGGGTCCACCAGTCTTCGAGGTTGCCTTTTGCGTCGAACTGCCGGCCTTCATCGTCGAAGCCGTGAGTAAGTTCGTGGCCGATTACGCCGCCGGCATCGCCATAGTTCACCGCGTCGTCCATGGTGCTGTCATAGAACGGGGGCTGCAGGATTCCTGCAGGGAAATTGATATCGTTCATCTGCGGGTTGTAGTAGGCGTTCACGGTTGGCGGAGTCATGCCCCACTCGCCGCGATCAACAGGCTTACCGATTTTGTCGAGCTGACGATGCGACTCGAAGATTGCGCCGCGCGCAAAATTACCGAGGGGATCGCCGCGAACGACATCGTACTTCGAGTAATCGCGCCATTTGTCGGGATAGCCGATCTTGTTAACGACGGTGTGCAGTTTCTCGAGCGCGCGCTGCTTTGTCTGCGGAGTCATCCAGTCGAGCTGCTCAAGGTCTTTCTGCATCGCGCTCTCGATGTCATGGACCATTCTCAGCGTGCGCGTCTTGCCTTCCACGCCAAAGGTGCGATCGACATACGCCTGTCCAAGAGCCTCGCCGAGATTGCGATCGGTATAGCGGACGCAGCGTTTCCACCGTGGCTGCAGCTCTTTTGCGCCTTGGAGAGTCTTACCGTAAAAATCGAAATTCTCATTCACAAACGCCGACGGCAGCATCGGCGAAAACGCATGAACCGTTTGCCAGCGAAGATAGGTCTTGATGTCAGCGAGACTCTCGTTTTGCAGTACCGCTTCCAGACCCTTGAAGAACTGAGGTACCGCAACGTTCAGCGACTGCACTGGAGGTGTTCCTACATCGCGCATATAGACAGCCCAATTGAACGCAGGATCCATTGCTTCCAGATCCTTCACCGGCATTCTGTGATACAGGTTCGAGGGCTCGCGGCGATCCACCACATTCAGTGAAGCTTTGGCCAAATCGGTTTCGATTCGCATGACGGTAGCCGCATCGGCTGCCGCTTGCGTTTGCGACTCTCCGAGCAGCTTGAACACATTCGTCACATGCTCGACATACTCTTTGCGAATCTCTTCGTCTTTCGCGCCTGTGCGCGTGTAGTAGTCGCGCTCCGGCAGGCCGAGGCCGCCCTGATCGGCTTCGGCGATTTCCTCGTTCGCGTTCTTGAAATCCTGATCGGAGCCGTAGCTGAAGAGAGCGTTGACGTTCTTGAGTTGGAGATCGGCGACAACTGGCGCAAGTTCGGCTTTGCTCTTGATGGCTGCAATACGATCCAGTTCGGGTTTCAACGGAGCCAGGCCCTTCTTCTCAATCGCGGCTTCGTCCATGCACGAAGAGTAAAAGTCGCCGATCTTCTGGTCGACTGCACTGCGCTTGGGATCGTTCACCGAAGCCTTTTCGAGAATATCGCGGAGGATGAGACGATTCCGCTCCGCGAGTTCGGTGTCGCGACCGTAGGAGCTCTGGTCCGGCGGCACCGGATTCTGCTTCAGCCATCCCCCACAAGAGTATTGGTAGAAATCCACACACGGATCCACCGTCTTGTCCATGAGGTTTGGATCGAGTCCTTTGAGATGGAGAAGATGACTCTCGGGAGCAGTCGATCCGGAGGATTGCGGGGCGCTTTGTGCGGTTGCAGCCAACGTGAGCAAGGCAATGACAAGGATGTGAGAACGCATAATCTCCTCAGAAGAAAGACGAGTGTAGCAGGAGGCAAGGAGCCGGCCTAACGGCTATTGCTGCCTTTTACAGCGTGGACGACGCAAGACCGTTGTCCCTCGATTCAGACTATCTGTCCCTAACCTAAGTTTTTCCTTATTACTTCGGTTTGCCAATCTGCTGGCGAATCATTGAGGCCTTGGCAAGCCGGATGTTACGGTCGATGCAACTGGCTTAATCCAGTCGACCGGCTCTAAGCAGTTCCGCTAGGGCTTCGCGCAGGTCGGTGGATGCCTTTCGCTGAGTGACTCGACTTTACGAGCATCAGCGAATCAGGAAAGCGGAAGATCGCGCTCCCCCAAGGTGCGAGGTTTTCTCTCCGCGAGCGTTTACGAGCCAAACAATCTTTTTTGGAGAACACTCGAAATGAGTCGTCGTTTTAGAAGTGTATTGTTATCCCTCCTGGCCGCATCCCTCATCGCTCCGATGCTCTCGTTCGCACAGACGAGCCGAGGCATGATCGCGGGAACCGTCACCGACACCACCGGCGCCGCCA
>DATEKE010000151.1:0-11724 GCA_035277605.1 Terriglobales bacterium | reverse complement strand
TCGATTCCCCGCAAGCAGGGCTTGGCGAGATTTCTTGCGGACAAAGACTTCTGGGTGTTCTATCCGCGTTATCGCGGAGCTTGGGAGAGCGGAGGACAATTTTTGGCACGCTCTCCGGATGAAGACATTCTGGACGTAATCAAAGCTCTGAAGAGATCCATCCGCGAAGTCACATTCGGCAAGCGATTTCGCGTGAATGCAAGCGAGATATTCGTTATCGGCGGCAGCTTTGGGGGAGCGGCCGCGATTCTGTGCTCGCTCGATCCGCTCGTGAAAAAAGTCATCGCAAATTGTCCAGTGGTGGACTGGTCCATTCTTCCCCATTCGGAACGCGCGGAAACCTCCAATCCCAGCTACGTCGCTTACATCCGCGAGGCGTTCGGGAGCGCTTACAGACTCTCAGAACGAAATTGGGACAAATTGCGATCGGGAACGTTTTACAATCCTGCGCACCACATTGAAGAGATCACACCCGCAAAAATATTGATGTTCCATGCCAAAGATGATCCATACGTCCCCTACAGCTCAGTGAAACGCTTTGCCGAAAAGACCGGTGTGGCCCTAAAATCCTTCGCGCGAGGAGGACACATTGGAACTGAATACATCGTGCGGCGGTACTGGCGGCAGATCGAACGTTTCTTTAACAAACAGGTTTGAAACAAAGGCGAGCATCTGCTCTCCCGCCCATTCTCTGAAAATTTCTTTCTGGATCGTCCTGTTTCTTTTGCTGTCATTGTTGTGCTTCGGTCAGCAATCAACTCCGCCCAGCAACCTTCCTGCGCCGCAAGAAGGTGATTACATCGCGCACAACTTCCATTTTCGTTCCGGCGAAACTCTGCCCGAACTGAGACTGCATTACACCACCTTTGGCAAAGCGCATCGCAACGCCAATGGCCTGGTAGACAATGCGGTGCTGATACTGCACGGTACCGGCGGAACTGGGCACCAGTTTCTGGCGCCGCAATTCGCAGGAGTGCTGTTCGGGCCAGGACAGCTCCTCGACGTGAATCGTTACTTCATCATCCTTCCTGACAACGTCGGCCACGGAAAATCGAGCAAGCCGAGCGACGGCATGCATGCGCATTTTCCGCAATACGACTACGACGACATGATCGCCGCACAGCACGAGATGTTGGAGAAAGGTCTCGGTGTAAACCATCTGCGGCTCGTCATGGGAACATCGATGGGCTGCATGCATTCCTGGGTCTGGGGAGAAACATATCCGGACTTCATGGATGCGCTCATGCCGCTCGCTTGTCTGCCGGTACAGATCGCCGGACGCAATCGCATGTGGCGCAAAATGGTGATCGACGGCATCCGCAACGACCCGGACTGGAAGAATGGCGAGTACACCACCGAACCTCGTGCGGCTCTCGATATCGCGACAGACTTTCTGCTGATCGCCGGGAGCGCGCCCTTGCCCATGCAGATTCAATACCCGACGCGCGATGCTGCCGATCAGTATTTGGAGAACTATCGCAAGCGTGTAACGCACAACATCGATGCCAACGATTTGCTCTATGCTGTGAGTTCGTCGCGCAACTACGATCCATCGCCGAATCTCGAGAAGATCGCCGTTCCCGTGATGTACGTCAATTCCGCTGACGATTTCATTAACCCTCCCAACTTAGGAATTGCGGAACGCGAGATCAAGCGAGTGAAGCGCGGACACTATGTCCTCATCCCAGCCTCGGCTCAAACCCATGGACATGGAACCCATACCTGGGCCGTCTTCTGGCAGCAATACCTGAAGCAGTTACTCGACGAATCTGCTCATCCGTAAACGGCGAACACGAAGGTCACGAAGCTGAAAAGAAGAGGTCACGAAGACGTCTCCGTGACCTCTCGTGTCGAACTTCGCGACCGTCCTGTTCGCTCTCGCTGGCCCTCCTCCCTTGACAGCCTATACATAGATAATCTATATATCACGGACATGGCGAACAAGCCCGATCTTCTCCCCGGCACCCTCGACATGCTCATTCTCAAAACCCTCACCCGCGCACCGCTGCATGGGTATGGCATTGCGCAAGCGATCAAGCAGCTCTCCGACGAGGTACTCACGGTTGAAGAAGGCTCGCTGTATCCCGCACTGCAGCGATTGCTGCTCCAAGGCTGGGTGAAGGCCGAGTGGAAGATGACCGAGACGAACCGTCGCGCTCGCTATTACACGCTTACATCGGCCGGGCGAAAGCAGCTTGGCATTGAGTTGTCGGAATTCGAGCAGATGATCGCGGCGATTAGTCGCGTCCTGCAGAACGCTTAGGAGCCTCGGCGTAATGCTTCCTTTCCTTCGCAAGCTGTGGATGTTGATTCGCCGCGAACGATTCCATCGAGATCTGTCCGAAGAAATTGCCTTTCACCGCAAAGAGGTCGAAGAGCGATTTCACGACGACGGCATGAGTGCCAACGCAGCCCGGTATGCGGCAATCCGACGATTGGGAAATGACGCCAGAGTCAAAGAACGAAGCTACGAAGTAGTCGGATTCCAATTTGAAACTGCGCTTCAGGATTTCCGTTATGCGCTGCGGCAACTGCGCAAGAATCCTGCGTTTGCGTTAGTCGCCATTCTCGTTCTGACTCTTGGCACATCGGCGAGCATCGCGATCTTCGCATTTGTAGATGCCGCGCTCATTCGGCCACTTCCCTACTCGAATCCAACACGACTGGTCGACGTTGCGGAAAACCACGCACTGACCTCACGGTCTAATCTTTCCCGCCTGGATTTCCTGGATTGGCAAAGGCTGAACACCGTCTTCAGTTCCATGGATGCTTACACCGGCAGCGGTTATCTTCTGCGAAACAACTCGGGAACAGAAGTCGTGTACGGCGCGCGCGCCACATCGGGTTTCTTCAACACTCTCGGAGTCCTTCCAGCGCTAGGCCGCTCGTTTTATCCCGGCGAGGACTCGAGCAAAGCGCAGCCAGTTGTAATGCTCGGCTATCGCACGTGGCAGAACCGGTTTGGCAGTAAGTCTGATGTGATTGGCCAGTCCGTCACCCTCAGCGAGGTTGCATACACGATTATTGGAGTGCTGCCGCGCGACTTCGAATTTGCACCGCAGGGCCAGGCGGAATTCTGGACTTCCCTTCAACCAAGCGCAGGCTGCGAGGCGCGAAGAAGTTGCCACAATCTCTACGGAGTTGCACGCCTGCGAGACGGCGTTTCACTCCAGACCGCATCGGCTGAGCTGAAGGTGATTGCTGCTGACCTGGAAAAGCAGTATCCCGATTCGAACCGTGGCCAGGGAGCCGCTCTGCAACCACTCTCCGAACTTGTCGTCGGAGAAATCCGTCCAATCTTGTTGATGTTGCTTACTGCGGCTTTGGTCCTGCTTCTGATTGCTTCGGTGAACGTGGCCAGTCTATTGCTCGTGCGCTCGGAGACTCGCAAGAGAGAGATGGCGGTGCGTGGGGCGTTGGGTGCATCGCGTGCGAGGTTAATTCGACAGTTTGTCACCGAGTCATTGGTGCTGGTCATAGGCCAAGCTCTGTTCGGCTTAGCTATGGCCTATGTCTCAATGCAACTACTCACGAAACTGATTCCTCCAGACAAAGCGTTGCGCATGCCCTATCTCGAAGGGGCGGGATTGAATCTGCACGTGCTCATCTTCGCTGGGGCAATTGCCTTGCTGAATGCCATCCTTTTCTCGGTTACGCCTCTGATCCGCCTTCCTCTAAGTGAACTCAGAGATGGTCTGAGCGAAGCTGGTCGGGGGTCCGCGGGAAGAGTTTGGCGCCGGCTCGGCTCCAATCTCGTTGTTGTTGAGCTGACGCTGGCGATGATGCTTTTGGTCGGCGCTGGTCTTCTCGGAAAAAGCCTTTATCGCCTGCTGCACGTTGATTTGGGCTTTGAGCCCGACCATTTAGCCACGTTGCGCGTAGCTGGACCGGACGCAGAATATCGCAATCCCGAGCAAGCTGCTGCGCTTGGCAGAGATGTAGTGAATCGAATATCCGCGCTGCCGGGCGTGCAGTCGGTTGCCATTACGACCATCCTTCCGGTGGGCTTCAACGGCAACACAGTGTGGCTGCGATTCCTTGATCGTCCGTTTAATGGAGAGCACAACGAGGTGAATCAACGCATCGTGAGTTCGGGATACTTCACCACGCTGCAGACGCAACTCATGCGTGGTCGCTATTTCACGGACGCAGAAGACGCGAGCAAGCCCAAGGTAGTCCTAGTTAACCAAGCAATGGCAAGCAAGTACTTTCCCGGAGAGGATCCTGTAGGGAAGAAATTCTCTTACCAGAGCTTCGATTCCGGAACTACACGAGAAATCATCGGCATCGTACGAGACATTAAGGACGCTCAGCTCGATTCCGAGATTTGGCCAACTATCTATATGCCGTTTAATCAAGATCCCGATCCGCACTTTTCGCTGGTGGTCCGGACGTCGCAAAGCGAAGAATCTATTCTTCCCGCATTGGCGGCTGCGGTGCACGAAATTAATCCTGCGATTGCGACGCGCGATGAAGCAACGATGAACGGCAGGATCAATGACTCACAGTCCGCATACTTGCACAGGTCTTCCGCCGTACTGGTGGGAGGCTTTGCTGCACTGGCATTGCTGCTTGGAGTTGTTGGGCTGTACGGAGTCATCGCTTATTCGGTGAGCCAGCGCACACGTGAGATCGGCGTTCGCATGGCACTCGGCGCTGAACGTGCCTCTGTCTATCGGCTGGTCTTGAACGAAGCAGGAAGATTGACTGTTATGGGAATCGCCGCGGGCATTGTTTGTTCTCTGATGGCGACGTCTCTGATCGGCAAACTGCTGTTCACCGTTCGCTCGTGGGACATCATGACGCTCTTATCAGTAGCTGCGATTCTCGGCGGCGCCGCGGTCGTAGCGAGTTTTCTTCCGGCCCGCCGTGCTGCGTCAGTCAATCCAGTAGAGGCACTGCGAACGGAGTAATCCGATCCGCACAAAATGTTTAGGAGATGTGATGGAAACGTTGTCCCGCATAGTCAGACGAGTCTGGCTGCTCTTTCGCCGAGAAGAATTCAACGCTAATCTTGCGGCAGAAATGGCGTTCCATCGCGAGCAGGTTGAGAAAAGCCTGCGCTCGGAAGGCATGGCGCCCGATGAAGCACGCTGCCAGGCGGTCCGGCAGTTTGGAAACGATGTGCGGCTTCGAGAACGGAGCGTGGAGCGAGTAGAGTTTCGTTTCGAAACTGTGATTCAGGACATTCGCTATGGCATTCGTCAGCTACGCAACAATCCCGGATTTACAGTCACTGCGATTCTCGTTCTAGGTCTAGGCGTCGGTGCTACTACCGCGATCTTCAGTGCCGTAAATTCAATTCTCTTCAAGTCGTTGCCGTATCCGCATCCCGATCGCATCATGAGCGTCTTTGAAAAGAAGGACGGAGGAGCGCGTTTGCCGAGCTTCGCCACGTTCAGAGGGATAGCCGAGCGAAGCCAATCGTTTGACGCGATGGCCGCAATGAAAGTGTGGCGTCCGGCAATGGTGGGAATTGGGGAACCAGAATTCTTCTGGGGACAGCGGGTGAGCGTGGACTACTTTCGCACGCTTGGTGTACTTCCCGCTTTGGGCCGCGATTTTCAGGCGGCAGATGACCAACATCACGGTGCGAACGTTCTCATCCTCAGCAACCGCCTCTGGCGTCGCCGTTTTGGAGCAGATCCGAACATCATTGGACGCGGGATCACACTCGAGACAAGCAGAGGATTCGACGCGACCAGCAGCTACACGATTATCGGCGTGATGCCTGCCGGATTCGAGAATGTCCTCTCTTCCACCGCCGAAGTCTGGGCTCCGTTGCAATACGATGCTTCCCTTCCCCTCGGCGGTCCCGAGTGGGGACATCACCTGACCATGATTGCTCGATTGAAGCCTGGAATCAGTAAAGAACAAGCTACGAGTGAACTCGACGCTCTCCTGCCTCCCTTCGGCAATGCACATGCCAAAGGCTTTGACACAGCAGGAGGAATCCCCGCTGGTGTGATTCTGACTTCTCTCCACGACAATCTCATTGCCGGCGTCAAGCCGGCGTTGCTGGCGATTCTCGGAGCTGTGATTCTCGTACTCTTGATTGCCTGTGTAAACGTCACTAATCTCTTGCTGGCGCGGGCCGCTCAGCGGCGCGGGGAGTTTGCCATGCGCGCAGCACTCGGCGCGGGACGAACGAGACTGCTGCGTCAGCTCGTCACGGAGAGCCTGCTGCTTGCATTACTCGGAGGACTGCTGGGAGTCGCCATCGCGGAGATCGGGGTACGAGGGCTGGTCGCGCTGAGTCCTCCAGGATTGCCCAGAGTAGAAGCCATTCGCGTGGATACCGCCGTACTGGTCTTCGCCTTCATTATCACGACCTGCATCGGACTCGCCGTCGGGCTGATTCCTGCAATTCAATCGGCGCGCAGTGATCCCCAGGCAAGCTTGAAACAGAGTGCGCGCCAAACGGCCGGTGGCCATCAAGTCGTGCGTCGTTCGCTGGTCGTCTCAGAAGTCGCGCTTGCGCTTGTTCTCCTGTGTAGCGCTGGACTCCTTCTGCGAAGTCTGCAGAGGTTGTTCTCAGTGGATCCGGGATTTGACGCGACGCACTTGCTCACGATGGAAGTACAAGAATCAGGCAGTCGATATATCAAGGATGATGATCGCGCTCGCCTGTTCGACGAGGCACGAGAAGCCGTGAGCCACATTCCGGGAGTGGAATCGGCGGCATTCGTCAACCAGTTGCCCTTGAGCGGTGACTACGAAGTGTACGGAATCGAGTACGAAGCTTTCCCTCACCAGGATGACGCTGCCTTCCGGTACGCGGTGAGCCCCGATTATTTCGAGACCATGCGAATTCCGCTTCGTCGCGGCCGTTTTCTAAACGAGCGAGATCGCACTACAGCTCCCACTCCCGTTCTGATCAGCGAGTCGTTAGCCAAACGCAGGTTTCATAATCTCGACCCGATCGGCCAACGCGTGCGCATGGGTCCCGATATGGGACGTGCCGATGCTCCATGGGCCGAAATCGTCGGAGTCATCGGCGACGTGAAGCAGTTGTCACTCGCAGTAGGGGAGGCAGATGCTTTCTATACGAGCCACTGGGCGTGGGTGGATAACGTGCAAACCCTCGTCGTGCGCACGCACGGCGATCCCACCGCGCTGGTGCCTGCAGTACGAAACGCAATCTGGTCGATCGACAAAGATGTGCCGCTTCCGCGCACTGCAACCATGGAAAGTCTGGTTTCGGCGACAGAAGCGCAGCGCCGCTTCGCTCTTATTCTCTTTGAAGTATTTGCTTTGGCAGCGTTGCTTCTCGCTGCCACCGGCATCTATGGAGTTCTGTCGGGAACAGTCAACGAACGCACGCGAGAGATCGGGGTGCGCGCAGCGCTGGGCGCATCGCGCGGCGACATTCTCAGCCTAATAGTTCAACAAGGAATGAGGCTCACCGTTTTAGGCGTAGCTATTGGTCTCGGCGGAGCAGTGGCGGCGAGCTACGCGCTGGTCACACTGCTATGGGGCGTCTCGCGTCTTGATCCAGTGACTTACAGTGGTGTTATCGCCGTTCTGTTGGCGATTTCGGCAATCGCGTGCTGGGTTCCAGCATGGAGGGCCGCGCATGTGGATCCGGCGATCACGCTGAGAGCTGAGTGAAACAACGTGCTGTACTTGCCGGGGTCGCGGAACTAACGCTGTGTCAGCAGCGCGTAGTCGTGGCCCACTGTTGCTGTATCAATTCGGTCCGGCATAGCAAATGTATTGTCTAGCCCGACGCCCGGATATTTCGGAGTAATGTACCTCTTCACGAACATCTCCAGCGCGAGATGCGGTACGCTGACCCCGTCGATCGAAACAGTCTGAATCGTAACGTGGCCTTGCCCATTTTGGGCCGAAGCCGTCGCGGTTACCTCCACATCATGAACTCCGCTGAACACAGAGAGCAGAGGATTCAGGTTGTGCTTGCCTTGCTTCACTTCATCGAAATCGACCGTGGCATTGGCAACGATGTTGTCTGGTTGGCTGTGAAAGACAACCTTCTGCACGCCCTGGGGCAGCTTGTATCCACCCTCGCGAAACCAGGCATTCGCTTCATCGGCATCGAGTTGCGTCGAGCGACGCTGCACCGGATTGGCTTTTGCGTTGCGTTCGAGATAGTCGAGTTTTTTTTGAAAGCTCTGCGCCGGCGGTGAGAAATGCTTCGTTGTCGCTGAAGTCTTCTGCGACGATGCTGGGACAGCGAAAAGGGAGAAGAAGGCAACAAGCGTGGCGGCAGCAATGCGGGATTGCGCCGATCTCGAATGTAGACAAAACAAAAAGCTACCTCAGCGAGACTGATCGAGCTTCGCTTGTTCCCGCGCTGCGCCTGTTTTTGGACTGCTTTCGCTTGCAAGCACTCCCGCACCTGCGCTCTTGACGAGCCTCAGGTTCAACTCGCGATTCAGCGCAATTTCGCCGCTAACTTCGCGCATACCTGACGTCGATACCATTTTGGTACTTTCGAGCGTCACTCGTTGTTTCCCCAGCGCGAACTCTCCCGACCACAAGCCGAACGTGAGCACAGAAGGATCCTGTGAATCTGCAGCCGAGGTCTGAATGGTTCCGTTGTGCCAGGTGAAATTACCGGAGCCGGCAAGCGACGAAGAGAGCGCATCGGCGTTATTGCCGCTCATCGACAGGCGGTAACTCACATCCACGTATCCCGTAGGACGACCATCGGAATGTGCAGACTCCAATTGATCGACATGAACGCGCCGCAACGATCCGGCGGCGGTAATAAGCGGAACCCTTCCGGAAAAATCAAAAGCCCATTCACCTGATGATTTTCCGCCGAATACGTCGGCGTTCCAGCGCCGCACCTGCATCTTGCCATTGGCGATTTCGAGTTGTGCGTTTGCATTGCCGGCGTGCATCTTCGGAAGCGTCAGGTGCTGTATGGAAATTGTGCCTGACGAAGGAATATCGAGCAGCCACTTGGCTTCGAAGTCTCTGCCGGAGCTAAAAAACGGCAGACTGATTCCCGATTTGGGAACCGACAACACCTCTCTCAGAGCCGCTTCGCGCAATTGTTCGGCCTGCAAGGTGAAATCCAAATTGCACGCCAGGTACCGTTCACAATTCCGGGATCCCTTGATCGAAGCTACAAGTTCCAGTCTTGCATGAGGAAAGCTGGCCTGAAGTCCCTCGGCAATGAAGCTGTCGCGGTCAAACGCGAATGTGCCTCCTCTAACGTGCAACGGTTCGGAGAACCCGCGCAGTGGCACAGTCGCGCTGCGAATTTGTGCTTGCGCAGCAACAGTTGGAGGTGCGAAATACCGCCATTGACCCAAGTAGCGCGCTTCAATGGCTCCAGTTCCGCGGAGATCTACCGATGGGGCACGCAAGCCCATGCAGCGCGCAATCTGCATCAGGCGCTGCCAATTCACGTCGCCGTTCAGCTCAATGCTGTATCCATTCGCATCGATGAAGGCAGATAGAGTGGCGTCCCCGCCCAGATCGAGTGCTACGGGTTGCAGCACAGCGCGCGAATAAGGAATCGTGACTTCGGTGTGACGCACTCTCAAATTTGTGGTCTGCGCAGGTTCGAAGTTGACAACGACGTTCCTCGGAAAAATGAGAGCGCGGTCAAGAAGATGAGAACGCAGCACGGCATTGCCAGCGGTGAACGTTCCATTCCAAATCGCGGGAGAACCTGCTGAGCCTTCGATCGTCCAGCTCCCATCGAGGATCCCTTCAGCGCTTAGATCGTTAGGAAGCGTGCTCTTGGCATGCAGCGCCACGCGCATCAGAGAAGCAAGCGGAACTTCACTAGCCACGAGTCGCAAAGAGTACTGCGGCGATTTGCCCAGCGGATGAAGCTCGCCCTGCGCGTTGAGCACGCCGGAGCCTAGCGGAGCCTTGCAATCAAAATCGAGTTGGTCTTTTGCGCTCGTCTCTACGACACTTGCTCGGAAGCGGTGCTCGCAATTGACATGCAGATTGAAAGGAGTCGAGCGCGCGATGTCATAGCGCCGAAATTCCTCGATATCAGCTTTGAGGCGTGCCGTGAAGTCGGTAGGCGTGCCCTTGAGCTCCGCATTCAGATCGACCGCACCGCGCCAACCAGGATCGTGTCCATGCACGATCTGAGCGATTGCGTTCACTTCGGGCTGCTCCCATGTGAACTGGAAATGAAACGGAGTCTTAGCAAATTCTGACGCTCGATCGAATGAACCCGAGATTTTGATTACGCCGGTATCGGTAACGCTTTCGTCGGTTCGCAGCGGGACGGCCTTCAGGCGTACATTCCAGCGGTTTTCAGCAGCGAGCCACAACGCAAACTGGGCGTCCGACAGCGCAAACGGCTTTTTCTCTGCACCGAATTTGAAATTGATTCGGCTCTCGTTGATTTCAATGTAAGGAAAGCGTGGTCTCCACTCCGGCTGTTTCTTGGCGGTTGGAGCTGATGGAACCTGAGCAGCGCGGTTCACAAGGCGCTCCATATTCCAATGCCCACTCGCATCGCGCACGAGGTTCAGACTGGCTTGCGTAAGGGACACGCTGGCAATTTCGAGCCGGCCACGCCACAGCGAAGAGATGCGCAGCGTCGCTACACCATCTTCATCGCCGGTTTGCAGAATGGGTTCGGCGCTGAATTCGTCATCGCTGATTCTGAGTTGGCGAAAAGTAAAGCCGGGAAGCGGCAGGAGACGGAGGCGAACATCCTGCACGCTAACCTGTCGCCCGAGTGATCGCGACAGGGATTTGGAGAGCTTCATGCGAAAGCGATTGAGATTAATACTTGGTGGGACAAGAAATCCCAACGCAATCACAATCGCAATCGCGAGATAAACGCGGGTTCGCTTGCTCCGCAGCGACATTTAGCGCACCAAGTGGAACATGCGGCTCCAGCGTGTCTGATCGAAGAAGTGCAAGGCCACGTGTCCAAGGAATGCAATGCGATCGCTCATATCGGTCTTTTGCCACTGATCTGCCGGGGTTTCAAAGGACCAGTAAACGAAGAGCGGACGCCCGATGATGTTTTCGCGCGGGATAAAGCCCCAATAGCGGCTGTCGTAGCTGACGTCGCGATTGTCTCCCATGCCAAAGTAGCTGTCGGGAGGCACGACGATGTCATCGCCGTCACGCATCACTCCCGCCATTACCGGCCATCCTGAAGCCACTCGAATTCCCGATTCGGAAGCTGGAACTGCAGGAAAATTGTCCCGATATGGATCGTAATTTCCCTGAGTATGGATTACGTATGACTCTTTGAGCGGCTGCCCGTTGCGATAGACCACGCCATCGCGAAGATGAATTTTGTCTCCAGGCACGCCGATCACACGTTTCACTACGTAAAGCCCCGGAGTCTCCGGCGAGAGAAATACGATGATGTCACCGTGTTGAATAGGCCGATAGCGCTCAAAAGCTGCCCAATGACTCGGGGGAGCGATGGTGATGCGGTCCACGAAGACGTGGTCGCCGATCAGCAGCGTGTTCTCCATCGAACTGGAGGGAATCTCGAATGCCTGGATATTGAAGGTAATGATGAAAAGTCCGGTGACGAGCACCACGGCCATGGAGGAAAGGAACTCCATGGGCGTTTCTTTCTTCTTTTCCGGACGGGCAGGCTCAACTGCCGCCTTCTTGTCTTTCGATACAAGTACGTCAGTTTTCACGATTGGATAATCCAGACCAGGCAGAAATCAGCGGACCAGGTGAAATGTCCGGTCCCAACGAGCGTCCTCTGGCAGGTGGACGAGCGTGTACAGCAGACGTTCTAGTCTACCA
>DATEKE010000150.1:0-20440 GCA_035277605.1 Terriglobales bacterium | reverse complement strand
GGAAAGCCTCCTGCTCCGCCTGCGCGCGCGTAGGCTTCGGCCGTTGCGGGATCGATGTTGTCGGAGTAGAAGCCGACCTGGTCGTAGATCTTGCGCTTCTTGGGATCGCTCAGGACATCATTGGCTTCGGACAGTTCCTTGAACTTCTCTTCCGCCTTCTTGTCTCCGGGATTGACGTCAGGATGGTATTTGCGCGCAAGTTTCCTGAAGGCCTTGCGGATCTCGTCTTCCGAGGCGGTCTTCTTGACGCCAAGCGTGGCGTAATAATCTTTGGTCTGCGTTGCCATTTGTTATTGCGAAGTCAGTACGGTCCAGTCAGCGTCAGTACCGTCCGTGGTAGCGGATGGGTGATGCTCGATTGTGCCTCCTCACCCATTCGCTACCGCGAACGGTACTGACGCGAACGTCTCAACAAGCTATTTCTTCTGCTCAATCGGCGTAGCCTGCCACGCAATTGCCTGCCATTGGCCGTTTCGCTTCATAAACGTTCCGGTGTTGCGGAATGTGCGCGTCACCGGCTTGTCGTTCTCGGATGCGTGCATCACCAGGCGAAAGTTGACGATCGCGACGTCGCCGTACTGGTGTACCTGAAAATCCTGTCCCTCATATGTTGCATTGGCGCGCGGCGCCGTCGAGTTGCCGGTATCAGCAAGAATGTCTTTCTTTGTGATCACCTGTCCGGTGCCGCGCGTGTAGATAATGTCATCGGCAAAGAAGCGATCGAATGTTGCACGTTGATTCCCAGGAACGTCTTTCAGAAATTCCCGTATCAGTCCAATTAGCTGCTTTTGATCCTGATTAGCAAAAGCATAAACCGTTCCAGCGTCAGTTGGAGGCCCCTGAAACCAATCACAGCCCATAGTTCCCAAAACGAGAACGATCCCGCACAGCGGGATCGTTTTTCGTGCAACGCTTTGTCTTCGGCTCACCCGAGCTCCGTCTGGAAAACGCAGCGTTGCCGCGTCTCCACAAGTATTTATGCGTTTCCAACCTGCTGGATTAAGAATAACGTTCCGGGCTCATCGGCCACCGCATCGCGAACAAACTTTTCGGCGGCTTCGAGCGGAAATAGTCCGGCAACTGGGATCGCTTCCAGTGCCAGCGCTCCCAATCGCTTTGCGATTTTTACCACCAAATATTGTTTCATGTTGTTTAATACGGAGCTTTGGGCTCCTGGTTCCCCCTACTGCTATAAACCCCGATTTTGTTCAGTCGTTGTGGACTAGATGGACTTGGTGGACTCAGTGGACAAGTCCATTCCTGTCCACAAAGTCCATTCTTTTCCACTCAGTTGATGCCTGTCTCAGTCCATCGTGTTACTTCTTATCCATGTCAACGTACTCAGCGTCGATCACGCCCTCGTCCTTCTTCTTTTCCTCTCCAGACGAAGCGCCATCGCCTGCTGCACCCGTGGCTGGCCCCGCTTGCGGTCCGTTGGGCTGAGCCGTTTTGTACATCGCTTCAGCCAATTTGTGCGAAGCCTGCGTGAGCCGCTCGCGCGCCGAGTTCATCGCGCTTGCGTCGGTGCCTTCGAGCGCCTTCTTGGCGTCCGCCAAAGCCGATTCCACATCGGAACGCTCGCTGCCGGAGATCTTGTCTCCATGCTCCTTCAGCATCTTCTCGATCTGGTAAACCATTGAGTCGAGCTGATTGCGGGCTTCCACTTCCTCCCGCTTGGCTTTGTCTTCCGCCGCGTGCGCATCGGCGTCCTTGGCCATGCGCTCGACTTCCTCTTTGCTTAGACCGGAAGAAGACGTAATGGTTATCTTCTGATCTTTGCCAGTCGCCACATCTTTCGCCGTAACGTTAAGGATGCCGTTCGCGTCGATGTCAAACGTGACCTCGATCTGCGGCACTCCACGAGGAGCCGGCGGGATCCCCGTTAGATGAAATTTACCGAGTGTGCGATTCTGCGCCGCCATTGGACGCTCGCCCTGCAGCACGTGCACTTCGACCGAAGTCTGACTGTCGGCCGCGGTCGAGAAAGTTTCCGTCTTCTTAGTCGGAATCGTGGTGTTGCGCGGAATCATCGTCGTCGATACGCCGCCCAGAGTCTCGATCGAGAGCGTAAGCGGAGTCACGTCGAGCAGCAGCAGGTCCTTCACCTCGCCGCCGAGCACGCCCGCTTGTACCGCAGCTCCAACTGCGACCACTTCGTCAGGATTTACGCCCTTATGGCCTTCCTTGCCGAAGAGCTCTTTCACCAGTTGCTGGATGCGCGGCATGCGCGTTTGTCCGCCGACGAGGACCACTTCGTCGATCTTGCTGGCGTCAACGCCTGCATCTTTCAATGCCTGCTTGCACGGACCAACCGAGCGTTGAATGATGTCCTCGATCAACTGTTCCAATTTGGAACGGGTGAGCTTCTTCACCAGGTGCTTCGGACCGCTTGCATCTGCCGTGATAAACGGCAGGTTGATCTCGCTCTCCATCGCGGTGGAAAGCTCGATCTTTGCTTTCTCTGCCGCGTCACGCAGACGCTGCAGAGCCATCTCGTTACCCTTGGAGCGCAAGTCGAGTCCTTCCTCTTTCTTGAACTCATCGACGAGCCAATCGACGATGCGCTGATCGATGTTGTCGCCTCCCAGGTGCGTGTCGCCGTTCGTGGACTTCACCTCGATCACGCCTTCGCCCACTTCCAAAATTGAAATGTCGAAGGTGCCGCCGCCGAAGTCGTACACGGCGATCGTCTCGTCTTTCTTCTTGTCGAGACCGTAGGCGAGCGCTGCCGCCGTCGGCTCGTTGACGATTCGTTTCACGTCGAGCCCGGCAATCTTGCCGGCGTCTTTGGTCGCCTGACGCTGCGCGTCGTTGAAGTACGCGGGAACGGTGATCACCGCTTCCGTGACCGCTCCACCGAGGTAATCCTCGGCCGCCTTCTTCAATTTCTGCAGGATCATCGCCGAGATCTGCGGAGGCGTGTACTCCTTGCCTTGCGCGAGCACGGCGACGTGGTCTCCCTGCCGGACGACCTTGTAGGGGACCATCTTCATTTCGTCGTTCACTTCGTCGTAGCGGCGCCCCATGAAGCGCTTGATCGAATAAATCGTGTTCTCAGGGTTGGTGATCGCCTGCCGCTTCGCGACTTGGCCAACCAACCGCTCGCCCGACTTCGTGAATGCGACTACGGATGGAGTGGTCCGCCCGCCTTCCTCGTTCGCGATGACCTTGGGTTCGCCGCCTTCCATGACGGCTACGACCGAGTTCGTCGTGCCCAGATCGATTCCAATAATCTTTGCCATTGCTGCCTTCTCCTAAACTTGCTGACTTCTGAGTTGCCTGATTGGTAAGTCCATGAAAATTCTAAGATGCTGAATTTATAACAGCCGTATTATCAGAGTTGAGTCACTTATTGTCAACTGTCAGATAGATGCTGGAAATGGGCGTCGCGATTCGTCGGAACTCACTTTTATTTTCAAGAAGATGCGCGAAGCTGCTATAAGTCAGTACCGTTCGCACTAGCCATGGGTTCCAGGCGGCATCCTGCTTACCCATCCGCTACCGCGGACGGTACCGACCTTGACCCGAAGCTGCTATGTGTCAGTACCGTTCGCGGTAGCGAATGGGTCCGAGTACCTCCCGCTCGACCCAACCGGTATCGACGATGACCAGCAGCTCACAACCCGTTCATAAAAAAGGCATTACTCTCTGGCCTCTCATCGCCGCCACCTACTTCATGGCTTCGGGAGGGCCATATGGCCTGGAGGAAGCCGTCAGCTCGGCGGGTTACGCCGGAGCGATCCTGCTGATCCTGGTCACCCCGCTCATCTGGAGCCTGCCTACCGGACTGATGATTGCCGAGCTGGCCAGCGCCATTCCGGCCGAGGGCGGCTACTACGTCTGGGTCCGGCGAGCGATGGGGCCGTTCTGGGGATTTCAGGAGGCTTGGCTTTCGCTTGCGTCGAGCATTTTCGATTTGGCCATCTACCCCACGCTGTTCGTCGCATACCTTGGCCGGATTCTGCCCGGAGCCGACCAGGGCTGGCACGGTGTCGCGATCGGCGCGCTCGTAATTGTCGTGTGCCTGATCTGGAACCTCGCTGGCGGCCGAGCAGTAGGCGAAGGCTCGCTCGGCATGCTCATCCTCATGATTGGACCTTTTGCCGTCCTCATCACCGCCGCCTTTCTGCACTGGGGAAAGATGGGAGGTGCTGCCGGCTCGCAGCCGATCACTCATTCCGGTCTGATTGCCGGGCTTCTGGTCTGCATGTGGAACTACATGGGCTATGACAACGCGGCAACCATAGCCGGAGAAGTTGAGAATCCGCAGCGAACATATCCAGTTGGCATCATTCTGACGATGGTTCTGGTTGCGATCGATTACTCCACGCCAGTCTTCGCCATGTCGCGAACCGGAATCAGTCCTGGACAATGGAGCACCGGCTCGTGGGCTTCGCTCGGAGGAATGCTCGGCGGTCCAGGATTGCGGATCGCGCTGGTAGTCGGCGGGATGGTGAGTTCGTTCGGACAATTCAACGCGTTGCTGATGAGCTACTCGCGGCTGCCGCTGGCAATGGCAGAAGACGGGTTGCTGCCGCGCGTCTTCGCTCGCGTGCAGCCGCGCACCGGAGCGCCGTACGTTGCCATCGTTGCGTGTGCCGTGCTCTACGGCGCTTGCCTGGGCTTCGGCTTCGATCGTCTGGTTACGCTCGACGTGCTGCTGTGGGGTGCAAGCCTGGTCCTGGAATTTCTCGCATTAATTGTGCTGCGCACGCGCGAGCCGCACATGCAGCGTCCATTCCGAGTGCCCGGAGGAATTCCCGGAACGGTACTGGTTGGAGTGCTGCCAACGATTTTGCTTTTGCTGGCAGGATTACATGCAGGCGAGGAGCGCATAGCCGGAATGAGCGTGTGGCTGTTCGGCGTGCTGGTGATGAGCGCAGGTGTGCTGGCGTATTTCGCATGTCGAAGTAAAGCTGCGAAAGCCCCCGACTTTAGTCGGGGGTGAGAACGGGTTAGCGTTCGAATCCAAAACGCTCGATCACAACATGCGCTTTAGCGCCGGTGTATCGCGCGAGCGCGAGCGGGCCAGCGCTAAAGCGCGATTCCTGTTCCCGTCGACCAGACGCACGGCTAAAGCGCTTCGACCATCACCACGACAATCCGACGTTATCCAACCACACCGACACGTTCCCACCTGCGGCATTCAAGTCAGCCTGAAACGCAACATCGAGCCCACTGCCTGACTGGCCCAGCCCATCGAACGCCATGCCGACATCGTGGCGATTACCGTCTAGAGTGACAGCGACGAAATGCGCTTGTCCGCCGCTACGCTGGAACTCCCACGTAAGGTGATGCCACGTGCCTGCATCCGGCATCGGGCAGCCCACGCCGGTCGACGCCCAGGTATGCGCCGGGCCGTTCCACACGCGCCACGTTCCGGTATTGCGGAAGTCACATTCCGTGCCGAAGATGTATTTGTTGCCATTCGCCGTCTGGTTCACGTCGAATTCGAGAGCCTGTGCGCTCGAGGTCGAATCAATGTAGAAGTCGAGATCGTAGCGCAGGTTCTGGGCGTCGTCGTGAGAGCCGAGTTCAAGCCAGAAGAGCGCAGCTCCCCATGCTGTGCCGCCAATGTCAAAACGCGTGGAAGCTCCGCTGAGAGATGGAGAGCTGATCCCACGCTGCATTCCATGCGCGGTATGCGGACCATTGCCGGCATCTCCGGCGCAGACGTCGCAATCGTCCCAGCCTCCTTGTGTCTGAATTTGCCCAATCGTCGGTGCAGGTGCGCTCGGAGGGGGCGCCGGGGCTGATGGGGCTGGAGCCGAGATCGCCTGCACCACGACATGCAGAGGAGTCGACTTGAAAGCGTTCCCGTTTTGGTCCCACGCCTGAACAACAATCGTGTGCGTTCCCGTGGAGAGCGGCAGGCTGGCATTGATCTGAGCTGATGCCGCTTGAAAAGCCATTCCGTCGTCGACGTATACCTGCATCGAAGCAATGGATGCTCCTCCGCTGGCAGCTGCGGAAACCTGAGTCGGCGAGTTTACGGTCGCACCATCGGTTGGAGAGCTGATCACAACCTGAGTCGTCGAAGTTGGCGTGGGCGCAGGGGCAGCAGGCGGATCCGTCGTAGACGAGCCTCCGGTCGAGCTGCCTCCATTCGTCGTGCTTCCACTCGTGCCGCTTCCCGAATTGGAGCTAGCTCCGGGTGCAGACGAAGTTCCGCCCGCGCCGGCCCCGGTGCTTGGAGTTGTTGTGCCTGCAGAGCCTGCCGACGATACGTTCGTATTCGTCGAGCTATCGGCAGACTTTGTGTAGCTGGCGGCGCCGCCGCATCCAGCCATCGCTGCAATGAAAAAAAGAGTAAGAAGAAGTGCGCCCTGTCGCATCTGACCTCCCGTGGCGAACGGTGCTAATGCCGTGCCGAAAGAGGAAAACTATGGACGCATCTACTCTCTCTATATTAGGGAAATCACTTAAGGTCTCTAAGTATCTTGTCTGAGTGGAATTAAGCGAGTTGCCGCAGGCCGTAATCCCTCGCCAGCTCACAGTACCTACTACTTCGGCGGCAACTCGCTGTGAGCAAACAGCGAGCACAGAATTACACGACCGCGGCTCGCTCAGAGATGCTGGATTGAAGTCGCAGGCGGCTGGTCCCGCCCGAATTGGGAATTGAACCGCCTTTAGGGCTGAAATTCGCCTCAGTGCTTCACCACTGACTGCCAATTCGTGATCATCTGCGGTTTCCCATTTCGGATCACCGTCGGATACACATGGTCGAGTCCCTGATGATGATGCGCGCTGAACATCAGCTTGGCATCCGGGCCCAGGCCGATATCCACATCATGGAGCGACTCAAGACCATCAACGAATTTCTCACGCGTCAGATCGGCGCCGGCTTTCCTAAGCCCGTGTGCGACGACGAGCGCGTCCACAAATCCTTCAAGACTGACAAAGCTCGGCTGCGTGCTCGACATATATTTGGCGATGCTCTCGCGATAGAGCTTCACGGTCGGCAATTCCGTTTGATCGTAAGGTGGAACAACCTGCGTAATCACGACGCCCTCAGCATCGTTTCCCGCAGCCTTGATGAGAGCTTCCGTGCCTACGAATGAGACGGTCAGGAATACTGGACGCCAGCTCTGGGCGTGCGTCTGTTTGAGAATCTGCGCGCCGGGCGCGTAGGGACTCGCGAAAATCACTGCTTGCGGATTCGCAGCGTGCACATCTTGTATCGCTTTGCTCACATCGAGCGTGTTCCGAACGAACTTGCCCAGACCTGCAGGGACCGCTCCATGTTTCTGCAACGCCAACTTCACGCCCTCAAGCACAGCGTTGCCGAAGGCGTCATCCTGGTAGATGACTCCGATTTTGTGAACGCCGGCTTTCCACAAGCCGTCGACTTGCTCGCGCGTCTCGTCGTTGTACGAGGCGCGCACGCCGAAGATGTAGTGCTTGGTCGGCTGTGTAAGAAATGGCGCGCCGCTGAAAAGTCCCACAAGTGGAATTTTTTCACTCTCCGCTAATGGGACATATTTTGCCGCGGTTGGAGTTCCCACAAAGAATGCTGCGCTGAAGATGCCATCTTTTCTGAGCTGGGCAAAGCATGCAGCGGCTTTTTCCGGATCATAGCCGTCATCATGCGAACTAACCCTCAGTTTGCGTCCGTTCACACCGCCTTGGTCGTTGATGTAGTCGAAGTACGCGGTTGCTCCGAGAACTGTTTCGAGACCGAGTTGGCGTGCCGGGCCGTCGAGCGCCGAGCATGAGCCAATTTTCACTTCATTGCTCGTGACTCCTGGTGTTTGTGCCGCCGAATTCGCGACGAGGATCAAAGCGCTCGCCAACAACACACCTAGAGAGTTGAGCCGTTTTGGAGCTGAGTACAAAGAAGGAAAAAAACAGTGGTGAGTCATGTTGTTCTCTCCATCGGCATTTCGCCGCAAAACAACATCTACGCGGATCGGTTTTGTAGAGGTCCGCTTTGTATCTATTCCAGAGTATGTCGAAATGTATTCCAAGCCTAAAAGGAAAGGCGGTGTGGGCCTGATTTGTAAATATCAATCTAGAACTCAATGTCAGGACCGACGCGCGCCCGCGCGGGTTTGGTTACATCTCACCATTCGCTCTTCCTGAGCTGACCTGAGGGCGGCCGTAGTTCCTTGTCGTTGTTGCGTTTTCTAGCGCAGCAGATCTTCGAGTTCGATCGACTGATCTGTGCGCTCATCTCGATACTTCACGATGACCGGCGTGTACAGCGAGAGTCCCCATTCTTGCCCTTTACCGCGAGCAACGGCTCGCGAGCCCGGCACAACGACTGCACCCTCGGGAATTTCCAGCGAGCGATTGGGAGCGGAACGCAGCACCTCGCCGCGAACAAGGTCATACACGGGGGTCGAGCGAGTAAGAATGGTTCCCGCTCCGAGCACGGCGCGAGAGCGCACGAGCGTACCTTCGTAAATGCCACAGTTGCCGCCGATCAGAACATCATCCTCGATGATGACCGGCGATGCGTTCACCGGCTCGAGCACGCCGCCGATCTGCGCAGCCGCACTCACATGGACTCGCTTTCCTACCTGTGCACATGACCCGATCAGGGCGTGGGAATCGACCATCGTGCATTCGTCCACATATGCGCCGGCGTTGACGAACATCGGCGGCATGCAGATCACCGATGGCGCAACATAGGCTCCTGTGCGCACGGACGATCCGCCGGGAACGATACGAACGCGGTCTTGCGCTTCGAATCGGCGCGGCGGATAGGTAGCCTTATCGACAAATGAAAGGACGCCTCCCTTCCACTCGTGCAGCGTTCCAATTCGGAACCCTACCAGAATGCCCTGCTTCACCCAGGTGTTCACATGCCAGCGGCCATCGACCTTTTCGGCTGCCCGAATTTCCCCGTGCGTAAGCGCCTCGCGAAAACGCTCGAAAGTTGCATGCGCCATTGGGACCTCGTGGGCGCGAGATCCTGCATCAAACAATGTTTCAATCTGCTCCCGCAAGCTTGCGGCGATAGGTGAGCTGTGGGACATTTGCAGTGGAGTATAAACGCGAACTGGCCGCGCGCATCTCACAAGTGCAGCAGCTTGTCCCGACATGGACCGAAGCCCCCTCGACCAACTTCTCGGGCGCACATTGCTGATCGTCGCCCATCCAGACGATGAATCGATCTCTTGCGGCGGTTTGCTGCAGCACATCGAGCAGCCCTGCGTCGTCTTCGCCACGGACGGAGCTCCGGAAGACGAATACTTCTGGCGGAAGTACGGCTCGCGAACGGCGTATGCCAAGCTGCGCGAAGAGGAAGCTCGCGCAGCTCTGGAAGCTGTGGGCGTCAGCGCGGTTGAATTTTTATCGCGTCGCGTGCAGGCGCCGCTCATCGATCAGCTCCTCTATAAATCGTTGGCTCCAGCATTTGCTGCACTTTCGTCGATCGTCGAGCAGTTTCGTCCGCAGTGTCTGCTCACGCTGGCCTACGAAGGCGGACATCCGGATCATGACAGCGTCAGCTTCCTCAGTGCCCAGCTTGGCAAAAGCTACTCCATCCCAATTTGGGAAGCTCCGCTGTACCATCGCAGTCCGACAGGACAGGGCGTGTATCAGCAGTTCGTGCGCGAGCATGGCGAAGTCATCGAGCACGAGGTAAAAGGCGGCGAACTGGAAAAGAAGACGAGAATGATCGCCTGCTACAAATCCCAATTTGACGCCTTGCCATCATTCCGGCCCGAGCTCGAACGATTCCGCCCGCAGGCGAGCTACGACTATTCACGCCGTCCCCACGAAGGCAAACTCAACTACGAAGTATGGCAGTGGCGAATGACGCCGGAAGAGGTCTGCGCAGCGTTCGTCGAGTTTTCAGCGGCTCCGGTGCCGCTCGAGAAATGAGCTCCCCGGGAGTGTCCGAACCTCGTCTTCGCGTGCTCTACGTCGCTTACCCTCTTCTTCCCATTTCAGAACATAGCGCCGGCGGCGCCGAACAAATGCTGCTCGCCGTAGAACGCGAGATGCACGCTCGGGGACACAGCACCACGGTCGCGGCGTGCGCCGGATCGCAGGTAGCCGGCGAGCTGTTTGCAACCGGCTGCGGTGCCGATAATCCGGACCAGTTCGAGCGGCGCTCGCACGAGCAGACTGAAGCGCTTCTTAGCTGGCTTCAAGCAGGTGCGGCAGAACGCTTCGATTTGATTCACGACATGAGTGGAGGCTTCTGGCAGCACGCCGATGGGCTCCCAATTCCCACGATGGCGACGCTGCATCTGCCTCCTCAGCTCTACAAGCACGCAAACTTTTCCGTCGTTCCTCCTTGT
Source organism: Terriglobales bacterium (assembly GCA_035277605.1). Classification (GTDB taxonomy): domain Bacteria; phylum Acidobacteriota; class Terriglobia; order Terriglobales; family Acidobacteriaceae; genus Gp1-AA112. The sequence goes on along the minus strand of DATEKE010000150.1, from coordinate 10,187 downwards.
GTATCGTTCAACTGCGTTTCGCATTCGCAGATGCGCGAGTTTCGTCACCTGCCCCGCGTGCTGGGGATCGCGCCCAACGGCATTCCGGTCGAGAACTTTTCCGAGGAGATCCTTGCGACAGAAGGCCGCGAGTACTTTCTATGGCTCGGCCGGATCTGCGAAGAAAAGGGCCCGCACACCGCGCTCGATATCGCCCATGCAGCAGGCGTGAAGCTCATTCTTGCGGGCACCGTTTATCCGTTTCTGTATCACCAGAAATACTTCGCGCGCGAGATCATTCCTCGCCTGAAACGCGCTGGGTCCAAGGCCAAATATGTTCCGCAGCCAACGTTCCCGGAGAAAGTCGACCTGATCCGCAATGCCCGCGCACTGCTCATCACCAGCGAAGTGAACGAGACCAGTTCGGTCGTCGCCATGGAAGCGGCTGCCTGCGGAACGCCAGTCGTCGCTCTACGTCGAGGCGCGCTGCCGGAAGTTGTGGCCGGAGGCGTGACTGGATTCGTGGTGGATGACGCTGAGCAAATGGCTTTGGCGCTCAATCGAGTTGCAAGCATCAAGCCAGAAGACTGCCGTTTGTACGCGAGACAAAACTACTCCGCAAGAACCATGGCCGACGCTTATGAGGAGCTTTATCGAAAGCTGCTCCGCGTCGAAGTTTCCCGCTCGGCTGCCTGGTCAACTGCGGGAGATCTCAGTTAATCCCATAGAATCCCATCGGGATCTCATCCAATCTCATCGGATAATCTCGTCAGCTCAGATGGGATATCTCTCACCACGATCTCATGGGATCTCAAGAAATCCCATCCAGTCCCGTCCTTGTCACGCGCAGTGATCTTCTTTCATCTGCATCGCTAATCCATCCATCTTCCGTGCTATGACGAATCGCGAAAAAAGTCAAGAGAAAAAAGCGGCTTTTGCTAGTTCCACAATGGGAATTTGCGCAGGATGCACGGCACGGCGATTGCTATTCGATGAGAAGAACTGCGCTACGTTGAGAGCACGATTAACGCGCAGCGACGCGCTCGATAAGCACTCCGACTTCCGCCGCGATCTTCTCCAGCTTCGCGCGCGTCTCGGGTTTTACTCGGACCATGGGCAGGCGGTAGTTCTCTTCGATGCGCCCCATAAGGGCCAGCAGGCACTTGGCCGGCATCGGATTGGATTCGATGAATAACGCTTGCATCAGAGGCAGGTACTTGCGATGCAAAGAGCGTGCGCGCGGCCAATCGTCGTCGAGAGCGGCCTGCGTCATTTGCGCGATCTCCGAAGGAATCACGTTGGACGCAACAGAAATGATTCCGCGTCCGCCTAGAGAGATTACGGGTAACGTCACGGCATCATCACCGGAGAGCACAGTGAAGTCCTCTGGGACCATGTTCAGCCCCTCGGCGATCTGCGTCATGCTGCCGCTGGCTTCTTTCACGGCGATGATATTGGCAATTTTCGCCAACCGCGCCAATGTCGCTGGCTCGATGTTTGCCGCGGTTCTGCCCGGCACGTTGTAGAGCACGATCGGCTTCTCCACAGCCTCGGCGATAGCTTTGAAGTGCTGATACTGTCCTTCCTGCGTCGGTTTGTTGTAATACGGAGATGCCGTGAGGATCGCGTCCACACCTCTGCGGGATCCTAGGCTCTTTGCGCGTTGAACGGCCTCTTGCGTCGAATTCGAGGTGGCTCCAGCTACGATCGGAACCCGGCCTCGAGCTACCTCGATGGTGATGTCGATTACGCGCAGCCATTCGTCATGAGCCAGCGTCGGCGTCTCACCGGTAGTGCCACACGGGACCAGGAAATGCACGCCGGAAGCGATCTGCCACTCGACCAGTGAGCGCAGGGCACGCTCATCGATCGCGCCATCCGCGCGAAAGGGCGTGACCAAAGCTGTGCCGCAGCCCTGAAGATTCATGAATAAAGGATAACGCGAATGAGGGCGTGCATCGGAGGTTTGGCAGATGACGGCTTTATTCGTCCTGAGAGGTCGATGATGCCGACAACCTCATTCGATTGTCATCCCTCGCTCCGCCACGAGGTTACCATTGTTGTCCGAAAATTGATTTGCGGAGCGAGGGATCTGCTGTTATTCGCGGCCGTGACAACAGCAGGTCCCTTCGACCGCATACAAGGCATCACAGACTAATCATTGTCCCGGCGGTCGAAGGGATGACAAGGCTTATAGACAGTGCGAATTTAACGACACTTAATGCGACGAATCGTGCGGCTGCGCCTTCAGCCTCTTTCGCTCCTGCCGACTCCACTGATACAGGAGTTCCGCATCGGCATCGCTCAGCTCGGCTTCTGGATGAAGAAGCAGATATTGCGGCAATGGCATTTTTCTATTTCTGACCATCGGCCCGATTTGGGACAGGATGTGCTCGCGGTCCTCGATGCCGTACTGATCCCATTTCGACATGTTCCAGTGGCTCCGACCATCCTGCACGTCTTTTTCGATCAGCCACGAGATTGGGGCGAGATGACTGTACGCCGGCCAGGTTGTGCGCTCGGAATGGCAGTTCTGGCAGGAACGCTGCAGTACATCGAGCACCGGCGTGCCGATCTCGGCGGAGGACATAAGCTGCTTGGCCGGATCGGCGACTCTCGCATTGCCATACGGATGAACAAATGCCAGCAGGAAGAGCAACGCGAGAATACCGACACCGCAGCCGCCGATGAGCTGCGGATTCCAAGTGCGCTTCTCGATCGTTGTGTTTGTCGCAACGCTGCCGCGTTTCAAAATTTCTGCCATCGCACGCTCGCTATTTGGTGGAAAGTTGCTTCAGGTAGGCGATCACGTCGGCGCGTTCGTCGGCCTTTTCCAGATGAAAGTCCATGTCGGCGTCGGCGATGAACTTATCTGGATCAGTGAGCCACTTGTCGAGGCTGGCGTCATCCCAAGTGACTCCGGACTTCGCGACCGCGTCGGAGTACTTGAAGCTCGGTACCGTGCCTGCTTTTCTGCCGTACACACCGCGAAGGCGCGGGCCCTCTTTGTCATTGTCGAGCGAGTGACAGCCGCCGCAGCGCCGATCGAAAAGTTGATGGCCGCGATCTGCGTCTGCTTGCTGCGTCACGACAGCCGAAGAAAACGGCAGGAAGAGCATGACTCCAAACACAAAAGCGGCGAGCGGGACAGCGATCAGACGTGTGGGAGCCACTCTCAGCAAGCGTTCCCGAATTGAGACGTGATCCATTTCAGTCTTCTTCATTTCAGTTTTATCTCGTTTCGAATACCGGCCCTACAGTCACCGCCATTTAGGCCCGAAGGGCCGACAGAAGCGCAGCCCAGCGGCGTAAGCCCTGGGTTGGAAGAGACGAGATGTGGAGCCCTGAAAGGGCGACACTCTGCTCTGCCTCGATGAAAATGCCGCCCCTTAGGGGCTCATCGTTGTTCTTCCTCTTTCCCAGGGCTTACGCACCTGGGTTGCGCTTCTGACGGCCTTTCAGGCCTTCTTTTTAGATCATCAACGAGCCAGACTGATCTGCCGGTCTGGGAGCACGAGGGCTGCAGCGGGACGTGCTTCGTCTGCGGATCCACTAGCAAGACTGGAATCCACGATTGCCAAACTCTGGTTCTGCTCCAGGTAATGCACATTTGCCAATCCGAGAACGCTGCGCAGACGCTCGGCTGGAACCTTCATCGGACCAGGAGCCGGCGCGGTGCCCGGCGCAGGCTGGGGAAAGGCCGTGGACATTGCTGTGTGGAAAGTCGCATTGCCTTCGACTTTCTGCATCACCTGATGAATATGTCCGTTGAGCACCGTGACGGAGCCGAAGCGCTTTAGGTGCGCGAAGGCTTGCTCGCTGTCTTTCGTTCCCCATCCCCAATCGGGATAAATAGTCCACAGCGGAATGTGAGCGAACACGACTACCGGAGTGCTGGCCGAAACTCCGCTTAAATCGTCCTTGAGCCACGCGATTTGTTCATCGCCAAGCTGGCCCATGCCTTCGAGCTGAATGACGTTTACCAGCCCGACGAAATGCACGCCTTTGTGATTGAAGCTGTACCAGCCTCGGCCTTTTGTGCCTTTCCCATATCGGTCCAGGTACTGTTTGCCGTCATCGACTGAGGTGTCGTGCTCCCCCGGCACATAGAAGATCTGCTTAGGCTTGGCGCTCTTGAGCACCTGATCCATGGTGTCGAATTCGGAGGCCTTGGATTGATGGCTCAAGTCGCCGGTGTGGATGATGAAATCCGCCTGCTCCGGCAGAGCATTGATGCGGTCCACGGCAGTTTGCAAGGTTGAAACCACATCGGTGTTGGCAGGCTTATTGAAGCCCATATGGCTGTCGCTGATCTGGACGAACTGCAGGCCGGATTCAGGTTTCTTGCCGTGCTTGCCCCCTTCGAAGACGTGCGAGCTGGGAATTCCTTCCGCAGTGATTGTCCATAGCAATCCGGTGCCGGCCCATGCCATGCATTTCAGAAAGCCTCGACGATCGAGACCGTCGGCGCTGTGGCGCTCATCTAGAAGATTGGGATCAGATTCGTTGCGTCTGTGCGACATAGGCTCCTTTGCGACTTCTGGTTTCCGTAAAAGGGAACCGAGAGGCTTGGAGCTTTATTCCTGTCACGGACCGCAAAGCTGGGACGAAAAAGTAGACTGGAGAAACTTGAAAGAACAGGAGTATTCTTCCGCACACGCGAGTCGAAGATTCTCGCGAGCGCGAGCTTTTCAGCGTCTTCGCTCAAGGGCCAGGAGGCACAGGCATCCTGCAGTAGTTCTGGAGCAATCCAACAGCTCACGGTCTGGTGTGCCGTTAATGGCGGACTTGCGTCGACCAATGAACGCGGGCAAGCTGGCGCGCCTGGAGGTGAAGATGTTCAGCAAATTGTCGCTTGCAGTGGTTTTGTCAGCTTCGTTTTCTTTTGCACAGGTCGCCGTGGTTGGAGGAACAGCCACGACGGCGGGTCCGACGATGGCCACGGTGCCAGTGAGTGCCGCCAACGCTCCGCTCATCTCCACACCTGATATCGCGCTGCCTGGCAGTGGATCTGCAATGGGAGCGCCCATTTCCGCTGCGGCAGCGAACGACAGTCGCTCGACGAGTGGTCCCTCGGTCTACAACCCGAACGGCGCGGGCTTCGCAACGCCGGAGCCGGCCTCCTCGAATTTAGCGGCGATTCCCAACGCTGCTAATTCAGCGACTTCGACGTCAACTTCCGCCACCGCTACTGAGCCGTTCGAAAATGGCGTTCAGCATTTCGAATCGGGATTGCCGAACACTTCGAATCAGACGCAAAGTTTGGGACAAATCGCTCGCGCGTACCGATCGCACCGTCCGCAGGATGTGAAGAGCTTCAACAACGACAGCATCGCGCAGTTGAACGCGCGCGGAGTGCGCACCGGCAATTTGGGTCCGGAAACCAGCACGGTGGTCGCTGGCTCACAGTCCGCGACTCAACCTGCTCAGCCTGCTAATGCAGGCACGTTAATGGCTCAAAACCAACCGCCAGCGCTGCCGCAGAGCGATCAGAGCCAGGCTGCTCCGGCAATGCCGTCAGCGAGTTCGAGTTCCACAGCATGGCAGCAGCGGCACAAGACTACAGAGCAAAGCCCCGCTCCGTCTGCTCAGAGCACCGGAGCAACTCAACCACAAAGCTCGTCGGCCCAAAATGCCCCCGTGGGAAACGAGAACACCGCCAAAACTCAAACCCCCGCGCTTCCCCAGACCGGCTCGCCCTTGCCGCTCTTGCTACTGCTCGGAGGATTGGGCGTGGTCGGCGGATTGGTGTACTGGCTTCGTAGATAGGTAGTCCAAATTAAATCTGGTAGGCTTGGAATCCCGGCTGCTTTGAGGCCGGGATTTCTTTATCCGCTCGCATTCGGAGGCGAAGCCTTTGTCCCATCCGCAACGAGAAGCTGTGTCACAACTGCGGCGCGAGATGGGATTCTGGGATGTTCTCCTCTTCAATATCGCTGCGGTGCTCGGTCCGCGGTGGATTGCGGCGGCAGCCCATAATGGGACTTCATCGCTGAGCCTGTGGGTGCTGGCGGCCGTCTTTTTCTTCTTTCCAACCGCACTCGTCATTACCGAACTCTCCAGCCGCTTCCCATCCGAGGGCGGACTCTACATATGGACGCGCGAAGCTTTCGGCGACTTTCACGGCTTCGTCGCTGGATGGGCTTACTGGGTCTACTCCTTCTTCTACTTTCCCGGGCTGCTGGTGGCGAGCACGGCGATGAGCGCATACATCGGTGGACTCGGCCATTCGCACCTCGCCAATGACAAACATTTTTTAGTCGCCGGCTCGCTCATACTCTTAGCCGTTGCCGTCGGCTTGAACATCGTCGGCCTCAACATCGGCAAGTGGCTGCAGAATGCTGGAGGCGTAGGCACCTATGCTCCTCTGCTGATACTGATCGCAATTGCGGTTGCCGTCTATTCCCGAGCCGGATCGCACGTTCACCTCACGCGACAAAACATCCTCCCGAATTGGGGTTTCGATACCGTCAACTTCTGGTCGCAGATTGCGTTTGCCTTCACCGGGCTGGAACTCGTTTGTGCGATGTCAGAGGAGGTTCGCGAGCCGAGGCGCACGTTTCCACGAGCGATTCTGGGATCAGGCGTGCTGATCGGTCTCATCTATATCCTCGGTACTCTCGCGACAATGGTGATGGTCACTCCAGCCGACGTCGATCCCAAGAGCGGTGTCTTCCAGGCAATTGCTTCCGGATCGCATCTGCTCGGTATCGGAATTGTGGGCGTAATTGCGGCGCTGCTGGTCACAGTCGGCAACGCCGGAGGCGTGGGCACCACAGTCGCAGGAATCGCGCGCGTGCCCTTTGCAGTCGGAATCGACAGCTACCTGCCCGCATTCTTCGGCAAGATTCATCCGCGCTGGCGCACGCCCTACATTTCCATCCTCATTCAGGCGGGAATCTCGGCGTTGGTCCTGGTGCTTGCTCAGATCAGCGAGACAGTTAACGGCGCGTACCAGGTGCTGGTGGATGCAGCCATCATTCTCTACTTCCTGCCGTTCCTCTATATGTACGCTGCGGCGATCAAGCTTTCGTACCGTGCAGACCGAAATGGGAATGCCGAAGCCGTTCTCATTCCCGGTGGACGCGCGGGAGTCTGGGTCGTGGGCCTGCTCGGATTTTTCATCTGCCTGCTCTCAATGGTTCTTTCAATGATTCCACCAGGCGAGACGACGAATAAAGCCGTCTTCGAACTGAAGCTGATCGGCGGCACATCGATCGCGATTCTGATCGGACTTGCGCTGTATTGGACATCTAGTCGGAAGCGACGGGCTGCGCAATGAGGAACGCTGCACCTCATCGATCCTATGCTTGCTGAATGGAGCGTCGAGCTTGGCCCCGGCGATCCCACACTCGACATTCCCTGGCGCTCCGACGATGGCTCCTTGCGCTTCCTCGATCTCAAGCGCCAGCCAGAGCTTCTGCTCGAAATACCCGAAGCGTGTACCTACGAAGAACTGGCTAGCTTCCTGGACTGGGCGAACTCGCCAGATTCCCAGATTGAAACTGCAAAGTGCGACGTCTGGAGCACTAGTGAGATGGACGCCGATGACGAGGTCTTTGGCGAAGCGGTTAAGTTCAGCTCGTATATCGATCTGGTGTTCGCGTCGGCGGCTCGCAGCAGCTTCCCGAAATGCGAGCAGTTTGTGCAAACGTTAGCCCGGATGCTGCGGCAAGCTCCGGATTTGAGCAGCGCGGCGCAGCTCATCGTGCGTCGCTGTCTGGATCATCGTCAAGCAGGAAATCTTTCTGAGTGCTTCTACATCACCTTTTATCTTCATGGCTACGGGGCCGACGTTCAGGAAGCGAGACAGCGCTGGGCTATTGGTCTGACCTTGGCACAAAATGCGATGAAACAGTATCTGCGTTCAGCGAAGCTGTGAGGTCCCAAGTCGGGCAAGCACGATGGTCGCCGCTAAGCAGTCGCGCTCATCCTTCTTTTCTCCGTGTACTCCGTGCCTCCGTGGTGAAAAGGTTTTACTTTCTAGCATGTGACTGTCCGAAATACCTTTGCGCAAATTCCAGGAACGTAGGCCAGTTTGGTCCGGTCGTGTGGCCACCGCTATGAGATCGAAAGGCAATGTCGCCGCTGATCAACGTTGTTTCGATGGGCGGGAATTCTGCCGTCCCCAGAGCCTTCTTTCCCAGCAGCCGGTAAACCGGGCCGGCACCGACGGCGCCGAGAAACATGCCTTTCGCATCGACCCAGCCGCCTTCCACTTTGGGCGCGCCAGTGCTGATGAATACCGGACGCTGCGCGCACAATGCGATGAGTTCATTGGCATCGACGGGCAGGTCGTTGGTCGTGAGCGGACCGGCGTACTTGAGGAAGTTGCCGGCCATCCAGTGATACTCGCCAGATGCAGCGATGTTTTCGACTTGCTCACCGAAGATACGGCGATAGAGTTTGGCTCCGCCTTCACCGGAGGAGCCGATGAAACCGATGGCGAAGCGCTGGTCGTAAGCCATGGTTACGAGTGCGGCCTTCCCATATCGGGAGAGGCCTTCGATAACGACTCGTTTGGCATCGACTGCCTTATCCGTCTCGAAGTAATCGAGCGCGCGGCTCGCGCCCCACGCCCAGGCGCGGAGTGCGCCCCAATCGTCGAGCTTGCGCGGCTGCCCTTTGTTCGTAAGACCGATGATCCCTTCGGTGAGACCCGCGCCGTTGTCTGCCTGAATCGTGGTGGGAATCAGAATCGCATAGCCCCAACCTTTGGCCAGGACTTGCTCTTGCCAACTCGGTCCCGAATTTGCGCCGCGCAGCGCAGGAAAGCGGCGCGCCATAGCCACCATGAATTCAGGACTGAAGCCAAACTCCATAATGATCGGCACTGGGCCGGCGGCGTTCTCGGGAGTGGTGAGCGATAACTGCATGTTCACGTCAATCAGCGGATACGCCGAGTTGTCTACATGCCCGACCAGCTTCTTAGTAACCGCGGCGAAGGCACCGACCTTCTCTTCTTCAACGTTCGCGACCTGCCATTCCACTTTGGGAACATTCGCTGGAACACGGCCATATATCTCGCGATCGAAATCTTCGACGATCTCGGGGCGTCGTTTCTGCCACCATTGTTTTGCCGTCTTTACTTTTTTCCCGTTCTTGAACGTGAGTGGATCCGGCAGAGTGTATGGCGGAACTTTCGATTCGTCGGTGTTCGCCGCGTTGGGAGCCGATGGATTGCCGCTCGGTCCAGGACGCAGCGAGCTGATGTGCAGCAGTTCCATCGTGCGCTGATGGTCCTGCTCGGCGGTCAGGTGTACCGGTACGGGATAGCTCGGGCTCTCCTCTTCGGACGCAGGGTGAATCTCAACATAGTCGAGCGCCGCTGGATCCTCTCCGTCCGGCGTACCTTCGATGCGGATTTCTTCTCCTTGGTGCAGCGTTACGTTTTGAATGCGCCGACGCGTCGAGGAATCGCCGTCGAGCTTGCGCGCAGGCAGATGATCATCCCCGGTCCACTGATCGATTTCACGCCCGCCGACCAGGACGCGGAACTTAGCTTTTCCGCCGGGCATGTCGAAGTACTGAATGTCGAGTTCGTATTGGCCGGTCGCTTTCGGGAACTTGAAATCTAATTCGCAACTCGCGCCTGCGGGGCACTGCACGGCTTTGCCGCCGGAAGCTGTCTCCCATGGAGTGATGTCGACTGGCTGATACCGGCTGAGGTGCATCGATTCGGCTTCGATGCGATCAGGAAAGTGTCCGGCGCGTCCTTTAGCGTCGGGAATTCCGGAGGTCCGCAGGAACCAATTGCAAATGGCGTCGCGCCAAACGATTGCGTGACCGCTTTGGTATTCGAGGCGCGCCAGTGTCGCTGTGTATCGCTCATCGTCGATTCGTCCTTTCAGACGCTCCCATGAACGGACGAGGCCGGCGGCCTGCTCTGCGCCTTCGTAATGAGAATCGTAGATGTGCTGGATGACGGTCTTCCCGGAATGGAGTTTGTATGTGTAGGGCACATGATGAAAGAAGAGCAGCAGTTCATCCGGCGTGGTTGCGAGCGATTCATACATCTGTGCCACTTCGGGACTGTACTGCGCGGTGTAGCTGGTGCCGGTAGCAACCGTTCGATCCATGCCGATGCCGTTGTGATCGGCGCGATGCCATTGTCCCCATCCGTTGCGCTCTGACGACTCGATACCCGGTCCGTAATGCGGCCCGGTGATATTGGTCAGCGTGCCTGCGCCGAGTGCGCCGGTGTAGTT
>DATEKE010000149.1:0-12237 GCA_035277605.1 Terriglobales bacterium | reverse complement strand
ATCTGGAGATCACTCGGATCTACTCCGCGCGTAGCGTCTGCATGGGATCGATTGCAGCCGCGCGCCGTGCCGGAATCCATGTGGCTAACAGAGCGACAGCGATCAACAGCGCACATGTCGCACTCAGTACCAGAGGATCGGTGGGCGATACGTCATAAAGAAGATTGCGCACCAGACGAGCTCCCAAAGATGCTCCCACCAGACCAATCGCGCATCCGAGCGCTACTCGCCGGACGATCTGCATCGTGATCCAGGCTTTCACGTTCTGCGGCGGCGCTCCCAGCGCAAGGCGCACTGCGATTTCGGATTTGCGAGACGCTACGGCATACGCTGCCACTCCGAAGACGCCCATTGCGGCGAGAAAAATCGCGAGTCCAGCGAAGATCGAAAAAAGGAACGTCAGAAATTCGCGTTGGCGCAAACTCTGAGCGACGTAGTAGTTCATCGAATGTGTGCGAATCGGAATTTCTTTGTCGATGCTCTGAATCGCATTCTCTGCCGTTGCAGCAATACTGCCGGGATCTCCGGCGGTTCGCACCATCAGTACCATCGCGCCCTGTTGACGCTGCTTTTCCGGAAAGAATATTTCAGGATCAATTTGGGAATCGAGCCCATATTGTTTCGTGTCCTCGACTACGCCTACGATTTGCAGCAAGTCACCGGGTTCGCCTCGGCCGCCAAAGTGAACTGTGTGTCCGACGGCGTCTCCGGCCGGCCACCATTTGCGCGCGAAGGCCTCGTTGATCACTGCCACATGTGGTGATGAAACCGAGTCGGTGGGTAGAAATGTACGTCCGGAGATGAGGCGAATACCCGCGGTACGAAAGTAACTCTCGTCCGCGATATTGAAGTTCGCGTCGGGCAGATTGGCGTCGTTCGGATCAGTCCTTCCCGGAATGGAATAGAAATAATCGCCGCATTCTCCCGCAAGAGGAGGTGTACAGACGTTTCCAACGTCTGTTACTCCGGGCAGCGCCCGCAACTTTTCTTCGGCCGACGAGAAGAAAGTCTGACTAGCCTGCTGAGCTTTGTATTTGTCGCCGCTGAGGATGATGTCGAGCGCCAGCAGATGATCTGGTTGAAAACCGGGATTGACGGCCAGAGTGCGTCGCAAGCTCTGCAGCAGCAGTCCCGTAGCAGCAGCGAGGACGACGGTTATCGCTACTCCGCCGACCAGCAGAGCGGAGCGCAAGCGTTGTCGCCCGTGTCCTGCGTAAGACGAAGTGGAGTGACTTCGCAAGGCCTGTTCAGGAGCGATCCGCAATGTTACCCATCCCGGCAGCGCCCCGCAAATGAACGAGACGCAAAGCGTCACAGCAAACGCAAATCCCAAAATGGGCCATTGGATCGCTGTCTCATCGAGACGGGGAATGTTCGAAGGTCCGAGGCGCAGCAGGAAAGGCAAAGAGAAATATGCGATCGCTACTCCGAACGCTCCTGCAAGCAATGCGAGCCAGATGCTCTCGCCGAGCGATTGCTGAAAGATGCGAGATCCGCTTGCGCCGAGTGCACTGCGAATCGCAAACTCGCGCTCGCGATCGGCGCCGCGGGTAAGCAGAAGGTTGCTGACGTTGGCACAGCCCACGAGAAGCACGATCGCAACCGCTGCCATTAGCAGCCACAGAACGGGGCGAATCTCAGCGAAGTATTGATCGACGAGCTTTCTCGATGTTACGGAATGGCCTGCGTTCGTGGCCGGATACTCCGCCGCAAGCCTTGCGGCGATTCCCTCCAGCTCCGTTTTTGCAGCCGCGGCAGAAATGCCGGGTTTCGGGCGCGCTAAGACGCTGATGCTTCCATGTGCGGTGCGATTGTTGAAGTTAGGATCGGCAGCTTGAGGCCCAAGCGGCACGTAGAAATCTTCGCTGCGTCCAAAAAAGAAATGGAAACCCGCCGGCATCACTCCAATCACGGTGTAGAGCTTGCCGCTGAGTTCGATACCTTTGCCGACGGCAGCGGGGTCGGCATGCAGTTCGTTTTGCCAGAATTTATGCCCGAGCACCACAACAGGAGCGGCACCGGGGTGATCTTCGGACGTGCCAAACACTCGTCCGCTCTCCGGCGTAACTCCGAGCACGGGAAAGAATTCGGATGTGACGCGTGCCCCTCTCGTGAGCGTAGTGCGCGTACCGTCGAAGTAGTCGTAATGCCGAAGATCAAACGCAGCTAAGCCTTCGAAGGAATGCTGCTGCGCGCGCCAGTCTTCAAAATTGGGCCAGGTGACACTCATCTCGCCTGTCTTCTGCGATTCGCGGAAGACGAGGAGTTGCTCAGGATGAGCAAACGGCAAGCTGTTCAGCAGCACCGCATGGATCACGCTGTACATGGCGGTAGTTGCACCCATGCCCAGAGCCAGCGTGAAAACTGCGGTGGCGGTAAATCCCAGGGATTTGATCAGACGGCGTAACGAGTACCGGAGGTCTTGAATAAAGGACATAGAAGCTAGCGCCCTGGTTTCAATGGCAGTTTTACGGCCAGCTCAGAGTATGCTAAGTGCTTCAGGAGCAACGTTCTTCAGAAGATAAACGCGAGATTGTCTTTGCGAAATCGCAATCACTGTTCGAAACCGAACATTCCCGATTCGTCCTGGTTCGTCTCGCGAGTCACTCGTAACGCAGCGCGACTAGAGGATCAACTTTAGTGGCTCGTCGAGCCGGAACCAGGCAAGCGGCAATTCCTACCATGACAAGCACAGCGAGCACTGCGGCAAAGGTTAGCGGATCGCGCGCCGATACTCCCCAAATCTGGCTTTGGACAAAGCGCGTGAGCGCAAGACTGATGACTTCACCAATGATGATTCCCAAGGCGATGATCAGCAATCCTTTCCTTAGGACCATGCGCAGGACGGATCCTTGCTGCGCCCCGAGAGCCATACGGATTCCGATCTCGTGCGTTTGCAGGCTCACCGAATAAGCCATCACGCTGAAGACCCCAATTGCTACGAGCGCCAGGCCGATTCCTGCAAAGACTCCAAAGAGAATAAGTCCGAAGCGCGGCTGAGAATAGGAGAACTGTTCCAGGTAGCCTTCCAGCGTTCCAGTGAGCGTGAGCGCAACACCGCGATCGACCGACCAAATCTCCCGCCGGACGTTCAACAGCATCGACATCGGTTCGACTGCGGTTCGAACTAAAACGCCACGCTCGAATGCGCCGGAGACACTGTAAGGCATGAATGCTTCCGGCTGCGGAGCTTCCTGCAGGCCGCGATTCTTCACGTCCGCAACTACGCCGATAATTTCGAAATACGCATCCTTCGGAGATTCGGGAACGGTGTCGAGCAGGTTGAACTTGATGGATTTGCCGATCGGATCGTCAGTGCCAAAGAAGCTGCGCACCAGCGTCTGATTTACGACGATCACATGGCGGGCAGAGACAACGTCGGATTCGGAGAGCAAACGTCCGCGCACCAACCGGATTCCTAAAGTGGGAAAGTATCCTTCGCTGCAGAGCTGGAAGATCGAACGCCATGCTTCGGCATGAGTCTTGCCAGGAACTGTCACCTCGCTAGGAATGCCGCCATAAGGAGGAAGGGTGCTGGTCTCTGTGGCAGCAACGACTCCAGGCAGTGCGGTGATTTTGTCGAGAACCTGACGAAAGAAAATAGCTTTCTGTTCTGCCTTGTCGTAGCGCCCTTTCGGCAGCGGAGTGCGCGCGACCAGGATGTGATCGGGCGTGAGTCCCAGATCAACATGCTGCAGCGCGAACAGGCTGCGCATCATTAACCCCGCGCCGACCAGCAGGACAATAGACAGCGCGACCTGCGATACCACCAACCCAGAACGGAACTTGCCGTGGCGAAATGCGCCTTGCGTTCCTTTGCCCGTGTCCTTCAGCCGGTTGTGCAGTTCGCCGCGAACAGAATGGAACGCCGGGGCCAGCCCGCAGAGCAAAGTTGTGAGCGCCGTGACTCCCACGGAAAACAATAGAACCCGGCCATTCAGAGTAATAACGGTTTCAGCCGGTATCAGGTCAGGAGGCAATGCAGCGAGAACACCTTTGATTCCGCCATAGGCGAACAGTGATCCAGCCAAACATCCGAGCGCCGCCAGGATGAGGCTCTCGACCATCAACTGCATGACCAGCCGCGCGCGACTCGCTCCCATCGAAGCGCGAATTGCGATCTCTTTTTCGCGCGCCGTAGCTCGCGCCAGCAGCAGGTTCGCAACATTGCTGCACGCAATGAGCAGCAGCATGCTTACGGCTGCCATCAGAGCAAACAGCATGACGCGAAACTGTCCAACAACCTGATCGGCGAGCGACATGACTTTAATGCTGAAATTCGCCGGATAATCCTTGCGATAGACAGTCGAAAGCCTGCGGGCTACTACATCCAGATCGCTGGCGGCTGCCTTAAGACTTACGCCAGGCTTGAGCCGGCCCAGCAGCCAGACGCGATTAAACGGAGAGGTGTCGTTGCGGGTGAGAGTGATTGGCAGCCAGAAATCTTCGGCGCCGAAAAGAAATCGCGGCGGCATGATGCCAACCAGCGTTACCTGTTTGCCGTTCAATTGCAGAGTGCTGTTGATGATCTTGGGATCGCCATTGAAATCCTTCTGCCATACGCGGTAGCTCATCACCGCAACCGCAGGTGCATCGGGCCGAGCATCATCTGGGACCAAAGTTCGGCCGAGCAACGGCTGCATGCCGAGAAATTCGAAGGTCTCTCCGCTGACTTCACCTCCGTGGTACTGCCTGGTTCCTTCCTTGTCGGTGTAAAGGACGTCTAATCCGTTATTCGCAATTAGTCCTTCCCATACATGGTTCTGCTCCTTGTAGTCCATGTATTCGGCATAGGAGAAGCCACCACGACCGTCCTGGTCGGAGCGAGTGTTGTCGTGAATGACGAACATTGCCAGGCGGTCGGGATTCTTGTAGGGAAATGGCTCGAGAAGAACGTTATCGAGGACGCTGAAGATAACGGTCGTCGCTCCAATCCCAAGCGCGAGCGCCAATACCGCCAGGAATGCAAAGCCGCGATCCTTCCGCAGACTTCGGAGGCCGTACCGCAGGTCCTGCCAGAACCAGTTCAGTCTTTCCATTCTTCCGCCTCCCGCACGAAGTTCGCGCAGCTTCGTTACCAGCTATAGACGGTAGAACGGAAGGAAAGTGTCCGGAGTTTCAGAAAGTTTTTGGAGTTGGGACGAATGCCTATTGTCCTCAATCGCAGGAAGTGCTCGTCAAGTACGGAGTAGTTCGCCAAGAAAGTTTCCTTTGCCGGGCGTCTTCGGGACTTATCGTTCAGTGATAAAGGCGTGGAAGGAAAGAAGCATAAGCGATTTGGACAAGGTAGTTAATGTGAGTATCGGCGCAACGACGATCAGTTCAGATGAGACCTTTGCCTTCAAGTTGTCGGAGAGTATTCTCATCCGCCTTGAAATCTTCTACTCCGTAGGCGTACTCATCAACATTACGAGCCTTCAAGAAGGCATCGAATTCCAGCCGAGACATCGCCGACAATCGGCTTCCCTGGTAATGCGAAAGAACTCCGGAACGATAGCCTTCGATTACTAACCGCTCGAGCGCCTCGCGCCCAGGATTCGCGTGCTCGGCAACATCGTCGGGCAGAGTGACTTTTATTTCCATGTGGTGAAAATAGCACTCTGCATTCGAAGCCGCTTATTGTGCTTTGCTGTCTTTTTCACGCCTGGGAGGCTTCTGTCGGGCACCGTGCCAGAAGTGGAGGATGGCAATTGATTCCGAATCCTCGTGAACGCGGTAGTAAATGGTGATAGGAGTATGTGCAAGTTGCCGAATACCTGGACGCCCAGACACACGACTTCCGATGTATGGGAATTTCTTTAGAATTTCCAGATGATCGAGCAGAGCATTCCCAAAGCGTTCCGCAGAATCCGGAAACATCGCCCAGGAATACGAAAGGATTTCTTCAAAGTCGATTAGCGCTGCTTTTGTGAGGCGAACTTGGAAAGCCACTTGGGAATCATCTTTCGAACGTCATCAGCAGCAACAGTACGACCTGCGTCGGCATCCTGCGCACCGCGATCAATCGCAGCCAAGGTCTGATCGTCCACCTCAACCTCTTCGGAGGCCGGGAGGTGCATCTTAAGGTCGCTCATACAATGCAGAATAGCGTTGGCTGCATCGCCACACAAGCCAAATCCGCATTAGCGGTTCGTGTGGCCGAACTCGCTCTTGCTTTCCAGCCACTTACAGACAAAGATGAACGGCGGCGTCCACAATTGCGTATTTCCTTGTTAATTAAACCCGAGTTGTCACGTCTTCGAAATGCACGGAAACTGCTTGTCGGGTACCCCGAACGGCAGGACGGGCAGAGGAGATGGGCACGTGGAGGCAGTATTGCCAACGGCTATTGATCGAGACATACCGAGGCCGGCGCAGACCGGTCCCACCGTGCTGGAACGGGTGTCGCTCGAGCGCGTGTTTGTGGAACACAAAGAACGTGTCTTTCGCGCGGCATATCGCGTTACCGGCAGCGTCAGCGATTCGGAGGACGTGGTGCAAAGCGTCTTCCTGAAGCTCGCGCGGCGCGAACTTGGAGAGATGGGCGAGGACATCCAGAACATCGGCGGATATCTGCATCGGGCGGCCGTGAATGCGGCGCTCGATCTGGTACGTGCACGGCGCGACGCGCAGAACATGCCGCTGGAGGACGCCGAGATTTCGCGTCCGCTGGAGCTGTCGTCGCGCGCCGAAGGCGAGTACAGTCCGCTGGAGCTGCGACGCTGGCTGCGCCAGGCCGTTCCTAAATTAGGAACACGACCGGCGGAGATGTTCGTCCTCCGCTACATTGAAGGCCGCGACAACAGCGAGATCGCGAAAATGATGAAGACCTCGCGCGCGACCGTAGCCGTTACTCTCCACCGCACACGCTCTCTGCTTAAGAAAGACTTCCGTGCCTATATGGAAGGCAACAAATGAAGGGCATTCATAACAATTCGGACTACATACTCGACAAGGCCATCGACGCTGTTTGCTCCGACCAGGCCGATCCGCAGGTGGAGCAGGCGGCGACGACAAACGCATGGCAGCGTATCAGCCACGCCATTGGCGTTGAGGCGACGCTCGCTCCGCTCAATCGCATTGAAGGATGCGCAGACGTACTGCGTCTACTGCCTGATTACGAAGCTCATAAACTTTCCCCGGCGCGCGCCATGCTGGTCTCAGACCATCTGCGTGAGTGCGCTACATGCCGTGTGCAAGCCAAGATCGATAAGAGTGCAGACAGCATCTTGCCGTGGCGCGCAAATTCCGTAATGCGTCCGCAGCGCTGGAGCTTTGGACAGTACGCGCTCGCTGCCAGTCTGGTGATCGCTGCAGTTCTGGGCTTAGCCATCGGCCGCAGCGGGTTGCTGGCTCCATCGGGATATCGCGCCGCGCTGGAATCAGTACAAGGGACTCTCTATCGCGTCGATGCCGGCGGCGAACATCGCGCTCAGCCAGGTGATCAGTTCAGCGAAGGCGAAACCGTGCGCACAGCTTCAGGCTCTCGGGCAATGCTGCGGCTGCGCGATGGCTCGCTGGTCGAGATGAATGGGCGGAGTGAGCTTTACGTCTCTGTCGGCTGGAGGAATACGAGTATCAATTTGGGACGCGGCGCTGTGATCGTTCAGGCTGCGCATCGTAGCCGCGGACATCTCTATGTTCAGACTGCCGACGCGCGCGTTGCCGTGACTGGCACGATCTTTTCCGTGAATTCGGGCATCAAAGGCTCGCGTGTGTCGGTGATCGAAGGCACGG
Organism: Terriglobales bacterium; assembly: GCA_035277605.1. Lineage (GTDB taxonomy): Bacteria > Acidobacteriota > Terriglobia > Terriglobales > Acidobacteriaceae > Gp1-AA112. The sequence goes on along the minus strand of DATEKE010000149.1, from coordinate 4,521 downwards.
TTCATGTCGCTCAGGCAGGCGGAGATTCTGTCCTGCACGCGGGCGATCAGGTTGCGACCAACGTCAGCATGGGCGAAGTCCCGGTAAAGCAAGAGATTGCGTGGAGCGAAAATCGCGACAAGTATCTCGCTCTCCTGGCCGAGTTCTCGAAGCTGCAGAAGAACATCGAGCAGATCAAGCTGCCCGATCTCCGGTACGACAGCCGCCTGCTGCGAGTGGTTCCTCAAGAGAGTGTTATCTATGCCGGCGTTCCCAATTACGGAGAAGCGCTGGCGCAAGCCAATCAGCTCTTCCAACAGCAACTGTCGCAGAGCCAGATTTTGCGCGATTGGTGGAATCAGCAAGGGCCAGGACGCGGCAACGGCGGCATGGACTTCAATCGGGCAATCGAGACCATTCACAGCCTGAGCCAGTACGTTGGGAAGGAGATTGTCTTCAGTTGCACCGGTGGACCCGGACATGACGGCGCGCCTCTGGTTGTGGCTGAGATCGCGCGTCCGGGATTGCGCGAGTTCCTCGAGAGTCAAATTCAGCAGGGTAAAGCCGAGGATTTGCACCTGCTCTCTCCAGAGAATCTCGGAAGTGTGGGCGGAGCTCAGAATCGCGGTCTCTACGTTCTGATCACGCCTGAGTTCGTTGCTGCCTCGCCGCACCTTTCGGCGCTGGTAGCCCTGAACAATCGCTGGTCTTCAACCGAAGGCTCGGGATTCGCCGAGTCTGATTTTGGGAAGCGTATTGCTTCCGAGTACGCGTCTGGTGCAGGGTTGCTGGTCGCCGTGAATCTCGAGCAGATCGCGACCTATCATCCGCAGCAGCCAGAGCAAGCGGCACGTCATGAAGCGATGCTCGAGAGCAGCGGTTTCGGAAATGTGAAGTACCTCATCGCGCAGCGCAAAGACTACGACGGTAAGGCTTCGAACACAGCTGAGCTTAGCTTCAATGGTCCGCGCGCTGGAATTGCCTCATGGCTCGCAGCTCCGGCGCCAATAGGTGCGCTCGACTTCATCACGCCCAATGCTTCGGCGGTCGGTGCATTCGTGTCGAAGAGTCCGGCGCTAATGTTGGACGACGTTTTTTCACTCGCCACTCGCGCCGATTCCAACGCCGCAGCGAACATAGCAAAGGAGCAGGCGGAGTTGAACCTTGATCTACGGAACGACTTAGCCGCGTCCCTCGGAGGTGAAGCTGCGATGGCGCTCGATGGTCCGTTACTTCCTACACCTTCGTGGAAGCTGATCGTCGAGGTCTACGATCCCAGCCGGTTGCAGTACAGCATTGGGAAACTAGTCGATGCCGTGAACCGCAGCGCGGCCGAGAACAACCGCCCCGGACTGAAGCTGGACCAGGAAGACGTTGGTGGAAGAACCTTCTATACCGTCCGCTCGCAGGATCCAGTGATGCAGGTTGAAATACATTACACATTCGCTGACGGCTATCTGGTCGCCGCCGCAAGCCAGGCGCTGGTCGAGGAATCGCTGCGCACGCGCAGCAAGGGTGACAGCATCTCGCGTTCCGATAAGTTCCGCGCGATGTTCCCTGTTGACCAGCACGCGAATGTCTCTGGTCTGATTTACCAGAACCTCGCTCCAGTCGTCGCGCCTCTCAGAGGCCAGTTGCCTGCATCGCAATTGCAGTCGATTCAGACTCTGGTTGCGAACAGCGAGCCTTCGGTAATCTGCGCGTATGGGGACGAGAACCAAATTGAACTGGCGAGCACGAGCAAGACGCTGGGCATCGATTTGAAGACGCTTACGATTTCCGCTCTGCTGGATCAGTTGAAATCGGGAACTCCGAAAGCTCAGACTCCGTAAAGGACAGCAATGACGCCAGTCATCCAGTTCGACGGCCTCGAAGTTCGCTTCGGCGCGCGGGCAGTTCTCAAGCAGCTCCGAGGCGAGCTTCGCGGACGCTGCATCGGCTTGCTCGGTCCCAACGGATCGGGCAAGTCAACGCTGCTGAACACGCTGCTCGGTTTCTATCCGCCGGCCCAGGGAACAGCGCGCATTTTCGGTAAAGACATCGGCACACACAGCCGCGAACTGCGCGGACTGATCGGCTACATGCCGGAGAGCGATGCTTTCATCTCCAACATGACCGGCGTTCATTTCGTACGCTATATGGCGGAGCTGTCTGGATTGCCCTCGGCCCACGCGCTTGAACGCGCGCATGAAGCGCTCTTCTATGTTGGACTCGGAGAAGTGCGCTATCGCAAGGTAGGAACGTATTCGCTAGGCATGAAGCAGCTTGCGAAGTTGGCGCAAGCCGTCGCGCATGGTCCCAAACTGGTATTTCTCGACGAGCCCACCAATGGCCTCGATCCGCCGGCGCGCACGCGCATGATTCAGCTCATTCGCGAGATACGCGATTCCGGAGACATGCACGTCGTGATCTCGTCGCATCTGCTGCGCGATATAGACGAGTGTTGCGACGAAGTCATTATTCTCCGCAATGGGAATATCGCCGGTATCTGCAACATCGAAGAAGAGCGCCGGCTGAATCGCAAGTTCCTCGAACTCGAAACCCACGGCGAAGACAATTCGTTCGCCGACGCCGTCCAGCAGCTTGGCTGCGAGTGCGCGCTGTTCGGGAAGGGAAGAATGAAGGTCGTGTTGCCGGAATCGATTGAGATTCGCGAGCTCTACAAGATCGCCGCGCAACGCGAGGTGCAAATCCGCCGCATGAATTATCGACGCGATTCGCTCGAAGACATTTTCCTCAAGGCGATGGAAGAAGTGGGGGCACGCAATGGCAGTCTATAAGCGCAGTTACAAGCCATATGAAGGCGCTATCACGTCGGACCGCTGGCGCTTCCTCGTGCTCACTCGTTACGGGTTCTCCGGCATGTTCGACTCGCGCTTGTTTACCGGCGCGTTTGTGTTGAGCTTCGTTCCGTTCCTGCTGGCGTTCGCGATGATCTACTTTGCTCACAGTGCGAGCTTGCGCGCACTTCTGCAGGTTCAAGGCCCGGGTCCGAATGTCGGACAGATCAACAACTACTTCTTCCTTACGTTCCTCGCGGTGCACTCCTGGATCTCGTTTCTGCTTATTACGTGGCAAGGTCCGCAGCTCGTGGCGTCGGACTTGGCAAACAACGCCCTTCCGCTGATTTTGGGGCGCCCTATCTCGCGAACAGAATATGTCCTCGGGAAATTCCTAGTCATTGCCACCCTCCTTTCAGTGGTCACATGGGTACCGATGCTGATCTTGTTTTTTCTGAACGCAGGCCTTGAAGGGAACGGCTGGCTATGGTCGCACCTATGGCTCGGGACTGCGATTTTCCTTGCGTCCTGGATGTGGATTGCCATCGTTGGTCTCGTGGCGCTTGCTGCCTCGGCGTGGCTCAAGTGGCGCGTGGCGGCGAGTGCGGTGATGCTGGCCTTTTTCTTTGTTGGGCCGGGATTTGGTGCGGCGATTAATGCCACCTTGCACACTAACTGGGGACACATATTCGACATCCTGTATGCCATGAAGCTGATCTGGGTCGGTTTGTTTCGCGTGCCGCTCTCGACGGCACACGATTTGGATATGTTGGGTATTCCAGCCTGGGCTGCATGGTGTACTGTCGCCGCAACCTGCGGGTTCTGTCTTCTGCTGCTGAATCGACGCCTGAAAGCGCGTGAGGTGGTGCGAGGATGAACACTGTTTTAGGGGACAGGGAACAGGTTACATTGAACAGGGACGCCCAGGCATTTGCCATGAATTCGATTTCTCCTGTGCGGAAAAACAGCAGCGATCGTGACCGCATCGTTCTGCAGAACGTCTCGAAGTTTTATGGCGAAGTTCTTGGCGTGAATCGTGTGAATTTATCGATCCCGACTGGCGTCACGGGACTGGTTGGACCGAACGGCTCGGGCAAGACCACGCTCATGAATCTGATGACCGGCCTCATTCGTCCCACTCAGGGGCGCGTTACCGTTTTGGGAATCTCGCCCGATCGCCCGGAAGAGCTTTTCCGTAAAGTTGGATATTGCGCGCAGTTCGATTCATTTCCGAAAGGGGTGACAGGATTCTCCTTCGTGTACAACACGCTCCGCCTGCATGGACTCGACGATCACGAAGCTGTCCGTTTGACGCTCGAAGCACTGGAGCGAGTGAGCATGACAGAGGCGGCGAATCGCAAAATCGCCGGATATAGCAAGGGCATGCGTCAGAGGATTCGGCTCGCGCAAGCGATTGCGCACCATCCCACAGTACTGATTCTCGATGAGCCGCTGAATGGTCTCGATCCCATGGCCCGAGCCGAATCACTCGAGCTCTTTCAGGCGCTCGGCAAAGAAGGGCTGCACGTGATCATCTCCAGCCACATTCTTCATGAAGTGGACAAGATGTCTGATCAGGTAATCCTCATGAGCAGCGGATATGTAGTCGCCGAAGGACAGATTCACGCGGTCCGAACTGAAGTGAAGGAGCATCCGATGCAGATTCTCGTGCGCTGCTCCGACCCGAATCTGCTGGCTTCGCGTGTTTTCGCACAAGATCATGTAGTCGAAGCCAAGCTCGTCGATGACGGCAAAGGCGTGC
>DATEKE010000148.1:0-32475 GCA_035277605.1 Terriglobales bacterium | reverse complement strand
GGACCTGCCAACATGCCATGGCACTCGCGAGAGTTTGTTCTGAAGGACTGTGACGGCCGTCTGCTGGCCTTCGGCGCGAACGTGTAGTCGGTTGCGTTCGTCGTCGACGCTGCGATGCTGCATAGCCAAAGATCAGGTACTGAGACCTCCGGTTATTAATTCCTCTACTCAATTGCATATTTACGGCGTAGGAACCACTGCGCTCGCTTCATTGGAGTAGCTGCTTTCTGCACCCGAGGAATCGACTGCAGTCACAACATAGTAGTAAGTTGTGCCGGATTGCACGGTGGAATCCGTGTAAGCCGTCGATGCCTCCAGAGTTGAATTGACCTTCACATACGGGCCTCCGGATTGCGTGCCGCGGTATATGTTATACCCGGACACAGTGGAAGTACTTGCCGTCCACGTGAGATTTACCGAGTGCTGAGTGGCAGTGACTCCGGAGCCGGTGAGCGAGATTACCGTCGGTGAATTCGTTGCGTTGCTTGCGAACGAAGCGGAGCCGCTCACGCTTCCGCTAGCTTGCGGTGCGAATTGAATCGTCACAGTCGCAGTTCGGCCGGCGGCAACGGTGAAGGGGAACGTCAATCCGGTGATCGAAAATCCCGGACCGCTCGTAGTACCCGAGGACACCGTCACGCTTGAGCTTCCGCTGTTTGATAGAGTTGCGGTTTTCGAGCTGCTGTTTCCAACGACTATGTTGCCGAAAGAGAGCGAAGTGGGAGATACGTTCAACACAGATGTTGGAGTTGCTCCCACAGTAACCGTCGCCGAGGCAGACTTGGTAGTGTCGGCCGCGCTGGTGGCGGTTACTGTGTATGTGCCTGCAGTATTGGGTGCTGTGTACAGTCCGGCATTGGTGATCGTGCCGCCCGTAGTTGACCATGTCACCGCGGTATTCGATGTGCCGCTCACCGTCGCGGTGAACTGCTGTGTGCCGCCTACGGTGAGTGATGCTGTGCTCGGCGAAATAGAAACCGCGGTCGATACCACCGCACTGAAATTGCAAACCTGCAGTGGCCCTGTGGCGTCGGTTCCGTCTTCGTAGGTCGTCCAGTAATTCAGACTGGCCGCACTGGCTTGCTCGGTGCGGAAGGCATAGTCAGACGCCAGCAGTGTTTGTGCTCCTCCAGGCGGAGTGACATACACCGAGTATGTGTGCGCCGCGACATTGACCAACATCTGGATGTGATAGGTGGAACCGGCAGTGTACGGCTGCACGTAGGCAGCTGCATAGGCAGAGGCGTTGCGAGCGTCGATGCTGCCGGTATCGTTGAATCGAACGATGGCTGCGAGATCGGTATAGCTGGCTGGTGTGTTCTGAGAGAGAGCAACGTTGGCGTCCGTGGCATTGGCTTGTGGCGTGACATCGAAGCTGGCAGCGAAGGAGCCAGTCTCACTCGTTCCCAGCGGATAGCCTGCCCACGTCGTGTTGCCCGTCGTACATGCACTCTGTGGAGTCACTGTAGCGCTTGCAGAAGCAGACTTAGTGCTATCGGCGACGCTAGTGGCGGTAATCGTATATGTGCCCGCGGTGTTCGGTGCGGTGTACAATCCGGCGCTGGTGATCGTGCCGCCGGTCGCCGACCAGGTGACAGCGGTATTCGATGTGCCGCTCACTGTCGCGGTGAACTGCTGCGTTGCACCGGTCGCGAGTGTTGCCACAGTCGGACTGATGCTCACTGTAACCGGCGGAGGCGGCGCCGTCACCGTAACTGTCGCAGAAGCGGACTTAGTAGTATCGGCCACGCTGGTCGCGGTAACCGTGTATGTGCCCGCGGTATTGGGGGCGGTGTACAGGCCGGCGGTGGTAATCGTGCCGCCGGTTGTAGACCACGTGACAGCCGTATCCGATGTGCCAGTGACACTGGCGGTGAACTGCTGCGTCGCGGCGGTCTGAAGTGATGCAGTAGTCGGACTGATAGTCACTGAAACTGGAGGCGGCGGTGCCGTCACCGTAACTGTCGCGGAGGAGGACTTAGTAGTATCGGCTACGCTGGTCGCGGTAACCGTGTATGTGCCCGCGGCATTGGGGGCGGTGTACAGGCCCGAAGTGGTAATCGTGCCACTGGTTGCAGCCCAAGTAACAGCCGTATTCGATGTGCCAGTGACGCTGGCAGTGAACTGCTGCGTCGCGGCCGTCTGCACTGATGCAGTGGTCGGACTGATAGTCACTGAAACTGGAGGCGGCGGTGCTGTCACTGTAACTGTCGCGGAGGAAGACTTAGTAGTATCGGCGACGCTGGTCGCGGTAACCGTGTATGTGCCCGCGGCATTGGGAGCGGTGTAGAGTCCTGCGGCGGTAATCGTGCCGCCGGTTGTTGACCAGGTTACGGCGGTGTTTGTCGTTCCGGTCACGGTCGCGGTGAACTGCTGCGTCGCGGCCGTCTGCAGCGATGCCGTGGTTGGGCTAATGCTGACTGTAACTGGCGGCGGCGGTGCGGCCACCGTAACTGTTGCAGAAGCGGACTTAGTCGTATCAGCTGCGCTGGTTGCGGTAACTGTATAGGCGCCGGCGGTGCTGGGTGCGGTGTACAGTCCGTCAGTGGTGATCGTCCCGCCTGTAGTTGACCATGTCATCGCGGTATTCGATGTGCCGCTCACCGTGGCTGTGAATTGCTGTGTGCCGCCAACGGTGAGTGATGCTGTGCTCGGCGAAATGGAAACCGTGGTCGATGCTGCTGTATTGAAATTGCAAACCTGCAGAGGGCCTGTGGCGTCGGTTCCGTCTTCGTAGGTCGTCCAGTAATTCAGACTGGCCGCACTGGCCTGCTCGGTGCGGAATGCATAGTTAGACGCCAGGAGTGTCTGTGTGCCTCCCGGCGGAGTGACGTACACGGTATATGTGTGTGCTGCGACATTGACCAGCATCTGGATGTGATAGGTAGAGCCGGCAGTGTACGGCTGGGCGTAGGCAGCTGCATAGGCAGAGCCATTGCGTGCGTCGATGTTGCCGGTATCGTTGAAGCGGACGATGGCTGCGAGATCGGTGTAGTTCGTCGGAGTGTTCTGAGAGAGAGCAACGTTGGCGTCAGTGGCATTGGCTTGTGGCGTGACATCGAAGCTGGCGGTGAAGGAGCTAGTCTCACTTGTTCCAAGTGGATTGCCTGTCCATCTCGTAGTCCCTGCGGTACATGTGCTCTGCGCAGTGACCGGAACAGTTGCCGAAGCAGATTTAGTTGTATCGGCCACGCTGGTGGCAGTAACTGTATATGTGCTTGCGGTGTTGGGAGCGGTGTACAGTCCGGCAGTGGTGATCGTCCCGCCTGTCGCCGACCAGCTCACCGCTGTATTCGATGTGCCGGTGACGGTCGCCGTGAACTGCTGTGTTCCGCCAGCAGCAAGTGAAGCTGAGCTGGGTGAGATAGAAACCGTGGTAGTCGATACCGCCGCACTGAAATTGCAAACCTGCAGCGGGCCTGTGGCGTCGGTTCCGTCTTCGTAGGTCGTCCAGTAATTCAGACTGGCCGCACTGGCCTGCTCGGTGCGGAATGCATAGTTAGACGCCAGGAGTGTCTGTGTGCCTCCTGGCGGAGTGACGTACACGGTATATGTGTGTGCCGCGACATTGACCAGCATCTGGATGTGATAGGTAGAGCCGGCAGTGTACGGCTGCGTGTAGGCAGCAGCATAGGTAGAGCCGTTGCGTGCGTCGATGTTGCCGGTATCGTTGAAGCGGACGATGGCTGCGAGATCGGTATAGTTCGTCGGAGTGTTCTGAGAGAGAGCAACGTTGGCGTCAGTGGTATTGGCTTGCGGTGTGACGTCGAAGCTGGCAGCGAAAGAGCTAGTCTCAGTCGTTCCTAATGAATACCCTGCCCACGTTGTCGTGCCGGTTGTGCACGTGGTTTGTGCGGTGGCGATGGAATCGAACGCGGTGAGAACTAACAGCAACAAAAATGGGGGAAGCAAGAATCTTGCTTGCAATTGCACTTTCTGAACCCAATTTCTTCGGCCAAGAGTTTTGGATTTATCGATGTTGGGATGTATCGGTAGTGGCTGGAGAGGGCAGATGAGGAAAAAATATTTACGCGAACGTTATCCAGATACTTCGTTGAGCGATGCTGAATCGAATCAAGTATGCACGAGAGTAGTAGGCCAGCAGGAACGCCGTTCTAAACGTCAGATTTAAAAACTCTTTATCTTCTCAGGCCCGAGCAGCAGGTGGAATAAAGCAAGGACTGGGGAGTCGATGGATAGGTTGCCAGAATCCAGGCATATTTTTTCCGAAACAGCGTTCTCTAAGCAGCATGAGTTGTTCGACATCGATAGTTGCAGAACAGCAAATTATCATCATAGCGACGAGCTAAGTTATGACCTTATTAAGACTGTTACACCGATACCGTTTCCAATACAAAACAAAGTGCTGTGTTTAGGATAACGAACAGCGCGGCAGATACTTATCAGCATTTATCCGCCGTTCCTACCTGTAAATTGCAGAATTTAAATTTTCAATTTGTTTTGCGACTGTGTTGGATTGCCCGAGGCCGTTCAGTGAGCTTGCAGCGAAGCGACGGTGCTTAGAGCATTCAGTAGCATGGTGGCAACATTCCCGACATCTGATTCCGGCATGTAGGGATGCATGGGCAAGCTAAGCACTTCTTCGCTCGCCTTTTCCGAAACAGGAAAGCTGCCATGGCGGAGTCCGAGATCCGCGAAAACTGGCTGCAGGTGGATTGGCTTCGGATAATGCACAGCGGTGGGAATTTGGCGTGCATGAAGCGCGCGCTGAATCTCCATCCGATTTGGGACTCGCACCGTGTATTGTGCCCACGCTGACCGGTTGTAGCTTTCGACGTAGGGAACACGGACGGAGTCGCTCAACGTCGCCGAGTACTGTTGCGCAATTTCATTGCGGCGCAGTAGCTCTTTGTCGAAGACCTCAAGCTTGGCCAGCAAAATGGCGGCCTGCAGAGTATCGAGACGTCCGTTGAAACCGAGCCTGACATGGTGATATCTGCCTTCCTGGCCGTGATTGCGGATCTGCCGCATCACCGTGGCGAGCTTGTCGTCGTTGGTGAAGCAGGCGCCGCCATCGCCATAGCAGCCGAGAGGCTTGGAAGGGAAGAAGCTAGTGCAGCCAATGGTGCTCAGGTTGCACGAGTGCCTGCCCTTGTAGGTTGCTCCGAAGCTCTGCGCCGCATCCTCGATCACCGGAAGTCCGTGTTGTTCCGCAATGTTGTTGATAACATCCATCTCGGCACATTGGCCGTACAGAGCGACGGGCATGATAGCGCGGGTACGCGATGTAATAGCGGCCGGCAACAGTTTGGGATCGAGGTTGTAAGTTCGGGGATCGATATCGACGAAGACGGGCTTGGCACCCAGTAATGCGATCATTTCGCCAGTAGCGATGAAGGTGAATGGAGTGGTTATGACCTCGTCACCGACGCCGATACCCAGAGCCATGAGTGCGAGCAACAGAGCGTCCGTGCCGCTGGCGCAAGTGATGCAGTGCTTTGCCTCTACGCGAGTGGCAAGCGCGGATTCGAGCTCTTCCACCTCCGGGCCCATGATGAACTGGGCGCTTTGCATGACTTTGGTCAGGCGCGCCTGGATCGAGGATTCCAGTCTGCGATACTGCGCCTTCAGATCGATGAATTCCATCTTCGTCCCTTCATTCTTACTCTCGACGGGCGAGCCATTCCGCGCGAGACGCTACTCGCTCCCCGAGTGCGTGGGCAGTGGTCCATTTGCCGCCAAAAATCGTGAGCAGGCGTCCGGTGACTTCGATGGCGTATTCGCGCGTCGCTCGCGATTGATTCGCGCTAGAGCGAATCAAGGGTCGGACACCCGCGAACCTGCCCCAAATCTGATCCTCACGTGCGGACGGGCGTATGTAGCGATTGTAAATGTTGAGCAGATATGCCTGTTCCTGGGGCGTGCACTGGATCGGAGTATCAAGAGTCTGCCGCACTTCAGTTGTCCCCAGCAGTGTCTTTCCCTGATAGGGAAGTATGAAGCAGAAGCGCTCCTCCTGCGGTGACTCCACGAGGAGTCCATGTGAAGCCTGCCGATTTAAGAGCAAGTGGCTTCCGCGTACTAGATCGAGATGGTGCGATGAGGAGATGCCGCTCTTCTGAAGTAAAGCTTCGGCCCAAGGACCCGCAGCGTTGATCACTACGTCGTATCCAATGCTGCTCCCGTTCAGGGCCACTGCACCGTCAGCGCTGATTGCATCCACTCTGGTCGATGTTCGGATATTCACCCCGGAGCTACGCGCCATGTCAGCAGCCCAAAGGCCGAGTGCGCGATCATCCATCTGGGCGTCGAAAAAGGCGAAGCCGCCGAGAAGCTCGTCCGAGGCAAGCTCAGGCATGAGGCCTTGCAGTTCAGAGGAACTGAGCCAGCGGTGCCGTCCAACATTGAATTTTCCCGCCAGGGAGTCGTAAAGAAACAGTCCGAGGCGGATCAACCAACGTGCGCGCCGCGACCAGCGGTAGACAGGAAGGATAAGTTCGATCCGGTGTACCAGATCGGGAGCCGAATTCAGCCAGAAGTGGCGCTCGCGCAGAGCTTCACGCACCAGACGAAACTCTCCGACTTCCAGGTAACGCAGTCCGCCGTGGATCAGCTTAGTGGATGCGGAACTGGTAGCTCCCATCAGCTCGCCACGCTCGTAGAGGTCAACTTGGTGACCTCGTTTTGCCAGAGCCCAGGCCGACATGACTCCGTTGATGCCACCGCCGATCACTGCGCATTTCATGAGCTTGCTTCAAGAATGCAAAAGGAATGGCAATTTCGGCAATGCCTCTAAAGGAACACTCTTCCGAAGCAAAAAAAGTGCCCGGCGATTTTGCGCCGGGCAATCTCAAGATTAGAAGTTGGCTTTTGTGTTTGCGAGAACAGAATCAGCAACGGACGAGATTGTCGGCAACCATACCCTGCGTCGCGTTCCGGGTATCGACGACCAGTTTCGCGCGTTTCACGATGTCCTTGTAGTCATACGTGGAGTGATCGGTCACGATCAACACGCAGTCGAAGCTTTCGAGTTCGGACAGCGGAGTGCTGGTCATGTTGAGATCGTATTTGCGGCCGCGTCCCACGGTCGGGAAGAATGGGTCGTTGTAGCGAACCTCCGCCCCTTCCTTCTGCAGCAGTTCGAGAATCGTCAGCGACGGAGACTCGCGTAGATCGTCGATATCCTTTTTATAAGCGAGCCCGAGCACCAGGACTTTTGATCCATTCAGCGTCTTTCTGCGGTCATTCATGGCCTTGGCTACGCTGGATACCACGTGATACGGCATGCTCAGGTTTACTTCGCCGGCGAGTTCGATGAAACGGGTGTGGAAGTCGAACTCTTTGGCCTTCCAGGAGAGATAGAACGGATCGATAGGAATGCAGTGCCCACCGAGTCCTGGTCCCGGATAAAACGGTTGGAAGCCGAAGGGCTTGGTGGCTGCGGCCTGGATCACTTCGAAGATATCGATGCCCATCCTGAGGCAGAGCAGCTTGAGTTCGTTTACCAACGCGATGTTTACGCAGCGGTAGATGTTCTCAAGAAGTTTTGTCATCTCCGCAGTTGCCGGGGATGAAACCGGAACCACACGATTGAAGATTGAGTTGTAAAGTGCACCGGCATACCGGGTAGCCAGTGTATCGAGACCGCCGATGACTTTGGGAATATCGCGGCGCGCAACCTGGGTGTTGCCTGGATCTTCGCGCTCCGGCGAGAAGGCAACGTGGAAGGTGCCGTGCAGGGAAGAGCCTTCGCGAGCTGCCTTTAGACTGAGCTTGTTTTCTTTTTCGAGAATAGGAACGAGCACTTCTTCAGTGGTGCCAGGATAGGTGGTACTTTCGAGGACGATCAGCTGGCCGGCGCGCAGGTTCGGAGCGATCGCGTGCGCGGTCTTCTCGATGTAGCTAAGATCTGGCTCATGGTGATCGTTGAGCGGAGTGGGAACGCAGATAATGACTGCGTCCATTTCCGAGATGTGAGCGTAGTCGGCGGTTGCGGCGAAGCCCGAAGTCTTTGCCGCTGCGATCTCATCGGGCAGGATGCGATAAATGTACGAGCCGCCTGCGGTGAGCGTGTCAACCTTTCGCTGATCGACGTCGAAGCCGGTGACCCGGAACTTCTGCTCACTAAAAAGCAAACTTAAGGGCAATCCAACATAGCCCAGTCCAATCACACCAACGCGCAGTTCACGAGACTTCGTCTTTTCGAGAAAGTGCTCAGTTCCAATTTGCAAGGTTTCTACACCCGACATTCAGTATCATTCCTCCAGCTTAAATGAGCGTAAGCCCGTAAGTTCAATTAAGAATGCATTTGAGCATTAGTGCTTTAGGTTTGCGACTCGCAAGTTGCGCGACCCACACCAAACGGATCCGATAAGCGATGCGGCTTGGGGCAACCACCAGGTACTGCGAAGATATCGATTCTGACTCCTCATCATTCGGTATGCAAGAAAGTCGAACAGAAGCGGGGCAGCCTGAGTCGCGGGATACACCGTTGCGGAATTCGCGAAGGGTTTCATTAGCGGATCGCGTTCGTAGCCATTTCCGCTGATCAATGCTTTTCTGGTGGACCAGGCGTCAAACACAGCTGCGGAATGTTCCGCGACTAGAAGAGTTCGCCAAGCCAAAACCTCCGAATGCCCAACTTCGGCCTTAGGCCTCTGCAGGATCATCGTGTGCGTAGGCTGAACAGGCTCTGGAGTGGCAGGCACCAGGGCCGGTGATGTGTTCTTGGCGGACAGTGTGTTCTCTGTCGTTAGGGCGCCATTCAATGTAGTCGATGTCGCCGAATCCGAAGTTATCTTTCCGCTAGAAGCGGCATCTTCAGCGTACATCGACAGAGTGAAGAGCAGGAAGAAGACCGTCGCAAACCCTATTTTGCCTCTGTGGCGTATCACGTCTATCCAGAGAAGCACGCGCACGCCCAAAGGCCATGTACCTTCGTAATGGGTTCTAAGTCTCTGATATCCAATCAATTAGAAAGATTTAGCTCGAGCGCCTGGACGTTTCAGTGTGAGTCCATGTGCAGAACTTTGCAGCATCGCAGGATTTGAGGTTCCTCTGGCGTGCAAGAACATGAGTGGAAGAATTCAAGGGGGTGGATTCTTCGCTTTTTTCCTAGCCAATGCACCTGGGAGGCGTGGGGTTTAGAGAAAAAGTGGAAACTGTTTTCACACTGTGAATGCAATTTCCTTTATGCGCGACGAAGCGCCCTTCCTGAGCACTCTATTGCGCCTAGTCTGCGGCAGAAGTCTTGCGGATCTTTGATCGTAAGTAGCTGAAAATATTAGACAAATATCAGAATCCCGTCATTTTCTAACGCGCTCGCCTGTATGGCAGCAAGAGTGCTTCTGCCAAGGTGGATTCAAGCAGAAAAGACAAGGAACCAAGCGGACTACTGTGGATTTCAGTCAAGGCGTTGCACATGTCGGCAGCAATGAATGGAGGAACGGCGAGGTTGAGCCGGGACTCAGTGAAGAGCTGATCTTCGGTCGAAGCCGACGAATGCGCACAATTCAGGAAAGACTGAAGGCGGTCGCACGCAGCAACGTTCCCGTATTGATCCAAGGAGAGAGTGGCACTGGAAAGGAAGTTCTAGCTCGGCTTATCCATGCTTCCTCGTTTGTTCACCGCGGTCCTTTTGTAAAGGTTAGCTGCCCTGCAATTCCGGCGGGTCTGTTCGAAAGCGAACTGTTTGGTTATGAAAAGGGAGCCTTTACGGGAGCCAACACCAACCGACAAGGCAGGGTAACGCTCGCAAACGGAGGCACGCTATTCCTGGATGAAATCGGGGAGCTGGATCTTGGACTGCAGGCAAAGCTACTGCAACTGCTGCAGGACGGCCGGTTCTGTCCTATCGGCGCACAGCAGGAAAAATCGGTCGAGGTGCGCGTAATCTGCTCGACCAATCGAGATCTCGAAAAAGCCGTTGCAAACGGAAGTTTTCGGCAGGATCTGTTGTATCGAATTAACGTTGTCAATCTTCATCTGCCGCCATTGCGGCACCGTCAAGAGGACGTTCCCGAACTGGTCCAGTACTTTATCGCGCTTTACAACATGGAATTCAATTGCTCGGCGAAGAGCATTTCGCGTGAGCTTCTTAGTCTTTTACAGGAGTACCACTGGCCTGGCAATATTCGTCAGCTCGAGAACCTCATAAAGCGATATGTCATTCTCGGCTCGGAGGAGGCAATCTCGGTCGATCTTCTTCCTAAGCAATACACAACAGTCGATGAGGTTTTTCCTCCGGCAGACGCCCCAATGTCATTGAAAAAAATGACTAAGACCATGGTGAGGGATTTCGAGCGGCAGATCATTATTCGCACCTTGCAGGCCCATAGCTGGAATCGCGTGCAGACGGCCCGGGCTCTGAACATCAGTTATCGGGCATTGTTGTACAAATTGAAGGATTCTCAGGTGTTCTCTAAGCAGGATTCAGCAGTAAGTTAGGCGTAATCGCATCAACCGGCATTTAAGTTGGGGAAACTCAGGCGGGCTATGAGTAGTTGTCAAGTTAGTACGGCGTTGAATCTCGTTCCTTTGCAGAAGACTGCATGGTATGCCATCCATACCCGATCAAGGCATGAGAAGAGAGTTGTCTCAGAATTGCACCGCAGGGGAATAACAACGTTTTTGCCGTTGTATAGCGAAGTTCGACAATGGTCGGACCGGCGGATGAGCGTTGAAGTCCCGCTTTTCTCTTGTTATGCCTTTGTGAATGTCGATTTTTCCAATTCAACCCGGGTTGAGGTTCTTCGCACTGCCGGCGTATTAAGCTTTGTGGGCGGCAACCATCAGAGCATTTCAATTGCTGATTCGGAAATTGAAACGATTCAAAGGCTATTAGCGAACCGTGTAGGTGTGTCATACCATCCCTACCTTAACGTCGGTCAGAGAGTTCGCCTGCGTGGAGGAGCGTTGGAGGGTATTGAAGGTATTCTCACACGCTTTAACGGTAGTAGTAGGCTCGTGCTATCGGTTGAAACCATTCAGCGCTCTCTGTCGATTACTGTAGACGGCTGCGATGTTGAGCCGATCGCTCCGGGTTGTAATGTTAATTAGGGTCAGTACTTCGTTAGAGTCGGATAAAGCATTGAGGAACTAAGATGAGAAGCAAAATACTTATTGTCATGATTACGCTTGCAGGCTGCTGCTTTGCTCAGTCGCATGCTCAGGAGTCCGCTCCTGCCGCTCCTGGCAGCACAATTATCGCGACCAACTCGATACCCAAGGATTATGTGATCGGAAGTGAAGACGTGCTCGCCGTTAACATCTGGAAAGAGCCAGAGATTTCACGTACGGTGCCAGTCAGGCCGGATGGCAAGATTACTTTGCCCCTCATTGGCGATGTACAGGCAAGCGGCCTGACGCCGCAGAAGCTGGAGAGCACTCTGAAAGAGGGTCTGAAGGCCTATGTAGCCAATCCGGAAGTGACCGTAATAGTTCAAGAAGTGAAGAGCCTTAAGTTCAACATTGTTGGCGAGATCAATCACCCCGGATCGTTTGCTCTTTCGCAACCTATGACCGTCCTCGACGCAATCGCAGTTGGCGGCGGTCTTCGCGACTTCGCCAAAGGCAGCAGGATTTACGTGCTCCGCGGCAATACTCGCCTGCCGTTTAATTACAAGGACGTGATTAAGGGTAAAAAGCTTAATCAAAATGTCATCTTGCAATCTGGAGACACTGTCGTCGTCCCGTAGGCGTTTGCACAAGGAAATGTATATGCTCAGAAAACTTACGCTGGCCGGAATCATAATGTCCGTCCTCCCATTGTTCGCCCAGGAACCTGTTAACCCGGCTGAACTCGGCACGGCGCCGTTAACGCGCGAGGATGCAACGCGCAGCAACATTCTGAGCTATGGCTTATCTACCACGAACGCGTTTGATGACAATGCTCAAGGATCGGGAGGGAAAAGCAATTTCACTAGTTTGATTCAGCCGCAGTTTGGGCTCGCAATGAACCGACCCAGGCTGCAGGCTAACTTTTATTACAGTCCGGGATACACATTCAGCAGCACCGTCGCGAGTCAGAGCGACATATCGCAGTCCGCTGGAGGACAGTTCCAATATTTGTTTTCCCGCCGGCTGAGCCTGAGTCTCCGCGCTTCCTTCATTACTACGTCTAACCCACTGGAGAGCGTTTACGCGAACTCAGTACTTCCGCAGGTTGGAGTTCTTGAACGGCCAAATAACCCCTTCGTCGGCGCTCGTGTTCATCAAACGAGCGAACTGGCGGGCAGCGATTTAGTCTATCGAATCGCGCAGTATACGTCGGTAGGAGTGGGCGGCTCCTTCAGCGACTCGATCTACCGAACTGCGTTCGGCGAGGATAACGCTCTGAACCAAAGCTTGCGCTCTCAATCATGGTCCGCGCATTCGTACATTTCTCATCGGCTAAGCCCGATTTACAACATTGGTGTGGACTACTCGGCGCGCAACTTCTCATCGCAACAGTCCGGAACATCCACGCTGACGAATACGGTATTGGGCTTCACGACTCTTTCTCTGAGTCCGCATGTCCAGCTTTCCTTGTTTGCTGGACCTGAGTTATCCAATATTCACGACGCTGGTTTGGGCATTTCCGTCCAAAGATTCGAAGGGCAAGCATCTTCTTTGTCTTTTGGATCCACTCTTTATTGGCAGGGCGAGCGAAATGGCTTGGGAATAAGTTTCATTCAACAGGTAAGCGATTTTTCGCAAACTACCGGAGGAGCAGCACAGGCGAGGACAGTGAATTTTACTGCAGACAGACAGCTCACTCGGCGAATCAAGCTGAATGCGTTCACAACCTACTTTACAAGTGCAGCGCTGGGATCGTTCCCGGCTGGATTGACTCCAGACTCCGTTATAGCCGGCGTTGGGCTAAGTCGTCCTGTCACGAGAAGCATTACGGCTAATGTGTCAGCGTTTCATCAGGAGTTTTTGTCCCCTGGTCTTTCAACCTTCGCATACCCGACTCACAACGTTGTGTCCGTATCGCTCTCCTACAACTTGACTCGGCCGATCGGAAGATAAGATGGAGCAAGAAGAGATTAGAACTGGGCCAACGATTAAGGGATGGTTGAGACGATTCTCTACCCATCGCCGTTCCGTCTTGGCATTGGTGTTTGCCGGTTGGCTGCTGGTAGTGAGTGCTGCGTGGATTCTGCCTTCCAAATACCGCTCGGAGACATTGATTCTAGTCGAGCAACAAAAGGTTCCAGAGCACTATGTCGAGCCTAATATAGCCGTCGATTTGCAACAACGGCTCCAGAGCATGACGGAACAGATTCTTAGCCGGACTCGCTTGATGGCGATCGCAACCAAGTTCCATCTCTACGGAGTCGATCAGAAGCGTTCCAGCGCAGATAGCGTCGTCGATCGGATGACCAACGACATTCACATCGAGCTTGTGCGTTCGACGCCTACTCAGGTGAGTGCGTTCAAGGTGTCCTATTCTGCAGATTCGCCGATCATGGCGCAGCAGGTAACTGCAGAGCTTACTTCACTGTTCATCGAGGAGAACCTCCAGAACAGACAACAGCTTTCCGAGGACACAACAGATTTTCTCGATAACCAGCTGGACGCTGCACGAAAGAATCTCGAGCAGCAAGAGCTCCGGCTCCGCGAATTCAAGAGCCGGTACCTCGGCCAACTCCCCGAGCAGATAGGGAGTAACGTGCAGATTCTTACGGGGCTGCAGAACCGGCTGCAGAGCGCAAATGATGCTTTGAATCAGGCGCAGCAGCAAAGACTCTACCTGCAGTCTCTCATCACCCAATACCGCGCGCTTCGTCCTGCTGCTGCACCGGACCAAAAAGGGACTGCGGCTCCGGCTTCCTATACTTCCACTCAACGCCTTCAGCAACTCAGATCACAACTTGCCGAGCTCCAGGCGAAATACACTCCCCGCCATCCAGATGTGGTTCGTCTTCAGCAAGAAATCGCAGAGGCCGAAAAGGCGGCTTCTTCGGATGCGCAATCCGACGATCAGAAAAGCTCAGGTATCGTTCAGACGGCTGTTGTCGGGGAGGATCTTCAAGCTGCGGGACCGATGCTGCAGATTCAAAGCCAACTGAAAGCAACCGAGTTCGAGATCGCAAATCGAAAGACGGAAATAAAGAATATCGAAGGCGAGATAGATTCCTATCAGAACAAACTAAACCTTGCGCCTGCACGCGAGCAGGAACTGGCCGCAATTACTCGCGATCATGAGCAATCGAGCGCTTACTACGAGTCTCTTCTCGCCAAGCGGAACCAGTCGGAAATGGCGACAAATCTCGAGAAACGACAGCAGGGTGAGCAGTTTCGAATGATCGATCCGCCCAGTCTTCCGCAAAGGCCGTATTTTCCAAATCGCGTTCTTTTCAGCTTCGCCGGAATTGGATTCGGGCTGCTGCTGGCTGGCGCCTATGTTGTTCTCCGCGAGTTGATGGGTGGAAGGATCTATGGGGAGGAAGAGCTCGCGAAGATTGTCGAGTGTCGAAATATGGTACTGATTCCAGCCGTCCGCACGTTTGCGGAAGCGAGGCGAAGGACCTTCGCTCACATACTCGATGGAACGATGGCAGCAATGATCGCCCTTACAATTCCAGCAGCAACTCTATTTTTGTACTACAAGGCCTAGCGAGTGTATAAGGCATTTTACGGACTAACGAGTAATCCTTTCGAGATCTCACCAGATCCTCGCTTCTACTATGGCACGCCTCAACATAATGAGGCGCTAGCGATCCTAAGCTACGGGATCGACCGCCGTAAAGGATTTGTGGTTGTCACCGGGGAAGTTGGAACGGGGAAGACTCTCCTTGCTCGTTATCTTCTTAAGACTCTCACGTGGCAGCGGATCGCTGTTGGCTACATTTTCAACCCTCTCCTCTCTGCCTTGGAGTTTCTACAGTACGCTGCGCGCGATATGGGAGTCCCCGCAGTTGGCAAGAACAAAGGAGAAATACTCGCATCGCTGAATCAGTTTCTTTTGGGACTATATCGCCAACGTTCAACGGGGGTTATCGTTATCGACGAGGCGCATCTGCTGTCGTGGGAATTACTGGAAGAGATCAGGCTGCTTACCAATCTTGAGACGTCGAACGAAAAGCTGTTGCAGATCGTGCTGATTGGCCAACCTGAGCTTGACGAAAAATTGGATTCTCAGAATCTGCGGCAGCTCAAGCAGCGAATCGCTTTGCGATCCCGCCTGGAGGCGCTAACCATCCGGCAAACGCGTGAGTATATTGAGCGCCGGTTATGGTTTGCAGGAGCAAAGCAACAGCATACGAAGATTTTTTCGGTTGCATCCATCGAGGCAATTCAAAAGTACTCAACCGGAATTCCACGATTGATCAACATAATTGCTGAATCGGCGCTGATTACGAGTTATGCGCTCAAGCATACAGTCGTATGCGCCGAGACGATTGAAGAAGTTGCTCGAGATTTGTGCCTGAACACTCCAGCGCACAAGAAGGAAGTTGCTGGCCATGGGCCTGCGCCGGTGGTGATAGCTTCAAAAGCTGCCGTAGGCGCAAGCTAGCCGCGAAAGAAAGTCCTGATGAGTCGAGTTTTCGAAGCATTACAACAACTGAACGCCGGAGCGATTGGTCCCGCCACGGAACGCGATCCATTGACCGATTCTCCAAGTGTTCTTGCAGCACTGGGAAACGATTTTGCTCAGTTCGACTCTGTTCGTGAATTTCGAGTTCCTGCGGTTGCTGGCTCGCGACTGGTGTCGCTTTCCGAGCCCCACACGCTCGCAGCAGAAAAGCTGAGGGGCCTTGCAGCTTCTCTACGCCAAATGCGTGCGCGACGCAACGGAAACCGTCTCCTTATGGCCAGCGCGGTTCGGGGAGATGGAAAGAGCATGATGAGCGCCAATCTAGCTATCACACTTGCAACTCAAGGCGAACGGACTCTGCTGATCGATGGCGACCTGCACAAGCCAACGCTGCACCATCTGTTGGGAGTTCGTGAGCGCCGCGGCTTTACGAACTGGACGGACGAGAAATCTTCAATTGCAGATTACTTATTGCGTGAATCCAGCATGCCGTTGTGGTTCTTGCCTGCCGGCGACGCGGTTGAGCAGCCCCTCACAAAAATTCAATTACCGGCAACCAGCGGCCTACTATCCAAGCTGGCGAACTCCTTTGAATGGATCATCGTCGACTCACCACCAGTAATGCCGTTGGCCGATTCTGGTGTCTGGTCGACGATGTGCGATTGGGTGCTGCTGGTAGTGAGGGAGGGTTTGACGCCAAAGGGGGCATTGACGAAAACAGTAGACGCTATCGATCGCACAAAGCTGTGCGCCACCATTCTCAATGACGCCATTAGCAGCGAGAGTAAATACTACAGGCAATACTACACACGAGATAGTGAACGAACTGCGGCCAAGTCAGGAAAATAAATCAGGTATTCGTGATTGATTCCATGCGAGCCAAGAAAATAAATCTATATTTTGCGTTCTGCTGTCTGTTGATTCTGTCAGCCATCGGGTGCTCGAGGGATCCGAAGGTGCGACGCGCACGTTTCATTGACAGCGGGCAGAAGTACATGGCCAAGTCTCAGTATGAAGCGGCAAGCATTCAGTTTCGGCGAGCTGCACAAGTCGACCCGGCATCTGCGGAAGCGCATTACAATCTGGCACTATCGCTCGGCAGGTTAGGAAGATGGCAGGAGTCCTATCGCGAATTACAGGCCACCACTCACATCGATCCGAAAAACGTAGCTGGTCATCTCGCGATTGCGGAGATGCTTGCCGGTACGAAGCAATTTGACGCTGCGCGACACGAAGCAGACCTTGTCCTGCAGATTGAACCCGACAACTATGATGCGCATCTACTTGTCGGCAATACGTGGTTGGCGCAGCAACAGTACAAGTCTGCAATCGAGGAGTTCGATACCTGTCAGCGACTAAAACCCGATAAGGGAATCGGATTTGTTCAGGCAGGAGCAGTTTACCTGCGAGAAGAAAGCTATAACGATGCAGCACGTGTCCTGAATCAGGCGATCGAAGTAGATCCCACTTTTGTTCCTGGTTATGTATATCTGGCAGAGACGCAGCGATTGCAAAAGAACCCCGATGCCGAGATCGCAACTCTTCTAAATGGAATCCAACACAATCCTAAGCAGTCTACATTGTATGTAATCACCGCAGAAGCTTACCTGAAGCTGGGGGATAACGAGAAGATTGGGCCTTTGTTCGAACAACTACGAGCGCAAACATCCGATTCCCTCGCTGTGTTAACTGTAGTTGGCGATTTTTATTTCCGAGCCGGAGACGGAGAGCACGCGAAGCAAATATTTTCCGAGGCCCTGAGTCGAGATCCCAAGAATGATGTGGTGAAGCGACGTTTGATCGAGGTCGCTCTCAACCAACAGGACTGGGATTACGCGGAGAAGCTGAACGACGAGTTACTTGCACAGAAGCCCAAAGACGTTGAAGCGCGGCTCTTCGAAGCGCGTCTGCAGTTTGCGCGAGGCGCCAGGGCAAAGGCCATTGCCAGTCTTCAGCGTCTCGTACACGACAGTCCGGAATTGCCTTTACCTCATTTCTATCTTGGTCTTGCCTATGCCGACCAAGGACAGTCCGCTCAGGCGGTATCCGCCTTCAATGACGCGCTTCAAAAGGATCCCGACTTCATTTGGGCCTATGTGGATTTGGGACAACTATATCTGCAGCAGGGAAGCGGCAAGCTGGCATTGAATTTTGCAGATCAGGCGCTGAAAAGGAATGCCGCCTTCCTTCCGGCACGGTTGCTGGAGGCGACGGCGCTCATCCAGACAGGAGATACTGATACTGCCGTTCAGAAGCTTCGAACTTTACTTGCAGGTGATTCTTCGAATTCAGCCGTCCTCGAAAAACTCGGCGTCGCGCTAGCAACCAAGAAGGACTACAAGGGAGCAGAAGATGAGTTTGAGGCAGCTCTGGTTTCAGATCCGAAGTTTGCTCCTGCCCTTGTAGACCTCCTCCGCGTTTACGCGGTGCAAAAGCATCCGGAGAGAATGATCGCTCGCGTGCAGCTTCAGAACCAACGTGCTCCTGGGCAGAGCAAGTTTTACGAAATCCTCGGCGATCTGGAATTCTCAAATAAGAGATTAGACGCGGCAGCAGATGCGTACTCGACGGCGGCTAAGTTGAATGCCAACTCTGCAGTTGCTTGGATGGGTTTGTCGCGTACTCATGCGGCAGAGGGAAAGCTTTCGGACGGCATCAGTGACGCTCGCAAGCTGCTCGACCTTCATCCCGACTATATGGTCGGATACGTCCAACTCGGGCAGCTCCTTGAACAGTCAGGCGACTTCAGCAATGCCGAGCAGACATATCAGCGCGCCCTGGAGCGCAATGACGATTACGCTCCGGCCCTCAACAACCTCGCCTGGCTCTATTGCGAACACGGCGGAAACCTGGACATGGCTCTTAGTCTTGGCCAAAAGGCAAAATCGAAATTTCCTGTGGATCCTTCAATCTCAGACACTCTAGGCTGGATCGAGTACAGAAAAGGCTTGTACGATTCGGCTGCAAGCTCTCTTAAGGATGTTGTTGATCATGTTCCTCAAAACGGTTTGTATCAGTATCACTACGGGATGATTCTGTGGAAATTACAGCGTGCGCAAGATGCTCGTCAGGCATTACAGCGTGCCCTTCAGTTGTCGGTTCCAGCTCCTCAAGCGGACGAGGCGAAGAGTGTTCTTGCCGAATTGTCCTCTAGTTCCAGCTCGAAACCAGATCAACTGCCTTTAGCTCGCAACTGAGCTCAAGACTGAATTGATGGGTTAACGCGTTTTCCGACGTGCGGAATCCTTGAATCAGTTCGTCCTCAGGCGACATGCCAAAAGCCTTCTTTTCGAGTGCGACCGCAGTAGCTGCGGCAAAGTCTGCCATGCTGCCGGATCAGGCCTGGTTCGTAAACTTCCATTAGGTTGCCGCATCGTGTGTGTGTTCCACCCGATCCAGAATCTTTTCTGTGAGCCCGAGTTTTTCCCCCCCGTGTTTTGTTTTCTCTTTAAGAGCGTGCTCTAGTTCTCCTCCGTGCGGAAATTTGCGACAACTCTCCAATGTTGGGGATCTCCACTGGAGTGGATGAACACGGAAGCACGGAACACGGAGGAGAAGTCCAGCCTCGTCCTCTCGTAATCGGTGGATGCACCTAGCAAACACTCTATTGTTGATCCAGTGAACGCTTCCAGCTGTAGTTGTCGTGATCAATTCATCCCCCGGCCGCAAGATTCGATCCGATTCTCAGTGATACTACCTAGGTCTTATTCCCAATTCGGGCATTGCCTTTAGCTGGGGATGTTGACATCGTCGATGCGATTACCCAGGTAACCTTGTGCACCTAAATAATGATCGTCGATAGTATCGCCACGAGATTCCAACCTTTGTTCCGACGTGGGATTGGATTCTTCAGCTAGGTTCGGCATGAACGCCGAAATATCTCCCTGCCTGTTGAGGAACGCACATATGAAGCTCAGAACGAGGATTTCGTTGCTGGCCATCTTTTTTTTACTTCCGCAGCTCATGATTTCTGCGGAGACGCACACAGCTAAGCCTGGAGCCGTGGCCGCGACGGCGTTGGCGAGAGTGCCAATGAGCTTCGAGCCGGCGCAAACCTCTGGTCGTTTTATCGCCGGCAGCGGTAGCTACCGCGTTGCAATCGGGGCTAACGATGCCTATGTTGCTATTAATAATGGTGCACAACCGAACTCCTCGCTGCACTTCGCTTTTGAAAATGCGAGTCCCTCAACCCGGTTAGAAGCTATTGAACTGCTGCCCGGAGTTATCAATTACTATCGCGGTCACGATTCCCGAAACTGGCGCCTGGGAGTCAAGACCTATGCGAAGGTTCAAGCGAAATCTATCTATCCCGGCATCGACGTGATGTACTACGGAGATCATCGTCGCCTCGAATTCGACTTCATCGTCGCAGCGGGCGCTGATCCGAGGGCGATCGCTTTGAAGGTAGATGGAGCTGAAGGGCTCTCGCTTTCCCAGCAAGGCGACCTTGTTGCACGAGTCAATGGAAACGAGTTCAGTTTCCACAAGCCGTATGCTTATCAGTTACTCGATGGTAAGCGAGTTCCTGTCGCCGTGGAGTATGCGCTGAAAGGGACCAATGAAGCTAGTCTGCACATAAATAACTACGACAAGCGCAGAAAGCTCGTTATCGATCCGATGCTCACGTATTCCACGTTCCTGGGCGGTAGCCAGGCCGATAGCGGGAATGGAATCGCGATCGATAGTACGGGCAATGCCTATGTCGCCGGACAGTCCTGCTCGAGCGACTTTATCGGCGGTACAAACTTCAAAGGCACGCAAACTGCCTGCGACGCATTTGTAACCAAACTTGATCCAACCGGACAAACGGTGGCATGGACTACCTTTATCGCCGGTACGATACCGGTTCCGAACCCCGCCACGGCGTCAGGAAATGGCGTTGCCGTCGACGCCGCGGGGAACGTTTATCTGGTTGGAACTACGAACTTCTTCGATCTGCCGCTGCTTACGACGCCAGGTCCGACCGATCACACCTCGGCATACAACGGTGGTGACAGCGATGCGTTTATCTCTATTCTCAACTCCACGGGTGCCTTGGTTCGAGAAACGTACCTTGGCGGTACTAACATCGATCAGGGATTCGGAATAGCAGTGGATCAGCAACAAAACGTTTCCGCTGTTGGACAAACATGTTCTCCAGATTTTCCCGCTTATAACTCGATCCAGCCAAAGACCGAAAAATGCGTGGCGTTTGTCACAAAGCTCGATTTCGGATTGCATATTGCAGGACCCGTGCTTCCGGGAGCTTCACCAGTTTCGCCTAGAGCTTCCTCTCTTACCGACACAAACTGCAATTTCGGCACACTTTGTCCTGCCACACCGGACGCAACACAAACGTACTATTTCTTTTCCACGCTGTTTGGAGGAGAGCCGGTGGGTCCACAACCGACCTGGCCGAGCTTGAACGGCCCTAGTTATGTCACAGGCGTACAAGTCCCGCTCGGAGCCATAACGATTGGCACTCCCAATTGCGGTTTGACAGATTCGACGCCCCCCCAGCTTCTTCTGGCGGAAGGCACGGGAACCTCTTCAGGTCTGACATGGCCGTGCGGGTCGATCAAGATTAAAGCCGGAATCCCCGAAACCAGCGGTGCGTTCGCTTGGTTCGACCTTGGTCCGGTTCCGCCCTCCATCATCTTTGCAACTACGGAAGCCTATGGTGTGGCACTGGACCCCGTCGGTGACGTTTTCGCAGTTGGCGGAACCAATACGGCTGATTTGACACCATACCTCTTTTACGCAGGGTACGAGGGTATCAATTACGGAAAGACCGGCGCTTGGATTCTCAAGCTGAGTGGCCTTGATGGTCACCAGATTTACGCTACTGCGCTTTCCACCAGTCCGGATACCGATGCTGCTCCCGACTCCGCAAGAGCAGTTGCTGTCGATAATTCGGGACAGGCTTACATTACTGGTGTATCGGCGGGCAGCCTGCTTACTACTCCGGGATCCGCTAACTCCTCTGCTATCGGCGGAAAGGACGCCTTCGTAATCAAACTCGACATTCCTGCTTCTCATATTCTCTATGGCACGTACCTGGGCGGTAAGGGAGATGACCAGGGACTTGCGATTGCGCTCGGTGGTGGTGGTGCTGCGTATGTCGCGGGCAGCACTACATCGCCTGATTTGAACGTCATTAATCCCCTGCAGGATTCGTCCGGCAATGCTGAGACCGCACTTCTTGGTCCTCAAGATGCCTTTATTGCAAGAGTGAATCCCGGCGGTTCGGCAACGACCATGATGGCTTACCTCGGCGGAGCTTCCTCCGATACCGGCCATGGAATCGCAGTGGACAACAGCGGAAACATCTACGTTGGTGGAACCACGCAGTCGGTGGATTTCCCAATCGTGCCGACCGCAGCCGCTCTGGCAGGAAAGACCATTTATGGTGGTGGCACAAGTGACGCATTTGCGGTTCTGATCAATGGGGCAAGCTTCCCCGTCGCGGCGGTGAGTCCGGCAAGTCTGAACTTTGGCAACCAGAATGTAGGGACAACGTCAGCGAGTCAGACAGTGACTCTGCGGAATACCGGTAGTGGTCTATTGAACATCGCTGGTATCACGTTTGCCGGCACCGGCGGTGACTACACGGAAACCAATAACTGCGGCTCGCAACTTACTCCGGCTGGAGGCGCAAAAGACAATTGCACAATCACGGTCACATTTTCGCCTACGGCGGGAGGGTCGCGGCCGGACATCATCCAAATCACTGACGATTCGGCTAATAGTCCTCAAACCGTGGCGCTGTCGGGTAGCGGTGTGGTTGTCCAGGGCACCATTCAGCTTTCGCCCTCCACTCTGGCGTTTGGCAACCAACAGACTGGCACAACCAGCGCTGCGAAAACGGTTACGCTAACGAACACCTCTTCGGCGTTCCCGCTAACCATTTCCAGCATCACAACCGGCAGCCCTGATTACAAACAGACGAACAACTGCCCCATCAGTCCGGCGACTCTAGCGGCCAATGCTAATTGCACGATCCAGGTGACATTTGGTCCTGCCGCAGCCGCAAACTCGGTTGCCAGCCTGACCATCACAGGTGTTGCGGCAAACTCACCTCAATCGGTCGCGCTGACCGGCACTGGTACCTCACCGGGTTCCTCGGGTGCGCCCGACTTTACCCTGACCAGTTCCCAGCAAACGATCACCACGTCGTCCTCGGGCGGGTCGGTTACTTTTCAAGTTAGCGCAGCTCCGCTAAATGGTTTCAATCAGCAACTGGCTCTAACGTGCACCGCTCCCGCCGGAGCAACTTGCACGGCATCTCCGGCTTCGTTAGCAATGGACGGCACCTCCAGTCCAACATCGAAGATCACGCTCGCGATTTCCGGTAGCAGTAGCCAAACCCTGCCTAACACAACGGAACTGAGGCAAGGACCACGACCGATCTTCGCCTCGATTTTCCCGGTCGGCATGTTTGGAATGGTGGTGGCCGGAGGCGTTTCGGGAAGAAAGCGGCGAGCGATGATTCTGCTGGTGCTGGTTGTGCTTGGTGCAGTCCTGCTCTCCGTTAGCTGCGGTACCAACGGCGCCAACAGCACCAAGAACGCTATCGCGCCGGGGACCTACCAGATAACCGTGACCGCCGCTAGCAGCGGTGCCAGTGCCCTCAGCCACTCGACAACGGTCAGTCTGACGGTAAATTAACCAGCAAATACGTAAGACACTTCCGGCCACCTTCGGGTGGCCGGAACGCTTTTACGTGGCCAGATGGTTAACTCGAAATGCGGCACGTGCTTTCAAACAAGGGCTTCCATTGGCAGTCACCGTGATGCTTCGCGGTGCCGATTAGCCACGCACAACGGACTGCCTGAGATCCTGCGCTTACTTATTCAACAAGGCGCCTCGCCAGGACCAACTTCAGCTAAATCCTGCCCCTACTTCGCCTGCACTGCACTGCGAGTTTGTGAAAAAGTTCTTGTCTTGATTCCACTTTTTGCGAGAAGAAATCTGAAGATTGCGCTCACTTGCATCAAGCGGTTAGAAGGCTCAAGTGCGGAACAGAAGCATTTACAATTGAGCCAGTCAAGGCATGTCTACAGTTACTCAACCTGCGACTTCACGCGAGCAGTCTGTAATTCCTGTTGTAATGCAGGCAGCCGTATATCGCGGCATAGACGATGTGCGCGTGGAAACCGTTCCGGTTCCGAAAATTGGGCGGGGCGAGGTGTTGATTCGGGTGCATATCTGCGGCATCTGTGGGACCGACCTGAAGAAGATCCACACCGGTTCCCATTCGGCGCCGAGGATCTTCGGCCACGAAACCGCTGGCACGATCGCGGCAGTAGGAGCCGACGTTGCCGGCTTTTCTGTTGGGGACCGCGTCATGGTCTTCCATCACATTCCCTGCGGAAACTGCTTTTATTGCGAACGCGAGGTCTTCGCACAGTGTCCGGTGTACAAGAAGGTCGGCTGTACAGCTGGGTTCGAGCCTTCAGGCGGCGGCTTCGCGGAATATGTCCGGGTGATGGATTGGATCGTCCGGCGAGGACTGGTGAAGATTCCCGACGGGGTTTCTTTCGAACAGGCAGCATTTGTGGAGCCGGTGAACACGTGCTTAAAGGGAGTCCATGCGCTTCACCTTATCCCCGGCGAGACTGTGTTGGTCATTGGACAAGGGCCGATCGGCATTATTTTGGCTTCCCTCGCGCGGCGAGCGGGTGCACGGGTGATTGCTTCCGATTTGTATGAGCAGCGGCTTACAATGTCTCTGGAGTATCAGATTTCCGAGACCATCGACGCGTCGAAGTCGGATTTCGTGAAGGAAGTCCGCGCACGCACCGACGGTCGCGGAGCAGATGCCGTAATGCTGGCAGTAGGTGGGAACGGCCTGATTCGGCCGGCGATGGATTCGGCCCGGTTTGGCGGTCGTGTGATGCTTTTCGCACAGACCGCGCGGGGCGAGGCAACAATCGATCCGGCTGCGGTTTGCGTGGACGAAAAAACGTTGATGGGCTCTTACAGCGCCTCGGTTGAGCTGCAGGACGAAAGCGCACGACTGGTATTCAGTCGTGAAATTGATTTCGCAGGACTGATCTCACACCGCTTTCCGCTGAGCGAGGCGGTGCAAGCCTTGCATTTGGCTGCCAATCCGCAGCCCGATTCGTTGAAGATTGCGATTCAAGCGGCTTACTGAGACATGGTGCAAGCCCCTGCGTTCTAAGGACAACAATTTGAACGGAACCATGAAGGCCGCCGTCCTCTATGGCAAGGAGGATGTAAAAATCGAAAAGGTGCCCATCCCTCGCGTGGCCGAGGGAGAGGTTCTGATCAAAGTACAAGTTGCTCTCACCTGCGGGACCGATGTCAAAGTCTTCCAACGCGGATATCACGCGCGCATGATCCAGCCGCCCGCGCTGTTTGGGCACGAACTCGCAGGAACTATCGAGGAAGTTGGTGCAGGGGTGAGAAAATTCCGTCCCGGGATGCGCGTGGTTGCACTGAACTCCGCGCCCTGCGGCGTGTGCTTCTTCTGCCTGAAAAAGCAGCCGAACCTCTGCGAGGACCTGCTCTTCAATAACGGAGCATACGCGGAGTACATCAAGGTTCCTCGCAGAATCGTCGAAGTGAACATGCTGGGAATTCCTGACAGCGTCAGCTTCGAGGCCGCCGCAATGTGTGAGCCGCTGGCCTGCGTACTGCACGGATTGAACGAGACGCACGCCGAGTCGGGCGATAGCGTGGTCGTGATTGGGGCCGGTCCGATTGGATTGATGTTCATGCAAGTTGCCAAGCTGAGCGGTACGCGAGTGATTGCGGTCGTCAAACGCGACGAGCAGGTCAAAGATGCTCAGCGTTTTGGGGCAGATGAAGTCGTGCAGATCACGGCAGTCAATGATCCTATCGAGGCAGTACGCGCGTTAACGCCCAAGAAGCGTGGAGCGGATGTCGTGATCGAGGCGGTTGGACGACCGCAGGCGTGGCAGTGGGCCGTAGACATGGTGCGAAAAGGTGGCACCGTGAACTTCTTCGGCGGATGCGCCAGCGGCACGAAAGTGGAACTCGACACGCAACGGCTACATTATTCCCAAATCACTCTGAAGGCCACCTTTCACCACACTCCCGAAATGGTACGCAAGGCATTCGGCCTCATTTCTCAGAACAAGATCCAAAGCTCCGACTACGTCACCGGCGAAGCGCCTCTCTCCAACTTGAAAGAAGTGCTGCAGAAAATGCTCGATCGCAGCGGCGAGATCAAAACGGCCATCATCCCGGGCCGGCACTGATTGCGGATGTCCTTGCAGATGCACAGCTCCCTCGCCCAGAGTGGAACAACCGGCGGATGGTCGGCCTTGCCGCCTGAATACGCTATCCCGCAAACTCCGCCATCGCTTGACGAAGCCCGCGCCTATTGCGAACGCCTGGCGCGCAGCCACTATGAGAATTTCAGCGTCGCTACGTGGTTCTTGCCAGAGAGACTGAGACCGCATTTCTACAGCATTTATGCGTATTGCCGAATCTCTGACGATCTTGGGGACGAAGTCGGCAATCCGCAGCACTCTTTAGCTTTGCTCGATGAATGGGAAGGAGAGTTGAATGCCTGCTATGCAGGAGCGCCGCGGCATCCGGTTTTCGTGGCCCTTCGGCCGACGATTCTCGAGTGCAAGATTCCCCGAGATCCATTCGCGAACCTGCTGGTTGCTTTTCGTCAGGATCAGACTGTCACTCGCTATCGCAGCTTCGACGATCTACTGGGATACTGCGTAAACTCGGCGAATCCGGTAGGCCGGCTTGTGCTGTATGCCTGCGGCTATTCAGATCCGGAGCGCCAGCAGCTCTCTGATTTCACTTGCACAGCGCTCCAACTCGCCAACTTCTGGCAGGACGTTTCGGTAGATTACGGCAAGGGCCGAATCTATCTTCCGCTCGAAGATCTCGATCGCTATGGAGTGGCTGAGACCGAAATTGCCGAACGGCATTTCACACCGCAGTTCCGCCATCTTATGCAATTCGAAATCGCAAGAGCGCGGGACTGGTTCCACCGAGGGCGCCCGCTCATCGGAATTGTCGACCGCCAACTTGCCATTGACATTGAGCTGTTCAGTCGCGGCGGCGAAGAGATCCTGAACTGTATCGAGCGCCAGGATTTCGATGTACTGCGCGCGCGCCCTGCGATCTCCAAGTCGCGGAAACTTGCCTTGGTAGCGAAGGCGGCGGCGGAGGCCCTCTGGAGCCGGCTGTGAGCGATCCTCGTATCAACCTCGCATATGCCGTTTGTCGCGGAATCGCACGACGCGAAGCGCGCAACTTCTACTACTCGTTCCTGGCTCTTCCTCGCGCCAAACGCAACGCATTATCTGCGGTATATGCATTCATGCGCCATGCGGATGATCTGAGCGATGATCAGACCCGTTCCGTAGATGAGCGCAGGGCGAGGCTCGGCAGCTGGCTGGCCGAGTGGCACCGAATACAGGCCGGCACTCCCAGCGACGATCCGGTATTTATGGCACTGGCCGATGCGCAAAAACGATTCAAAATCCCGGCTGAATTGCTCGATCAACTGGTGCAGGGAACGAGCATGGATTTGGACCCAGCTCCGGTTGAAGTGAATAGATCTGACCAAGATAACGGAGGAGTTGCCACTGCTTCTGCAGTTCGCGTGCACAGAACTTTTGCCGACTTGTATCGATATTGCTATTTCGTCGCGTCGGTCGTAGGTCTGGCCTGCATTAGCATTTATGGATATGAAGATCGGCGCGCGGAAGAACTGGCTGAACGCTGCGGCGTCGCCTTCCAGCTGACGAACATCATTCGCGACGTGAAAGAAGATGCCGCTCTGGGTCGCGTATATTTCCCCGAAGAGGATCTTGCGCAATTCGGCTTATCCGCGGACGACTTCCTCAAAGACGCGGGCAAGCGTCTCGATCGTCCACGACTAGGAGCATTGCTCAGTTTCGAGGCGAAGCGCGCCCGCGAATACTACAAATCCGGCACGGAGTTAATTCCGCTGATTCATCGTGATAGCCGCGCAGCTCTATGGGTGATGGTGACGATCTACAGGCGCTTGCTGGAGAGAATTGCGAAGAGCAACTATGACGTGCTCAATCGCCGCATCCGCCTGAGTGCTGCGGAAAAATTCGCCATACTTGCGCGGGGAGTCTTGAAATCTGTCTTCCGGACTGTCTAGTCATCCCAATGAAGACACAGCAGAGTGCAACCATGGGAATCGTCGGCGGCGGCATTGCCGGGCTCTCGGCTGCCTGCGCTCTGGCCGATTCGGGATTTCGAATTACCGTCTTCGAACGTCGCCCATACGTTGGCGGACGTGCATCTTCCTACGAGCATCCCGGAACGGGAGAGACAGTCGATAACTGTCAACACGTACTGCTTGGTTGCTGCACCAACCTGCTTGATTTCTATCGCCGCATCGGCGTCTCCGACAGGATTCGCTGGTTTGACAAGCTGACCTTCGTCGAGCCAGGCGGACGCCGGTCTGAGATCGGGCCGTCTTCATTACCCGCCCCGCTTCATACCGCTCCTTCGTTTTTAAGAGCAGCATCACTCTCAATTGCCGACAAGGTGGCAATCGCTCGCGCTATGCTCGCTCTAATGGGACCACTGCCATCCGATAGCTCAAAGAGCTTCTTCGATTGGCTTCGTGAGCATCACCAGACAGATCGAGCCATAAACCGCTTCTGGAAAGTCGTCCTCGTAAGCGCGATCAACGAAGACTTGGATCGCATTTCAGTTCGCTATGGGGCGCAGGTTTTTCGCGAGTCATTTCTCAAGTCCGCTGACGCTGGAAAAATGGGTGTTCCTACCGTTCCGCTTTCCGAACTGTATGCCAGCGCTATAAGCTACATCGAGCAGCGTGGCGGCCGAGTCTTACTGCGCAATAGCGTTGAAAGTGTTATCCCGAATTCGGAACAGGTTGTGCTTCAAAGCGGGGGCGTATCGGAATCCTTTGACTATGCAATTCTCGCTGTCCCTTACTACGCCCTGGGAAAGCTGTTGCCTGCCCAAAATGGGACTGGCGCGCTGAGCACGATGTTGCGACAGCAACTTGACCGATTCGAGAGTTCGCCAATCACAGGAATCCATCTCTGGTTCGATCGCGAGGTCACAGACCTCCCTCACGCGGTGCTGCTCGATCGAACGATTCAATGGATGTTCCAAAAGTCGAAGCTGCAGCCCCAGCGCCAGCAAGCTGATGCACCAGGCAGCTACATCGAGTTGGTAGTCAGCTCATCGAAGTCGCTGGTCGAATTGGGACGGCAGGAGATTATCGATCTCGCCCTGCGCGAATTAGCCGAATTCTTCCCCGCTGTGAAAACTGCGTCGCTGCTGAAAGCCACGGTCGTAAAGGAGATTCACGCTACCTACTCTGCGCTTCCCGGCTCAGATTCATACCGTCCGAGCGCACGCTCACCATGGCCAAGAATTTTCCTTGCTGGGGATTGGACCGCAACGGGCTGGCCTGCAACCATGGAAGGCGCAGTCAGAAGCGGATACAGCAGTGCCGAAAATGTCGCCACCTCGGCTGGCATTCAGCCGCAATTCGCAGTGCCAGATCTG
Source organism: Terriglobales bacterium (assembly GCA_035277605.1). Classification (GTDB taxonomy): domain Bacteria; phylum Acidobacteriota; class Terriglobia; order Terriglobales; family Acidobacteriaceae; genus Gp1-AA112. The sequence goes on along the minus strand of DATEKE010000148.1, from coordinate 3,476 downwards.
CCTGCTCAAGGTCTGATGAAGTTGTTAGCGAGATGAGCGGTCACCAGATGGTTTCGACAGCGCGACTTGCAATGATCAATGAGTCCGCGGTTACGAGTGGAATGCCCAAGGCTAGCGCCGTGGCACCGATCAATCTGTCCGCCGGATCGCGCGGATATGGCTCCGGCAGTTGTGCGGCGATTGATACGATCTCGGGGGTCAACTCCTGGATGGTAACTCCAGAGCTGAATCCTTCAACTGCGGCTTGAATACTTCCAGTTGTTCGAAGTCTTCCTCGAAAAAAGGCCAGCGCTAGCTCCCACAACGTAATCGAAGCAATTCCCAAGCCGCCGTGTTCTCTTGCCTTGGCTATTGCCGCTTTGGCCACCTGGGACAGCCTTTCTTGGTCAGTTGCGCTCCAGGCAAGGATGTGAGTGTCGAGAAGAATCACCGTGAGGATTCCCAGACCTCAGGCGGATCCAGCGGTGCGACGAGATCTCCTGTCACTTTCACCTTGCCCCGCAATCGACCAAACCACTCATCCTGCTCTTGCTCGACCGGCACAAGTTTCGCGACGGGCTTTCCGCGTTTGGTGATCGTGATGGGTTTCCGAGTGCGCTGCACCTTGTCCATCAATTGCAGGCACTTGGCTTTGAATTCCCCGGCAGGAATCGTTTTCATCGGAGGAACTCCTCATGGTCATCGTAACATGACCATGATCTACGTTCTGAGCAAAACAATCCCGCCCAGCACTAATATCCCCGAAATCCACCGGCGTTTCGTGACGTGTTCCTTCAGTATGAACTTCGCCCCAATGAGGTTCAGCAGGAAGCTCATCGATGCCGAAGCGGGAATGACGATGCTCAGGTCGATGATTGAGAGCGCGGCGAGCATGGTAAAGAAGCTCAGCGTCATGGCCGTGAGTCCGATGAAGAACCACGGTTCGGTGAGCACGCCGCGGACTACTCCCCAGAGTCCTGCGCGGCGACGGATCGCGCCGAAGTCGCCCACGCGGCGCATGGCTTTTGCCGTGGACATATCTCCCGCGGAGTTGAGGCCGACGAGCACGAGAATCATCACCCACGTGGTTAACAGGCTGTGGTGATTCACGAGCGCGCCTCCGGCTTCATCTCAAGGTGAGGACTTACTCCTTCAGGTGTGGGAACCACGGTCAGAGAATGACCTCCGGTGATCAATCCGACACCAAGGCTGATCATCGCGATTCCAATCCAGCGCGTGAGCGGCACACGCTCTCCCAGCATGAAATGCGCAAGCAGAGCCGTGAGCACGTAACCAAAGGTTGTCGAAGGCATGATGTACGACAAATCTGCCCAGGAGAGCGAGGCCAGATAAGAAAAGTAAAAGAGCGCCAGCAACGCGATTCCGAGAGCCACATAGGGATGCAGCGGAGCGAGAATCAGATCGCCCAGGCGATGCACTGAAATTTCTCCAATCCGCTTCATGCCCTTCGCGACATACACATCACCAAATGTGCTGCCGATGACGATGAAGGCCAGCAGCAGATAACGCAGAAAGTTCATGCTGTGGACATGCCGGTGCGCAGGAGTGCTTTGTTGGACTTCTTGCATTCTTAGTGATCGTAAAAAGGACTAGATGTGCAGGGTATCAGATGGGTTTCAACGGAGATCAAAAGCAAAACACGGCACGGATTGCACGGATGTCACGGATTACACGGATTGAAACGAATAGAGTGATCTTCGTCGGAGGTGATCCGTGTAGATCCGCGGTGATCCGTAAAATCCGTGCGATCCGTGGCGTGTTTTGCTTTTAGACAGCCGACTCGGCGAACTTGGCTGGATACGCGTACTTGCGTGCGTGCGAGTTGATTTCCTGGCGCAGATCTTCCCAAATCGATTCGGGCATTCCCAAAAATATTTCAACAACCTTGGGATCGAACTGTCTTCCGGAGAAGCGTTTGATCTCTTCGCGCGCCGCTTGCACAGTCTGCGCGGCGCGATATGGGCGATCGGAGGTGATTGCGTCGAGCGTGTCGGCGACGGCAAACAGGCGAGCACCGATGGGAATATCGTCTCCTACTAAACCTCGAGGATAGCCGGTGCCATCATATTTCTCCTGATGCGAATAGACGATCTCAGCGGCATCAGCGAGGAACGGGATCTTCTTCAGCATGTGGTAGCCGCGCGCGCAGTGCTCTCGCATGATCATGATTTCTTCCTGCGTGAGCGCTCCGGGTTTACGCAGGATCGCGTCGGGAATGGCCATTTTGCCGATGTCGTGCAGAAAAGCGCCGCGAGCAATTACGCGAATCTTCTCGCCTGACATGCCCATCGCGCGTGCCATCGCGATCGTGAACGCGGTCACACGCTTTGAGTGGCCTTCGGTTTCCGCATCTTTGAGGTCAAGCGCATCACCCAGAGCCTCGAGCGTAATGTCGTACGAACGCTCCAGATCCGCCATGGTTTGACGTAGCTGTTCTGTGCGCGCTTGCACCAACGATTCGAGATTTGATTGATACGCGCGATTTTCCAGGCGCAGCTTGCGATGATCGAGAGCGCGCTTCACCATAGCTAAAAGTTGGTCGCGCTCGAAGGGCTTGAGCAGATAGTCATAAGCGCCGTTTCGAATTGCTGCGAGAGCAACTGAGATGTCATGGACAGCCGTGACCATGATGGCCGGCATGTCCGGATAGCAATCCTGCACACGATCAAGCAGCGCGATGCCGTCCATCTCCGCCATCATCAGGTCGGAGAGCATGAGCTGGAACTCTTCGCCTGATCCGAGAATTTCCAGCGCCTGCTTACCTGACGCGGCCTGCATCGTGACGTACCCCGCATTCTGAAGCATCGACGAGACGATCTCGCGTATCGCCTCTTCGTCGTCAACGACCAGGATCCGTTCAGGTGTCATCGATGGTTTGTGGAAATTCGGTGGAAGCTTTGTCATTCTAACCACTTTCGTCAAGGTTCCACCTCAAGCTTTTCACTGAGACGCCCACCGGAAGTAACGCTAAGAGCACTCGCGGATGATCCGTTTGGCATGAGCGCTGTTTTGCCCTTCACTGGCTCTTATCGGCCGAGGACTCCATTACATAGTGTCTTATGCCGGTGTTCTAACAGAACCACCGGCCCAGGTCGCGAGGGCAGTCGCGTGTTGCGGGCTGCGCGTTGCAGCCGTGCCGTCGTAAGCCAGTCGCGGAGGTCTGGGAGCATCTGAAAAGGCATAACAGGCGGCTCGGATCAGCCTTGCGCGTCATGTAAGACTTACACAGGAGGGAGCTCCTTGGATATCCAAAAGTGGTATGCAGATACCACTTTTGGGCTTATCCGTTCCTGTGGAAATCTTTGAGTATTCATCAATTGCCAGCTCGGAACCAAATTCAACGAAAAACCTTAGGCTTAAAATCGCTACATCTTGCAATGCGTAACACCAGAAATCCGGGGATTATTCAGTGCATCCGGCACAATCCTGAGCTGCACCTGAGGTGCTCCGTTTCATCAACATTCGATTGGCGAGGA
>DATEKE010000147.1:0-7028 GCA_035277605.1 Terriglobales bacterium | reverse complement strand
GAAGCCAGAGCCTGAACGCCGATTCTCGCATGTTTACCAGTCAGGTGTGTCCGGAGAGGGCGAATAGTAGCCAACTTGTCAACGGCTGTGATATTGTTCTAAGTTTGCCGTGACCTTTCGAGTCTCGCATCAGGCTAAGTGTCTGTACTGCAGGGACTTACTGGCTTACGGTATCCGGGCCTGCCGGTCCCAAGCTCGTCCTTCCGGATTGGCAGTCTGGGCTATTGGCTCGCGGAAATCCTGCCGTCCAGGGACAACGAACTACCAGAATGGCTGACTACATATACATGATGGAGAGCCGGTTATCTCCGGCACAACTCCAGGTCGTGGGACAAGTGCAGGAAATCGCACGCGCCTATGAGATGAACGTCTATCTCACCGGCGGCGCAGTGCGCGACATCATCAGTGGATTCCCAATCCGGGACCTTGACTTTACCGTTCAGGGCAACGTCCTCAAGCTGCAGAAAGACTTCCAGAAGATCGGCGCCATCATCCAGGGAAGTGACGAGGACATGCGCATTCTTTATGTCCTCTTTCCCAATCACGTGCGGACGGAGATCGCCAGCGCGCGCTCGGAGAGTTATCCCAAACCGGGAAAGCCCGAGGTCACGTTCGAGACCATCAACGAAGACCTGCGCCGGCGCGATTTCACCGTTAATGCCATGGGCTTATCGCTCAATCCAGGTTCGCGTGGATTGTTGATGGATCCATTCAATGGTGTCGCCGACCTCGAAGCCAAGCATCTGCGCATTCTCCAGAATTATGCTTTTCTGGAAGAACCTTCACGCATGCTGCGCGCATTGCGGCTGATGACGCGCTTCCACTGGACACTCGAAGAACGTACACAGGCTCGCTTCGATGCGGCAAAAGAGAACAATTACCTTGAATACATCTCCAGCCGCGCCATTGGCTACGAAATCGAGCAGATCGCGCACGAAGACGATCCAGTCGGGGTGATGAAGGCCTTCGAGAAAGAAGGCTGGATGAAGATTCTGTTCGCAGCCTGGACTACAGCAAAGGTCGACACTGCCGGACTCACCGCTCTGCAGAAGACCCGTCAGCAACTTACCGATATCGGCGTGCAATCCGATCCCGCAGCCGCTCGCATGTACTTTCTCACTAAGAAAATGGGTGACAAAGACGTACATGCGATGCAGAAGCTCCTGCCGCGCCAACATTTCGTCGAGCAGTGGCGCAACATCGAGGACGACGCAAAAGGCCTCGCGAAGCAGCTACTGTCGAAGGAGTACGCTGCGCCCTCTGCGACCTGGAAGCTGCTGATGGCATCGCGTCCAGAGCTGATTCTGTTTCTCGATGTAACTACGCGTCAGTCGGCCGTCGAGCAGAAAATCAAAGCGTTTCTCACCAAGTGGCCGCAGTATCGCCAGAAGATGCCGCTCCTCAAAATGACGGAGATGCGTATCACTCCCGATCTCCCCGTTTATCAGAAGTTGTTGGATGAGATGTTCTTCCTCATGCTCGACGGCAAGCTGAAGACGGAAGCGGAGATCGTGAAATTTCTGGAGCCGCATCAGCCGCCGTTGCCGGTTGCGCCGCCTACTCCAACGCGTCGTGGCCGAGGCAAAAAGAAAGTCGCGGCGAAACCCGCTGCCGCGCCCGCGCCTGCCGCGTCTGAGCAAGCGGCTGCTCCGAGCACGCAGGCTGCGCCGGCACAGCAGGAGAGCAAACCGGCAAAAGCGACCAAGAAAGAAGCAGCTTCCGCAAAGCCTCAGGCTCAAGCCGCCGCACCTACACAAGCAGTCCAGAAGACTGCGCCGCCGAAGGTCACGCCCAAAGCTGCCTCGAAACCAGCTGCAAAGAAGCCCGAGCCAAAGAAAGCAACGAAGCCTGCCAAGAAGGCGTCACCCAGGCCTGCGGCAAAGAAGTCTCAGGCGAAATCAGGCAAAAAGAGTAAGAGATAGCTTTTCTTCGGGCTAGATCGCCAGCCTTGACTCCGTCGCGCTGTAACCGTAATGTGTGACATTTCGAGTTAGACTCCCATGCTTCGATTCAGATTAGCGATTACCCTACTGCTGATCCTTCAGCCGCTTCTTGCTGCCGAGTATGACCACAGTCCCAGTTCGGGACCGCAAAACGGATATTTGATCGTCCACGGAGGAGGAAGCATTTCTCCAACCATCGCGACTAAATTTGTGGAGCTGGCAGGAGGGCCGGAAGCAAACTTCGTAGTCATTCCAACAGCCGCATCAGACCCGCAGCTCGAGTTGGACAAACAGTCTGCATGGTTTGCGAAGGTCTTTGGCGCGAAGCATGTAATCGTTCTTCACACCCGCGATCGCAATCGCGCCAACTCGGAAGATTTCATCGAGCCCCTGCGGCATGCTTCAGGAGTTTGGATCAAAGGCGGTCGGCAGTGGCGCCTTGCCGATGCCTATCTTGGCACTGCCGTGGAGCGCGAGATCAAGGCCTTGCTCGCGCGCGGCGGAGTTGTCGGCGGAAGCTCCGCGGGCGCCACAATTCAAGGCTCATTTCTTGTGCGTGGCGATCCCGCAAATGCGAAGAATCCTGACGGCGACAATCACATCATGATGGTTCCCGGGCACGAACTCGGATTCGCCTTGCTGGAGAACTCAGCCATCGATCAACATGTGATCGTCCGACATCGCGAAGCAGACTTGGACCCCGTGATCGCAGCGCATCCCGACCTGCTCGGCATCGGCATCGATGAGACAGGCGCGATTCTTGTCCATGGGAACAGTTTTGAGGTAATCGGTGATAGGCACGTGCTCATTCACGACGACAAGGATCATGAAGGCAAGCGCTATATCGTTCTCTCGCCGGGACAGAAGTTCGATTTGAAGAATCGCAGCGTCATGTAGGAGCCAATCGATTGATTGCGACCGCCACAATAAAGTGTGCGGTCCAGGCATAATTTGGGAGTTTGCCCGGCTTTCCTCGTTTGGCAAGCTCTAGAAGTCGAACTGATCGATGTTGCTCTTATTAAAGACAAACGGTTTCCCGAGCATGATCTGATCGCCTTCGACCTGAATCGTCCCTAGCCTGCCTGCCTGAAACTTATGATCCCCGTGCTTTAGCCGTCCGCGAACGAGCGCGTCGGCTGCCTCGACCGTCAGATATCCCAAGTCATTCGTATTCCAGAGGACGATGCTCTCGATTGTGCCGTCTTTTATATATGGCTTGCACATGTTCGGCAGTGAGAGGCCAGTGACTTTCACGTCCTTGCGGCCGGATTGCTTGACCGCTTCGGCGGCGCCAGGCACGGCAGGAGCGGCGATGGCCATGATGAGCTTCACCTTCGGATACACCTTGAGAACGTTTTGCGTTTCGGCGAAGGCACGATCGCGATCCCCCTCGCTGGGCTGAATCGTGACCAGTTTCAACTTGGGATAGCGCTGCAGCCGTTCCTTGATGTATTTGATCCACTCGTTCTGATTCGCGGCCGTAAGACTCGCGGTGATAATGGCGAAGTCGCCACTGCCGTTGAGAATACGTGCCGCTTCGTCGGTAAGCGTATATCCGATTCCCTGCGGGGTCGCCTGATTCACGAAGAAATCGCGCGCGTCCGGTTCCGCGTCGGCATCCCACGCAAGCACGCGAATCCCACGTTCTCGCGCTTTGCGCAGCACAGTCGAGATCGCCTGCTTATTCTCGACGCTTACCGCAATCGCATCTACGGCGCGAGTGATCCAGGCTTCAACTACTTCGTTCTGCTTCGCAGGATCGAGATCCGCAGGGCCGTCCCAAATCAGGTTGTCTCCGAGTTCGCGCGCGGCTTCTTCGGCGCCTTTCTCGCAACTGATGAAGTACGGATCTCCTTTTGCCTTCGGCATCATGGCGATCGTGAGCCTGCGGCCAGTGGAAGTTTGCGCGGACGACGATCCACCCGCGCCATGCTGTAGCTGCTGGCGAATCGAGCGCACCAGCACCCAATTGCTGCCGGCGACGATCAAGGCGCAGACAAGCATCACTCCGCTTAAGACCGCCACTTGCCAGTTTTTCAAATGGAACTCCTTCTCTTTAGGTTCTTCCGTGTGCACTCGGCGTTGCGGTCGCCACCGTCGGACTCCGTGCAGTGCGACTGTCGCCAAAAGCAGTACGCCAGTTAAAACGCCTGTGAATTCCGCCGGCATCGCTCCGAGCCGCAATCCGTTTTGCAGAACGACAAGAGCATACAAGCCCAGAATGGTACCGAGCACGGTCCCGCGTCCGCCAAAAATCGACGCTCCGCCGAGCACGACTGCGGTGATCGCCGTCAGTTCATAACCGGTGCCGGCGTCGGACTTCGCCTGGCCTACGTGCGCCACATAAATGACCGCCGCCAGACTGGAGGCGAATCCGGAGGCGACATAGATAAGCATGAGTCGGCGACGCACGGGTATGCCTGCAAATCGAGATCCCTCAGGAGAAAAACCGATCGCATACAGAGTCCGGCCAAACGCGCTGCGGTGCAGGACCCATGCCGTTGAAAGGGCTGCAACCGCCAGCACCAATACCTGCGGAGGCAGGACACCGGCGATGTAGCCTTGTCCGAAAAAGAGAAACTTGTGCCCGAATCCGGAATAGTTCTCTATGCCGCGCGTCAGGCCCTCGGCAATGCCTCGGTAGAGAGAATAGGTTCCTAGCGTGACGATGAGCGAAGGGAGGTTAAGCCCGCCAACAAGAGCTCCGTTCAACAATCCGCAGCCGCAGCCGACAAGCAGCGTCAAAACGCTGGCTGCCCAAAGTGGAATGTGAGCGTCGCGCCAGAGCGCTCCCAAAACGACGGCGCAGAGCCCCAGCGCTGAGCCGACCGAAAGATCGATTCCACCAGTGATGATGATCGGGGTAAGCGCTAACGCCAGCAGGCCAAGTTCGACGCTGAGCCGAACGATCTCGAAGAAGTTCGTAATGGTAAGGAAATTATCGGAGACAAGCCCAAAGACAACGCATTCGCACGCCAGAACGACGAGCAGCGCCCATTCCCCATTTGGGAACAGGCGGCGATGCAGCGGCAGCGGGTGCTCAGGCGCTTCCGGCGCGGGAGAAGTCGAGGTGGACATGCTTTTGGAGTCTGCTTACAGCCGCATCAGCGAAGACGGCGGTGAGAATAATCGCGCCTTGAATTGCTTTTTCCCAGAATGGATTGATTCCGGCGAACACCAGCGCAGTTCCGCTACTGCCGAGCAGTGCTGTGCCAAAGAGGGCGCCAATCACAGTTCCGCGTCCTCCGGTAATGGACACGCCGCCGACTACGACCGCAGCAATCGCTTTTAGCTCGAGGCCCGTGCCGAGATTGCTGGGAATGGTCGAAAATCTCACTGCGTTCAGGAGAGCCGCCAGACCAGTGAGCGCTCCCATCAACACGAAGCTGCCGAACACAATGCTGCGTGGATCAATTCCGGCCAACCGAGAAGCCTCGCGATCGCAGCCCACGGCGTACACAGCACGTCCTCCGCTCAAGTGACGCAGTACAACTGCGAAAGCAACCAGCAGGATCACCGCACAAAGAACGATCAGTGTCTCTCCGCCGCGCTGCGAGAATCCGAACCACTGAAATCCCGCCGGGAGGTTCTGCACCCACGCCCCCTGAGTAATCCAAAGCAGGCCATCGCGCCAGGCGATGTAGGTCGCGAGGGTAACGATGATCGAAGGCATCCCTACGCGCGCGACCAGCCAGCCGTTGCACGCGCCGAGAATGGCTCCAATGGCAAGCGCAACTAGGGGAAGTACAAAGATGGGAACGCCGGCTTTTGCCAGCCATCCAAGCGCTACGCTGCACACCGCAAAAAGCGAACCGACGGAGATATCGATCTCGCCGGTGAGAATCACAATCGTCATTCCCAACGCAACGATCAGCGTGGGAGCGGTATTGACGAGCAGATCGCGCAGATTCTGCGCGTCGAAGAAGTCAGGAGCTCGCAGAGCAAGCGCCAGCAGAAGAATTCCGAAGGCGATAACGCAAGGAAGCTCGCGCTTGCTGCGATTCAGGATGTGAAGAAGCTTCACTGAGTGCGCTCTCGCACTGAAGGTTTGTTATGAACAGAGTGCCCGAGCGCCAGATTCAGAAGCCTTTCTTGAGTTGCTTCGGCGCGACCGAGAACTCCTACCATCGTTCCCTGGTGCATAACGGCAATGCGGTCGCTCATTCCTAAAAGCTCCGGCAGCTCCGAAGAAATCATGAGAACCGCCATCCCTTGTGCCGCAAGATCCCCGATCAGAGCATGAATCTCGGCTTTTGCGCCGATGTCGATTCCCTGGGTCGGCTCGTCCAGGATCAAGACGGATGGATTGACCGCGAGCCAGCGGCTCAGTGCCACTTTCTGCTGATTACCTCCCGAGAGCGTACCGACAGATGCGTGCAGTGAAGGAGCCTTGATTCGGAGCCGGCGAAGGTATTCGCTAGCGATTCGAGTCTCCTCCGCAAAATCGATCGATCCGCCGCGCGAGAGCCTTGAAAGAATCGCCAGCGTTACGTTAGACGAGATCGGGAGCTCCGGGATTACTCCATGGCGCCGGCGATCTTCTGGAACGTAAGCGAGACCGCAGGCGATTGCATCGGCAGGATTCCCAATCTGGATCTGCCTTCCCGCTACTCGAATCTCGCCCGAATCGGGAGGGGTGAGTCCGAAGATTGTGCGCGCAAGCCCCGTCCTGCCCGATCCGACCAGGCCAGCGAGGCCGACGATTTCTCCCGAACGAAGCGTTAGATTTACGTTACGAACTCCGGCAGCCTCGCAGCAGAGATTGCGCAATTCGAGCGCGAGGCCGCCCGGAGCCGTTGCCCGTTTCGGGAATACCGTCGCGAGTTCGCGGCCGACCATCAAGCGGATCATCTCTTCGCGCGTGATTCCTGCCATGCTGCGGGTCTCGATCACCTGGCCGTCACGCAACACGGTCACTCGATCGGCGATCTTCGTGAGTTCCTCCAGCCGATGCGAGATGTAGATGATCCCTACACCCCCCTCCCGAAGTTGTCGGATGACTTCGTAAAGATTCTCCGTTTCCCGATCTGATAACGATGCCGTGGGCTCATCCATGATAAGCACGCGAGCATGAGCGCCGATCGC
>DATEKE010000146.1:0-2974 GCA_035277605.1 Terriglobales bacterium | reverse complement strand
GGAGGTTCAGTGACGCTTGACCGCTGCTGGATGATGAGTACGTGGTTCCTTTTGCTTCTTTTCGCAAGTGCCGGAACGCCCTGTAGTGCCCAGCGTTCTTCTACGCGTGAGGAGCGAGAAGTACAAACAGCGCAAGAAGCTGTCGTAGCCTCGATGGTAGTGGCGCGCAGTCCAAAAGGTCGGTATCGGTGTACGCAAGATCCTTTAGCATGCGTCGGACCGAACAAGGCGGAGCTGGGCCTCGCCCTTTTGGGTGCTCGCGTTTCTCGGACCTCGTTGAGTGGGCTTGCGGAACTTTCGAAATATCAGCTGGACGCCGGGCTGGCTGAGGACTACCAGTGCTATGTCTTGCGCGATGGAGCCCGCATCAAGCCATATTTGACTTCTTTAAAGCCGGACGCGCTTAGCCAGAATTGCCGAGAAGAGGTCAAAGAACTATCCGGCGGGGCACGAAAGGATGCCCTGGAGGGATTGAAGGTTGAGGACGTCTGCCGGAATCCGAACGAAATTAGGAAGTCGACTCGCGATCTGGTTTCGTCCATCGATCGCGGAGCTAGATGTAGTTCTGAAAACTTTTGAGCATCCGAATGAGTGAGCTGTAAGGCAGCCGCACTAATGACGGGAATTGCTACTGTTTTAGTCACCCAGCGCCTCGTCCTTGGTGGTATTTGCGACACCGTGAACAAGGCTTCGTAACTGGGTGTGACCCTGAGTCCCGAAATCCACAGACAAGTATGATTTCGCCTGAAATAAGGGAAGTAAGTCAATTAGAACGTTAAAAGTTGCGGCAAATCACTGAAGTTTCGGGCCGCTCTCGGGATGGAAGTGGAGGTTGAAGGTGACGCCAGGCAGATTCACCGGGACAGTGTAGTCTGCCGCGAAGTACATGGTTGCCGCAAAGCCCTCGCCACTGCGCCGAACCGTAACCTGCTCAGGCTGTAACGGGATTTGGTATTTTTTGGCCTTGTTGAGAATGTCGTTGCGAAAGTCTTCATCGGATTTAGCCGAGCTCAGGGCGATGCGAGCCGCCAGCTGTGACGACATATCCTTCAGATCGTCGCGCAACTCAATGTTCGCCAGCTCACGCGCACCAATTTGCCATCCAGCGTCAAGGACGAGGACGAGAATGGCTGCCACGGTAATGATCTTGAGTTTTCGCATCCGCTTGAGAGCTGTCAGTCCGCTGTCCGTGTCATGACATCGAGAGCCGCGATTTTACCGTTCTGCTTCAGCATGAAAAAAGTTACCGAAGTATCGGAGGGCACGAATAAGGCTGATGGAGTGCAGATTGTGCCGGGTGCGCCGCCTTGGGGGTTTGTGAATTCGATGGTGACTAGAATTTCTTGCTCCTTGGGCGAACCAACCTGTGGTAGATTCGGCTTGCCGCCACTTCCAATCGCTCTCGAAGCGAAATTCCCCGGCCCCTTTTGGAGGTGGTGCATGAACACAGAAGCGCAGCAGCCTGAATTTCCCTACAACGTAAGAATCGAGACCTCATCCGGCCAGTCGGCCAGTGTTCCCATTGCGTTCCTTACGCGACAGCAAGTTGAAAGCTTTGTTCAGTTCGACTTCAAGCGACTGGTGGAAGAGGCCGGAATCAAAGGCGCTCGCATTCACGTAGAACGCGCCACCACAGCCGATTATGACAAGGTCCTGGGCGATGTCGCTGCCTGCCTGAAGACCGCAAGCAGCAAAGTCGCATAATCAACGACTTAATCGGGTTCCCCGCTCATCCTACAGTTTGATGAGCGGGGTATTCTGCCGTCCGGATACTCGTCCTTCTGCCTTCCAGTTGCGCAGTCGTTTTGGCGATTTACCGTTCTGCTGTGAGTAATCCAGCATTCCGCAAGATTCGACGAACCTTTTTGGGCGAGACCGATAACTTCTTTGCGACACGCAGCACTTTTCGTCCTTCCCGTGCCCACACTTTTGGAATCACGATCTCGGCGAACTCTTCTGTGACCTGCTGGAATGTCTTGTCTCCAAGCATCCCTTCCGACCAGGTGCGCAGTGTGTCGTCGATCTTCGATACGCGCAGGATTCTCGCTTTCAGCATTGTCATTTCTTCCCAGAGATGATCGCGGTCCTCGCTGCCGATTAGCGCCGAGGCAAGCTCGACATACTTCTTCGCCTCTTCCCAATCTTGGAAAAAGTCGTTCGCGGCTGCGCTGCCGCGCGCGAGATAGGTTCCGGCCTTCAGACGCCGATTTTCTGTTTGCGTCGCAAGTGCAATGGCTTCATCGGCGTATTGACGCGCAAGATTGGCATGGAGCGCCAAATCGGAATCCTCGGTTTCGTCCTCCACGCGGGCGTTCTCTGCAGCCGACTGCAGCACGCGAGCGCGAGCCATAAGAATGTGATCGTGCTTTTGCTGCGCCAGTTCGTACGCTTTCAGCGCCTCATGCGCCGCTCGGTCGATGTCCCCTTGATCGAGATGGAGCTGTCCTGCGTTGACCAGCACCGTGCCCGTTCCGCCGTGGTGCTGATGGTGCGCATAGATTTCTCCAGCGCGATGAAGTTGTTCAAGAGCATCGCGACAAAGCTTGGTGTACCTAGCATGAGCCCCACCGCGCGATTCGCCATCGCCTGATTTGGTTGAGCCTGCGGCGCGCGCGTCAATCTGCTTGCGAAGCTGCAGAGCAATCAAGCGCTTCACGTAGGCGGCATTCACCAATGCGCGCGCGAGATTGCGGTGGTTGGGATAGCGCTGCGCATAGACGGCTACGGCGCGATCGAAATGATGCAGCGCCTGAGCGTATTCACCCGAGCGGCGCACGATCCGTCCACGGGCAGATTCGATGTTGCCGAGCGCCAGATAGTCGTCGGTCTGCTTCAATTCAGCCTCGGCCTGGTCGAGCACACGCAGTCCCTCTTTGGGACGACCAAGCTGGAAGTCAATCCAGCCCTCCTGAATGTGAATCAGAGCGGTGAGCTTCGACTCCTTCACCCGGCTGGCGAGGCGTCGAGCTTCGGC
>DATEKE010000145.1:0-49353 GCA_035277605.1 Terriglobales bacterium | reverse complement strand
TGGCAGGCCCGCGCGAACTACTTCGATCAACTGCGAAACAAAATCGCTTCGCTTCCGCAGGTTGTAGCGATAGGAATTTCCACCAATGCCACGCCTCCTGACAATGGATGGGAGCAGCGCTTCGAGATCTCAGGCAAGCCTTCGGTTGAGCAACAGCGCTCGCGCGTGAACTTCGTCAGCCCGGAGTATTTCTCCGTATTGCACATTCCTTTGCTTCAAGGCAGGCTCTTCGACCAGAGCGAGATCTCGCGCGGCGCGCGTCTCGCCATCATCAATGAAACGATGGCGCATCAGTATTTCCCGAATGGGGACGCTCTCGGGAGCCAAATTCGCGTTCCCGAGCTGAAGGGCGAAGCGCCATTCAACCTCACCGTTCCACAGAGCGACTCGTGGCTGCAGGTCGTCGGCATCGTCGGCGACGTTCGCGACGATGGCTTGAGCAAACCCATCAAACCCGAGTTCTATATTCCCTACACCGTCATTATGCCGGTGTGGACGCAGTTTCTCGTTCGTACCCAGGGAGAACCGCTCTCGATCCTGCGGCAGGTTCGTTTGCAAATCCAGAGCGTGGACCCCGACCAGCAGACGTTCCACGAGGTCAGGAGTCTTGAACAATGGATCACGAATCAGCAGGAGTACGCGCGCGAGCACATGATCGCGTTTTTGTTCGCCATCTTTGGCGTGCTTGCCTTGGGACTCGCTGCGGTTGGACTTTACAGTGTCGTGTCTTATTCAGTCGCGCAGCGAACGGGAGAATTTGGCATTCGTATCGCCCTCGGAGCAGTGCGGAAAGATGTGCTGCTGATGGTGTTCCAATCGGCTGCCACCAGCGTTGGGTTGGGAGTGTTGACCGGACTGATCGCAGTGATCGCTCTGAATCGCGTGCTCTCGAGTTGGATTCAAGGAAGCTCTCGCAGTCCAATGCTTTTGCTGGGGGTAAGTGTTCTTATGCTCGCAGTTGCAGGGCTCGCGTGCCTCCTGCCGGCCAGGCGCGCGTCCAGCATTGATCCCATGGAAGCTTTGCGTTACGAGTAGTACTCGCACGAGTTTCGCAAACCAGTTATTCCCATTTCCGAAATTGTCATCCCAGCGGGCGCCGCGAATTAGCATTCGATCTGCACATTTTGCGGTGCGCCTGCAGGGATCTGCTGTTGTTTTCACCCGCCCAAAAAGCAGATTCCCCTCAGCGCAAGCCAAAGTGAACAGGTAAACACTCCATAGCCGCTGAGGGAGATGACAATTCTTAATTTTGAAATCGAAATTGTTTACCAGAACCTTCCTTCCATAAACGCCGCCTCTACCCAGCCTTCGCTGTTTGCCCGACTGGCTTGGCCGCACGTTCGCGAATCTGCTTCATGTGATGACGCGTGTGCAGCAGATGAAACTTGCGCCATCCTGAAATGGGAATTGGGCCGAGCACGGGATGGTCGGCAACCTTCTTCCTGCTTCCGAACTGTGCTTCGCATTTACGCAAAGCTTCGTCCATCTTCTCCAAATTGGAAAAGATAAGCTGAAGCGCCTCTTTGCTCCCGATGCCAGTCGGCACGACGCGCTCGGGCGCCTTTCTTCCACCAGGGATATAGCTAAAACCCAGTACCAGGAGCTGAGCAGCGCGATGCCGCAAGCTCGCGGAGGTCGCAAGTGTGCGTCCTTCGCGGACACATTTATCCATTACGCGGGCAGTGCCTCCATAGGTAAGCGCCAAGTGTTCCAAAATGGAAGCTGAGTCCCATTTGCCGTCAGGATGATGGCGGAGTTGCTCTTCCGTGAGTCCTTCCGTGGCTTTGGCAATGGCGTTGCGAATCTCCGCGCTGATCGGGTGCATGGCAAACTCCTTATCGAGATTTGTTCTCGATCCCGCCTGTGAGTGCTTCAATGGATGTCCGCGGCGGTGAGTTGGTCCAAGTTTAATCGAGCGGTCACGCGGGAGAGCAGAGTTGCAATCTTGATACCAACCGTTACTTGAGTGCCTTGGCGAATTGGGAGGAGCAGGTATAGTACGGTCCATGACCGGCAAGATTCTCTTGACCATCGGCCTGGCGGCAATGCTATGTGCCTGTTCGTCATCCCCATCGGGCAGCAGCGCGCCGGTGGAGAAGCCCGCACCGAAACCCACCGAAGCTGAAACTGGACGGGTGGCTCTCCAACGTCTTTATACGACCTCGCGTGGATGGGCTCCTGACACTCAGCCCATCAATGTTCAGTCGCAGAATTACAAGAACGCCGGCGGCAACCCCGATGCTCCGCTGGGCCATGATGGTAAGTCGGCAGTCTGGCGCGGACTTTTTGGCTCCCGCTCGCGTCAGGCGATGAAGACCTATATGTGGTCGGGATTGACCGGACCAGATGCTCCGAGCCCCGGAATAAATCCGGGCAGCGAAGACAGCTTTAGTGCGAACAATACTTCGACCACGCCATTCGATCTTGTGTATCTAAAAGTCGATTCGGATAAAGCTCTGGAAACCGCGCAGAAGCACGGCGGCGCAGCCCTGTTGAAGAAGGACCCGAATATGGCGGTGAATTTCAGCTTGAATTGGGAGCCGCGGCGCCAGATGCTCGCCTGGCATGTGAATTACGGCAAGAACCCGAATGAGCCAGACCTCAGTGTGGTGGTTAACGCGACCACCGGCGAGTTTGCGCGGGTCGAGAAATAATTCAGGATTTCCCAATTTTCAATCGCGAAATCACCAAGTCGCGAAATGACTTTACCTCTCGGCTGATTCTTTCTTTTCCAGCCGCGCAAGCGCCTTCCTGGCGTCGGGGGCGAACTTCTCGTTGGATGGGATCTTCAGATACTCCTGGTAATTCTTGATCGCTTCGGGATAGTGCCCAAGTCCATCCAGCGCCTCTGCCAGACGATAGGTCGCCACCGCGTCTCCGGGCTTGTACTCCAATGCCTCACGAAAACGGTCCTCGGCTGCGCGATAATTTTTTCGCTTCAAATAGAATTCGCCAACCTCGATGTCCTTCTGCGCCTTATGCGGATTCCATGTATGCATCTCACTGACATCGGGAATATCGCTGTTCGGATGTTTTGCCGCATCGTCAGCCGGCGGGGAAAGATCAATCTGCGTCTGTTTGCTCGAACTCTCACTTGGGGACAGGGGCGGCGCTTCGGTTGGCTGGTCAGAGTCAGATCGCGGCAGGGGATCAGAAGCATGGGTCTGCTCTTTGCCTTGTGATGGTCTTGTGGATTGCTGCGCCACGAGAAATGCGGCCCATACAACCACTATGCCAACTAAAGCCAGGCGGAAAACATACTTCATATCGAAATTGTAGACGAGCCAGGCTGGGTCCAACACCCCCTAACGTTAGCCTTCCACCCTGGGTTGCCTGCTCAATAACTCGGAAAAGCTGCATCAAAGCTGCATCTTGTTTGTGACACCTGAGCATCGTATCTAACGAACAGTGCTGGCCTTAAACCGCAGCCCGAGGCGGCATGGCCAGCTTGGGCGAGGTGCCCGTGAAACTCTTCGACGGCCTGCATAAGTCCGTGCGAGCTCTGGCACGAGAAGTAAAGAGCGCGCATCAACCCCGTATTGAAGCTCCCAGACCCTGTCGCATCGGACTGGCTCTTGGCGGCGGATTCGCCCGTGGACTCGCCCATGTAGGTATCCTCAAAGCACTGGAAGAAAATGGCATTCTCCCCGACTTCATCGCGGGTACCAGCGTTGGCGCTGTGATTGGTGCAGCTTATTGCAGCGGCGTGTCGGCGAAAGAACTCGAAGAGATCGCCGCCATTGTTCGCTTCAAGGATTTCGCCCGGTACACCATTTCCCGGTTTGGCCTTTGCACCAACGACCGCATGACCGGATTCCTGCACCGCATTTTGAAAGTCAGGACCTTCGAAGAACTGCGTATCCCCCTCGCCGTCACCGCAACCGACTTCCTCACTGGCGAGCCTGTCGTCTTTACGGAAGGGGACCTGATCGATCCGGTACGCGCAAGCTGCGCTTATCCCGGAGTCTTTCTTCCTGTAAGTGTCCGTGGCCGATTGATGGTCGATGGCCTGCTCGGACACGCGGTTCCGGCCAGACCTCTAAAAGAGATGGGCGCCGATCGGGTAGCCGCAATCTTCTTTAGCGCACATTGGGTACAAAAGAGTCCCCGCCATGTGCTGGAAGTCATCGGCCAGTGCTTCTCAATTGCGCAAGCCAACATGAACTGCTTGTGGCAAGCACACGCTGACCTGCTGATCGAACCGGACGTAAGTGCCTATGCGTTCGACGACTTCCAGAAAGCGCTCGGCATCGTGAAAGTGGGCTATGAAGCCGGTCTGAAAATGCTGCCCACGTTTCGCGCCTGGGCCGCCGAGCGAGAAACCTACGCTCAGTATGCATATGCTCACGCGCGGTTAAAGGACGACCTAGGCTCCGCCACAATGGTTGCGCACCAACCCGTTCCGCTCGCGTAAGGACGCATTCTAGGGCAACATCACGGCAAATCCGCCCGACCCGCCAACCAAGCCTCTTTGATCCGCATACTCCGCCAACTTTACCCCCTCGAAGGAGTGGAAGGTGCTTTCACGTCCAACCATTGTGAGCGCACTGAAATGGATAGGAGTCCCCGGGCAGATTCGTGGATGAAGCTTCCATGTCTCTTCCGATTGCCTGACGCCGTAAATGGAAAAACCTACGGTTTCCTCAACCACAGGGTTCAGAAGCGAATGCACCCCATCCTCTCTGAGGCTGGTGAAATAACCGGTTATTCCAGTCGAGGGCGCTTTTTCAGATCTTGAACACGTGCTTTCAGAAGAGGTCACCATGCCGAGCATCAACCAGGATCCGCGTATTGGAGCACGGCAGCGAAACATGTCTGTCGGGAAGCTAGCCGCCGCGCATACGCCTAGTCTCGGCGCGTAGAATTCCGAAGCATCAACTATGACCTTCCAGAGCTGCAATCGCCGATAACTCGCAGAAGCAAGTTCCACATCGAGTCGCACCGGCGTGTCCTTCAGCGAGTGATATAGATCGGTTGGAACATCAAAAGTGAATTGCTCCTGAGAATTCGGGACGACAACGATGCCTCCTGTCGGCAGCCAGTTGGAGCGCCAGGATTTTCCATCAGGTACATTCAACCCCACCCGGATTCCACTCAGGGCCACGATTTCGTTTGGATCTCCAGAAGACGCCAGAATGGGAATGGTGATCCGCGTTTTCTTGCCTTCTTTCATGGTCCTTCCGGAATTCGGAAACACACTTTGCGACGGGCGAGCTGTGTCGATGCTGATCTCCAGAGGAACTCGAGGAGGCGTAACGCGCGGAAATTCCTTCGCAATCAGACGCTCGTATGGCGTGACAAGATCAAAAAGT
The DNA here is from genome assembly GCA_035277605.1 of Terriglobales bacterium. Lineage (GTDB taxonomy): Bacteria > Acidobacteriota > Terriglobia > Terriglobales > Acidobacteriaceae > Gp1-AA112. The sequence goes on along the minus strand of DATEKE010000145.1, from coordinate 44,041 downwards.
GCCAGCAGCAGCGCTGCACAAAGCACTAATCCACAGGACAAGAGGATTCTTCGCCTGGCGTACTGGACTAGAATCACCGCGGCTACTACCCCAACCACAATTGCTCCCGAAAGCAAGTCGAGAACAGAAGAAGCGTGCTGCATCGAAGAATTCGGGATTTGCGCTATGAGCGCCGACTGCACAACTCCATACAGCACCACGGCCAAACCAACAAGGATCACCTGAACAAATGTGGCCGTGAGCACCGACAGCAGAAAAACCGGTAATGCCGAAGCCACCAACAGGGACGCCTGCATGCGAATCAAGTCGGCCCAGTACGGAAGAGCCGCGAAACCGTTCAGCCGCAGGATCAATGTTTGGGCAATCAACAGCGGTACGCTGACGAACGCGAGGATGAACACGATCTTTTCGACCAGCAATTCCGGCCATCGGTACGGTCGCGTAACCCAGAATTGCCGATGACCTACCAGGCTCTCGTCTTGCACGAGCCGGATGATCAGCGTCCACCAGCTTAAGGTCAGAAGCAACGCTACAAGCTCCTGACTGACCTGCAGGAACGCCATGGCGGTAAATTCGCCTTGAGATCTCGGTATGCAACGCCACACAAACAATCCCAACAGGCACCATGAAATGAGAATCTCTTTCCACAGATGGCGGACGTCCTTGCGGAGAATGTGAAGAAATTGATTCATCGCGTTGCACCTCGCTGGCCTTTCGCTATCGCGAGAAAGATGGAGCGCAGGGACATCGGCGTGAAGGTCACGTCGCGCACTCTTCCAAAAACATTTCTTACTTGCGAGTCGGTTGCCGTGGAGTCAAAGCGAGTTTCGATGAAGCGCACAACGACAGGTGTGTCAGTAACGTGCAGCCACGATGCTGGTGTGCTCGGAGGGAGCGGCGCGGGCGAGTCGCGCACCACTTCGACTTCGCGGAAGCGTTCGGTAAGCGAGCTGAGCTCCTCGGAGAAGCGTAACTGTCCGGCTTCCAGATAGCCGACATGGCTCGAGAAGCTCTCGATCTCGGCGAGGTCATGCGAGGAGATGAAGATGGTTGCTTCAGCCGCGCGCTCCAGCAGACTCTCAATCAATTGATCTCTCACAAGAGGATCAAGGCCGGTGAATGGCTCATCAAGGACGATCAGCTTCGGATGAAATGCCAGCGCGCTTGCCAGCGCTGCCTTCATCTTCATGCCGCGCGAGAGATGCTTGAGCTTGCGATCCAAGGGAAGCTCGAAATCCCGCACCAGCTCGGCTTCCAGCGCTCTGTCCCATTTCGGGTAGAATCCCGCTACGTACGAGAGGAACTGACCGACCGCCATCCACTCCGGCAGCTCCTGATTCTCAGACATGTAGCCGATGTCGGTAAATGCTCGGCCTGAGATTTGCGGCGCCGGAATTCCCAAAATGGTCGCCTCGCCGGAAGTGGCTCTGATGATATTCATCAGCAGCTTGATCAAAGTCGTTTTGCCCGCTCCGTTAGGTCCTACCAGCGCATAGATCGCGCCGAACGGAACTGCGAGATCGAGACTGCGCAGCGCGTGAACTCGCCGAAAGCGCTTACTAAGCGCTTGCGTTTCAATGGCCTCGGTCATTTGCGGCTGCGTCCTCCTTTGTCGGAATCGCCGCTGAGTCGTTTCCAGTGTTGTGAAAGCGATTCGAGCACGGCATCGAATGTGATCCCGAGCTTGCGCGCTTCGACGACTACTTGCTCAATCTGCTCACCGAGCAATCCTGTACGCTGGAGCTCCGTGGAAGCCGGCGGCCGAGCGACTACCGTGCCCAATCCGGGACGCGTTTCGAGCAGTCCCGTCACAACCAGGTTCGTAACCACCTTGTGTGCCGTATTGGGATTGATCTTGAGTTCCCGGCTGAGCGCGCGTACGGAAGGGAAGGAATCGCCGGGCCGCATCCGTCCACTCAGCATTGCTTTGGTAGCGGCATAAACCACCTGCTCGTAGATGGGGACCCCGGCACGAAATTCCACGCGGAACGGAATCACGGCTGTACTATAACTCACAGTACAGTGCTTTGGCCAGAGTTGAAGCAAACGCGCAGGGACGAATGCGGAGGGCGAAGGAAACGGAAGAGTTCACGAATCCTTTCGTGATTCCTTATTTCACTTTGTGACTTTCCTGCTGGATCTTGCCGTCTCTTCAGCGGGAGGTGGCAGCAACTGAGGTGCGGCTGAGCCTGCGGCAAGCTTCTTCCAGATCGGCGTCGGTCTTGGCAAAGCAGAAACGCAGCAGGCTTTTGCCTCCCTCGCTGAAGAACGCTTCTCCCGGAACGGCGGCCACTCCGGTGCAGGCAAGAAGATGCATAGCCTTTTCTTTGCTGTCCGCGCCCGGCAAGGCGGAAGCATTCGCCAGCACGTAGTACGAGCCCTGCGGCCACGATGGTGAAAGTCCCACCTGCTCCAGAGTGGTGCACAGCAAATCACGCTTAGCGCGATATTCGTTTGCCAGACTGCAGTAGAAATCGGATGTAAGTTCTTCGAGACCTGCAGCAACTCCATGCTGGAAGGGCGCTGGCGCGCAAATGTAGGCGAGGTCGTGGAAATAGCCGATCGAATGCGCCCAGCGCTCATCGCACACGGCGTACCCGATACGCCATCCGGTGATGCTGTAGGTTTTGGAGAATCCCGAAATGGTAATGGTGCGGTCAGCCATTCCAGGCAGGGCAGCGGGACTCAGATGTTCATTACCGTCGTAGAGAAAATATTCGTAGATCTCGTCCGTGATGACGAAAAGGTCATGGCGAATCGCGAGGTCGGCTATGAACTCGAGCTCATCCCGCGTGAATACCTTTCCCGATGGATTGCCAGGGCTGTTAAGAATGATGGCGCGCGTCCTGGGTGTAATCGCCTGCTCGGCTTGCTCGCGGCTGAAGATCCAGCGCGGCGGATGCATGGTCACGTAGACCGGCACGCAATCGAGAACCCGCAGAGTGTTTACGTGGTAACCGTAGTAGGGTTCGAAGACTATGACCTCGTCGCCGGGATTGAGCAACGCCAGGCAGGCAGAGTAGAAAGCGCCTGTAGAGCCGGCTGTTACCACGATTTCCCGTTCCGGGTCAGCCTCGATCCCGTTGTAATCGCGCATTTTGCCGGCAATCGCCTGGCGGAGATTGGCAACGCCGTCGAGGCGCGTGTATGAATTCTGCCGCGAGCGAATAGCTTCGATGGCCGCCCGCTGTACCGGTTCGGGAACTTCCGTATCGCAGATTCCCTGCGCAAGATTGATGCCGCCGGCCCGTTCGCACTCGACGGACATGATGCGAATCTCCGATTGCGCGATTCCCGCCGCTTTTCGGCTCAATTCCAACATCTTGACCTCAAGAAATAGTGTATCGAGCTGGAAGGAATAGACCTGAGCAATGCTACTGCGATTTTACGCAGAGGCGTCCGCGAATGTTCCTTAATTCAGACGAGGATCGAAGGCTGCAGTTAGCTGCAAATCAAAAAGGGAAGGCGGAAATGAGCTGTCGCTGAAGCAAGTGCCTCCTTACTTCGGAACCATCGAGGCGGATGTTAGATCCGCCTCGACTTGCGCGCACACAAGGATTAAAGGCTTGGCTACTTACTTCCGCGGCTGACTCTCGGGAGGCACGATCCCGTTCATGCGGAGATACTCGATGATCTGCCCGTAATGATTGTTGCTATGGCCGATCATCTGTATAGCGAGGTTCAGACGCGTTACTTTCCTGTTGCCTCCGAACGGGCTTGGCATTTCTTCGGTCGCATTCTGCGCGGTGATCGTGTCGATGGCGCTGTGCGCCTTCGCAAATGAGCCCTTCAGGTAGTCAATTACCTGGTCTTTGGTTTTGATGTTCTTTGGCCCGTTCTCGTCGGAGCTAGACGGAGGCTTCTGACCCATGATTCCCGCGCTGTATGCCTCCAGGGCATCACCGATGTGCTTGAACTGCTCGCCCATCGTGCGGACCGGATTAGGAGTCTTGAAGTCTCCAGGGACATTGGCGGTAGCGGGAGAGAAATCGAACTTATCCTGCGGTATTGCTTCTGCCGCTCCCATGATCTCGCGCTCGATACCTCTGAGTGAACCGTTCAGGGTAGAAGCGATGGTCGGAGCCGCCGTTGAAGCTTGCGTCGAGCTGGAGCTTGATCCACTAGACTGCGCGAAGCTCAGCGCGCATGACAAACAAAAGATACTCGCAACAACTGCGATGTTTTTCAGTCTCACGGTTGCATCTCCTGGGATGAAAGTAGAACCCGAAAGCATACCACCCTGGGACTAGCGGGCGGGTGCCATAGACGTGAACGGCCATTCCCGTCGCCCTCGCGCACGCAGCAAATATGCGGCCGTTCCGATTACGACTAGAACAGCAGCGAAGATCACTTCGCGCTCGAAGTTCTTGCGGGAAATCAGGATGTAGAGAAAACCGGCGAGCGCGAGCAGCGCCGGAATGGGATATAGCCACATTCGGAAGGGACGTTCGTGTTCCGGCTGCGTGCGACGAAAGATCATCACTCCGATTGCCTGCAGCAGGAATTGCATCATGATCCGGATGATGACTAATGCAGCGACCAGGTCGGCCAGGCGGAACATCGACAGCACGCAAGTGAGCGCGCCCATGCAGAGCAGAGCGGTCGAGGGAAATCGTCCACGTAAGTTAAGTCTCCCGAATGCGGAAAAGAAATTCCCATCCATTGCAGCGGCGTACGGAATTCGCGAGACGCCCAGCAAAACTGAAAAGACTGAGGCAAAGGCGGTCCAGATAATCAGCACGGCTGCGATCTGCCCTGCACGGGTTCCATAGACCCGTTGCATCATGGTCGAGATCACATAAAAATGAGACTCAGTCACTGCGGACTGATCGAGCTCCCGCCAGGGAACTACGCCGAGAATGCTGATGTTCATCACTACATAAATCGCGGCGACGATCACAATCGCGAATAGGATGGCGCGCGGAATGGTCTTGCCTGGATCGCGCACCTCCGCCCCGAGATAGCAAATATTGTAGTAACCCCAGTAGTCGTAGGTGGCGATCAGCATCGCTGAACCAAGTCCCAGAAAAAAACCATGGTTCAAATTGAAAGCACCGGCGGGAAAGTCGAAGGCGCGCGCGGAGTTGAAGTGAGCAATGCCGGTCCAGATCACCCAGGCGATGGTGCCCAGCACTCCGACCAGCAGCCAGTTGGAAATCCTTCCTGCAATGTCCACGCGGCGAAATGCCAAAACGATGGCTATCACACACGCGGCAATCGCAAGTAGCGTTCCATGGCTGAGCGAGACCTCCGCGCTCAGCGAGGCTAGCCGTCCAGACCCAAATTGGAACTTGTGTGAAGCAATGACGGTCTGCAGGGACGGAAAGATGTACGCGCCATACTGGGCGATGCCGACGCAGCCCGACGCCGCCGAGAGCGGCGCGCTCATCATGAGCTGCCACACATATAAGAAGGACAGCAATCGTCCCAGCCGCCGCGGTCCATACACTTCTTTCAGATACTCATACGATCCGCCGGCACGCGGCAGCGCGGCGCCAAGCTCCGCCCACACCATGCCGTCGCACATCGCCAGGAGCGCGCCCAGAATCCAGCCGAGCATGGCCTGCGGGCCTCCGCTCGCGTGAATGATGAGAGGAATGGTGATGAACGGCCCAACGCCGATCATCTCAATCACGTTGAGCGAGATGCCTTCGCGCAATCCGATTCCGCGCAGTAGCCCTTGTTGACGCATTTCGGTGCCGGGGGTTAACACAAAGGGCACCAAGGTTTGACGAAGGTCACGAAGTAAGCCGGAATTTGCGTGTTTCTAGTCATCGTGTACTTCGTTTAACCTCCGTGACCTTCGTGTTAACCCCGGGTTCCTGCACTTAATAAATTCACGAAGAGCCGGATCGCGCCTGGCACTCCCGCGGGTAGTTGCCGAAAGAATGCGTAGCCGCTGTAGATATAGGTTCCCTTCCCATATTGGGCAACCAGCAGACCGCCTTGTTGCGGCGGTTCTCCGGGATCATTGCACGCGAGCAGCGGATGAAAGTGATCATCCCACTTGCTCATGAAGTAGAGCCCGCGCTCCTGCACCCAGCCATCAAAATCATGGGCGGCGATCTTATTGGGATAATTCAAAATGGGACTCTGCGGATCGAGAATCTGTACCGGCGCTTCCTCCACACTCACGCGTGCATTGCTGGCGGTCACCGGATATGGCGTGTAATGTCCCGCATTGAATGCCCCCGTACTTGAGTTGTACTGAACGATCAGCGTTCCTCCCTGCTGAACAAAATCGAGCAGTCTTGGATTGTCTACGCGGACATCCGTGCTGACGTCGTAAGCCCGAATGCCCATGACGATGGTGTGGAAGCGGGAGAGATCGATACTCGCCAGATTCGCCGGAGAGATCACCTGCACATCAATGCCGAGCTGTTTGAGCGCGGCGGGAATTTCGTCACCCGCTCCCATCACGTAGCCAACCCGCAATCCTGGCGGCAGGTTCACGCGCACCGCGCTCACATCGAGCGTGGCTGGACGGTAGTAATAGAAGCGGTCGAGATCGCTTCGAGTTACTACGTCGAAGCCTTCATCGAGCTGCTTACCCTTGTCGTCGGCGATTGCGTTCAGGTCGTAGTGCTGCTCGCGATCGAGTTTGGGCTGCACTGAGAACTGCAATTCAGCTACGTCGTCTTCGTGCTCCAAATGCACTGGACGACTGGAGGGCGAAACCGTCCAGCCCTGCGGAGGATTGAATCGCACCGTTGCGTCCGCCGCCGTGGTGAGCTGGCTGCGCACGCGCACGCCGACAGAAAACGGTTTTCCCGAATTTATACGCACTAACTCCGATGGACTGTCGAATTCGATAGAGAGCGCCGGCGCGACCGCGAGCTCGTGCTGACCTTGGCCCGTAAGCGGATCGATGAACTTCGCCATCACGACGGCATGAGCGACGCCTTCGCCCTGCGCGATCTTGTAATTCGCGTGAGCCTGAAAAGGCCACGGTGGCAAAGGCAAGGTCTCATAGGCAGGCACGCTGATCGTGTCGACGCTCTCTTTGTACGGATTCTTGCGTCCCCAATATGGCTTTGTGTATTGCGCGTTTTCCGGAACTGTTACGCGGAACTGGACCGAAGCCATATCGCCGGAGTGCAGAGGCTTAAGATCGCTCTTCACGATTTCCGACTTAAAACCTTCGGGCATATCCAGTGCGATCTGCTCCGGCGAAACATCCTGAGTTCCGCGGTCATAAAAGCGAGCAGTGAGCGTGAATGTTTGTCCGGGCACCGCGGTCTGAAACGTTTGTTCGAGGCGGAAAAAACCACCCTGCGCGCCTTCCGGAGGATCGACGGAGACCTCGAGCAGCACGCCCATTGCGAGATCTGCTGCCCGCTCAAACTGCTGCTCTTTCGTACGCAGGTTCGTCAACAGCTCCAGCCGTTCCGGCGCTGCAAGCGAGGAGCCATCGACCTGCTTGATCAAGTCGCGCGTGACCTTCAGGCCGTCAATCAGCGGCGCTCCAGCATCGGAAGGATTGCTCGGCTTTGCAGACTGCGCGGCTTCATCCACATCGTTTGCCATCTGCTGCAAACCAGTTCGCAGAAACGGAACTTTGCTTTGGTCAGCGCCGAGCCTCAACGCCAACCCTGGAAGCGAGGTGTCGATGCCGTCGAAGAAATCCGATTCCTCGCTCTTCAATTCCTGTTTTGGGAGTGTGGAATCGACACGCGTGTAATAGGTGTAGCGATGTCCGGGCGAAAGGCGGAACCCGCCGGTACCTTGGGAGGTCTGGTGCGCCAGTCCTTCGACTGCGAACTGCGTATAAGACATCCCCAACAATGGAGAGTAATTGCCAATGTCGAACTTCACGTTCGAATCTTCGGTCGCGCCGAAGTGGCCGATGTATAGCTTCTTAGGCTGCCAGGGCAGGAGCCCTTCTTTGATCTGCTCAGGAAAACGGTTGGGATCGCCTGCAGCTTTGAACGCCTCCTGCGTCACAATCGACGATGCCTGATGATGCGCGTGTCCGTCGCGAGGAGTCCCGCTGAAACGCGCCACAAGAACGTCGGGACGGAAGGTGCGGATCACGCGAACCATGTCGCCGAGCGCGATGTCGTGGCCGCCCCATTTCTCGAATGTCTCTTCAGGAGTTTTAGAAAAACCGAAATCGGCTACGCGCGTGAATCGCTGCTCCGCTCCGTAGTAATCATCGGCAGCAAGCAGCTCGAGCGTGCGCAGCACTCCAAGCTCGTCGGAGAATGCGTCGCCCGACTTGTTCTGGCCGCCCTGGCCACGTGTCAGCGTGCAAAGTAATGCAGTCGCACCCTTGCCGCGCGATTCGAGCGTAAGCATGCCACCATCTTCATCGTCAGGATGAGCAGTGGTGTGCATCAACCGCGCCGTCGTGCGCAGGCGCTGCAATTCCTGTTGCAGAGCGACGAAGCCCTGATCTTGCGCGAGGACCGGCTTTTCTGCTCCCAGGCGTGAGGAAGCAGTAAGGACGCTTATGAGAATGAGGCCGAGAAAGAATTTGCGGAAGACGACTGGTTTGAGGATCATCGGTTCCTGAAGGAAAGTAGATTCTCCTCCGCAGCAATCGGCTGCGGATTTTATTTACGTCGTAAGGCTGGGAGAATTCTACTGTGTGGGGTGGGAATTTCGGGCATTAGCTGGATTATTCAGGACGACAGCCAGTAACGACTAGCTCAAACCTTCAGACGCTGCACTTTCGATAGCAAAGCGGGCACAAAGCTGAGGAGGGTTCCGTCCCCATGCGATGCTATGTTGTAGACAGCACTGAATGAGTACTCCCCGACAGTCGTGGTGGACTGCGCGCGTTCGCGCAGGACGGGCCCGCCTCCGTGCCTTTCGACGGCCCATTTATGTTGTGTCGTTATCGTTAATGGCGGTCGTTTTCTTCGCCTTCACCTTCAGCGTCAACCGCTGGTATGTTCAGCGCCGCCAGCAACTGAGCTCAACCTGGTTCGACAAAGGACGAGACTCGCTCAACGCCGATCGCCCTGCCGAAGCCATTGGCGAGTTGCGCACCGCACTGGTTTATTCGCACGATAATTCGCAATACCTTTTCACGCTTGCAGAGGCACTAGAAGCGTCGAATCGTGTAGCGGAGGCAAGGTCGTATTTTCTGAACCTGCTTGAGGATCAGCCCGGAAGCGGGCCGGTGAATCTTCAGCTTGCGCGACTGGCTGAGAAAGAAAATGAGCCGGAGAACGCGATCCGATACTTCAATGGCGCAATTTATGGCGCATGGGAAGACGATCCCGTTTTGAAACGCCAGCAGGTCCGCCAGGAACTGATCAATTTCCTGATCGTGAAGGATTTCAAGACGCAGGCGCGCGGAGAGCTGCTGACGTACACGGCGGAAATGCCGAAGAACGGCAACGCCCAGCTTTGGGTGGCGCAGGCCTTCAGCCGCATCGGCGACGATCGCAGCGCGCTCGATTTCTATCGCGTTGCGGTTCGCGCCAATCGACGCGACATAACTGCGTTGCTGGGAGCAGGACGCGCGGCATTTCACATGGGCAGATTCCGCAATGCTCTCGAATATTTCAAAGGTGCTGACGAAATTCATGACGATCCCGCGACTGCGCAGCTCATCCAATTGGTGACGCTCGTAATCGATTCGAATCCCTTCGAGAGCCGGATCGACACTAAGGAGCGCCGCCAGCGGCTGCTTCTCGCCATGGATGTTGTGGACCATCGGCTGCGCCAGTGCGCGGAAGCGCAGAATATTGATCTGGATACCATCGGGACTAATTCCCTCCAGGTTGCGCGCGCCCGCTGGGTTTATCTCGACAGCCAGATTCGCCATGCTCGCACCGGAGCCGACCTGGTACAACTGCTGGCTCCCATCGCTACTCTGGTCACGACCGTTGAGCAGCAGGATCCTTGCGGTCTTCCCACCGCCGAGGATCAGGCGATGCTGCGCATTTATCAGAATGCGGAGGACCTGCAGCAATGAATGTCCCCGCACCTGCGGTTACCGCCCCGGACTCTGGTGAAGTGTTCCCGAAACGGGAGCGTGTCCACGGAGAACGCTTTTTCCTGCTGTTGGCGATTTTCATCGGCATATTTTCCGGACTTGCAGTGGTCTGCTTTCGCATTGCGATTGAATACGTGCGGATCACCTTGTTGGGACCATCGCTTTCCCCGCCGTATCCGCGCATTCTGCTTGCTCCGGCTCTGACTGGACTGCTCGTCGCCGTGCTCGTGATTTTTCTGTTTCCAAAGGTTCGCGGCAGCGGAGTCAATCAGACCAAATCGGCGCTATATATTTTCGATGGGTACATCCCGTTTCGGACCGCGATTGGAAAATTCATTTGCTCCGGCATTGCGATTGGATCCGGACAGTCTCTCGGTCCCGAAGATCCGTCGCTGCAAATCGGCGCCTCAATCGCCTCGGCTCTGGGCAGAAGGCTGCGGCTGACCCGCGAGCGTCTGCGGCTCATCGCTCCCATCGGAGCCGCGGCCGGACTTTCCGCGGCTTTCAACTCTCCGATCTCCGCGATTCTTTTCGTGATCGAAGAGGTCATTGGCCGATGGAGCGCCGGCATCTTCGGCGCCGTAGTGCTCTCGGCGATTTCCAGCGTCGTGGTGACGCGATACTTCCTCGGCTCCCAGCCCCTTTTCCGCATTCCCGCCGTGCAGTTCACCGCTCCCTCGGAACTGTTGGCCTATGCCGCCCTGGGCATCGTGGGAGCGTTTGCGTCCATTGTCTTCAGCAAGGCAATTGAAATTTTGCGCCCGCGCATGAAGGCCTTGCCGCGCTGGACGCAATTCCTGCAGCCTGCAATCGCCGGGCTGATTATCGGAGCGATCGGCTGGGCAGGCCGTCCTGAGGTGATGGGCGCAGGCTACGAGTTTATCGACCGGGCGATGCACAACCAGTTCACGTGGCAGGTTCTTGGAATCCTCGCCGGCCTGAAGATTCTTACCACTGTCCTCTCGTTCACAAGCGGCACCCCCGGTGGAATGTTTGCGCCAACGCTTTTCATTGGAGCCATGCTCGGCGGCGCCGTAGGCGGAGTCGAGCGCCTGCTCTTTCCGCATTTGGTTACAGGTTCAATCGGAACCTATGCGCTAGTCGGGATGGGAGTGCTCTTCGCTGGATTCCTCCGTGTGCCCATGACGTCGGTGTTCATGGTGCTTGAAGTAAGCGGGAATTATTCCATTATCGTGCCGGTGATTCTCGCCAATACCATCGCTTATCTGATTTCTCGAAGCCTGCAGCCGGTGGGAATTTTCGATTTGCTCAGCCGGCAGGACGGCCTTGACTTGCCCTCGATGGAGGAAGAGCGCGAGGAACGGGTGCTGCGCGTCGAAGATGCCATGCATCCCGTGAATGTTCCCATTTTGGAATCACAGAATATCGTCGAAGATGCATTAGCATCCGCTCAGAAAAACGGGGCCAAACAGATCCTGGTTCATGATCCCCCGTTTGGTTGGTCGAGCGTCGACGCTTCCGCGCTGCAGGAGCTTGTCAGAAACGGTGAAGGCACGCGCACTCTGGCACACAGTCTTCCTGAAACAAGGATGCCGCCCGTCTATCCCGACAACCGTCTGGAAGTCGCGCTACGCCACGCACATCACTGGCCCATCCTCGCCGTCATGCATCGCGCGGATCCAAGGCAGCTTGTAGGCCTGGTGTCCATGCATGACATTCTTGAAACCCTCGGACATTAGTCCCTGCGCGCGCTCACGCAAACAGACTGAGAGCGTCCAAAGCAGCATGAAAAACATTTACTGCGTAGCTCTTGCGGCCATGCTGAGCTTTTGGGCTTACGCTCAGCAGGCTCCTGACCAGCACCACGAAGGAGTCGTTCAGCGCGGCGACCAGGTGATGGGCTTCTCGCATGAGAAGACCATTCATCATTTCCGACTCACTCCGGATGGCGGGACAATCGAGGCGCTCGCAACCAATCCGTCGGATGCAGCCAGCCGCGAGCAGATTCGTACGCATCTCGAGCACATTGCGCAGATGTTCCATAACGGGAACTTCAACGCACCAATGTTGATTCACGCGCAAACGCCACCTGGCGTTCCGGCCATGAAGAAGCTGCGCAAAGACATCCGATACGACGTGGAAGGGACACCGAATGGAGCACGGGTGAAGGTTTCCAGCCGTAATCCGCAGGCGATTGCGGCGATTCATGATTTCCTGAAGTTCCAGATCCAGGATCATCGGACTGGAGATCCGATAAACATTAAGTCGACGAACTAAATTTTGGCGGATGTGTTGAGTTCACTAGGACGCAGAACGGCCAGACACGCAATATCGCTTGTAGTTCTCAACCGAAGCAAAGGTACGTGTATCCATGCGGTCGATGTAGATGGTGCCGTTCAGGTGATCGATCTCATGCTGAAGGATGCGCGCGTACCAGCCAGAGGCGCGGATCGTTCGCGGCTTCGCCTGCTGGTCGAGACATTCGACGACGACCTCACGGGAGCGAAGTACTGATCCCATGAATCCGGCGAGACTAAGACATCCTTCAAAGAACTCGACTCTCTGCTCACCGTAAGAGACGATTCGCGGATTGATGATGACGTGGAATGGCACCGGTGCCCGCTCCTTCGCAGCGACTTCCTCAGGCGGAAGATCGCGGGAGTACTCGGCGAGGTCTTCGACGATCGCGAGTTGAATTCCTTCACCGATCTGCGGAGCAGCCAGGCCAACGCCGGGTGCGTCCCGCAATGTCTCGTGCATGAGCACGATCAATGCCTCAATCCGATCAGAAAGAATTTCTTCGCGCGATAGCTCACGCGCTTTCTCGCGCAGCACGGGTTCGCCTACCTGCAGCAGCTTGAGTGACATTCAGCGCTGTTTCGCCAGAACAAAAGCAACGATGGTGTTCTCGGATTTGGAGGGCATTTCGTCGAGAATGGATTGTTCGAGGTTTTCGGGATCCGGCTTCATCTCGCAGCCCGCGATCTGCTCCGGGGTAGCCCCATGGAAGCACAGCTCGCAAATACCGAGCCCGCCTCCCTCGTTACGAACCGGCGGGCCGAAGACGCGGCAAGTCATCGGACGATATTCATACAAGTCACACATTCCTGTGTTCGGATCGAGTGCAGGGCACGGTTCGTCATTGGCGAAGCTCTCAAACGCCTCTTGCGCGTGCTCGTTATCCGCCAGAATTCCCGTTTCAGGATCACCAGGAAATTCAGCAATTGTCCGCGCTACGTACGCGCGAGCGCGAGCCTGGACATGTTCTGCCCGTAGAGGATCACTTCGTCGCAGCGCTTCGAAACCGTCTTGCAGCCGAGCTGCATCCAGCTCGCTGATCGCGAAGGCTCCCATGCAACACTGGGTACAGCCGGGCCGGCAAACGAGCCACTTTCCTGCCTTTCGTGCTGCATCGGCCAGCGCGGCATCGACGATCTGAACTAATTCGCGGTCGCGTTCTGGACGAGCCGAACTCATTAGCCCAGAATACGCCACGTTCGAATGAGATCCGCAGAACAGCCCCTAAGTGGATCCTGGGGTTCCGAGGTCGATAGCTGCTTTCCCTCGGTCTTTAGTAGAAAAGATACTTGCGCCACTTCTGGTCGGAGCGCCCGATCATGCGCATGATGTGACGGCTGGTGTGCAGGCTGAAGGCGCGCGGCTCGCGCAGCAGACGCATGTTGATTTCGCCCAGCAGGTGGTTGCCTTTGCGATGATTGCAGGGATGGCAGCAAGCCACCAGATTTTCCCAAGTCGACACACCGCCGCGCGAGCGTGGAATCACGTGATCAAGCGTGAGTTCGGCCGAGGACAGCACGATGCCGCAGTACTGGCACGTATTGCGGTCGCGCAGGAGGATGTTCTTCCGCGAGAGAGCGCGGGTCTGGTGCGGAATGCGGCGGTACTCCAGCAGACGAATCACCGATGGCAGCCGCATCGCCAGTCTCGCGGAGTGAAGAAAATGTCCGTTCTCTTCTTCGGTGATGGCCACGCCCTTTAGGACCAGCACAAGCGCCCGCCGCGCGGCGCAGATGTTGATCGGCTCATAGGAGGCGTTCAGCACGAGCACCGGCGACTGCATGGGCAGCCGTCCATTGTCGCTGGGCAGAACGTGGGTCGCGAGCACAGCAGGGGAGCCGGGATGCGCTGGCTGCGCATGATGGCCGGAGTGACGATGCGACAGTGGATTGTGTCTCGACATGGCCCTGGTTATCCCGCAACCGCCTTTACGGCAGCCTGCTCCTCCTGTACCTGCGAAGATGCCGCGCGTGCTATCCCGCTGACAATCTTCATCTCGACCTGCGACCGATAAACTCTGGCGACCGTCGCCACGACTAACTGGCGCGCTCCTGCTTTCCGCAAAACGCGAGCGCATTCATTGAGCGTTGTACCCGTGGTGTACACATCATCGATGAGCACGACAGTGCGATTGCGAAGCTGCACAGGGTTTGAGACCACGAAAGCTCCGCGTACATTCTCGCGACGCTGATGGCGCGTCAAGCCAGTCTGCGAAATCGTCGGTCGAACCCGCTGCAAAATCCCGTTGTGAATGCTAAATTGCGCGCGATCCAGACGACGCACTGCGCTGCCTGCGATCAGTTCCGACTGGTTAAACCCGCGCAGGCGTCGCTTGATTCGATGCAGCGGCACTGGAATCAGGAGCACTGGCTCGCTGCCTTTAAACGAACAGCCTGCAATGGCCTCCGCCAGTTTTGCGCCCAAAATGTCTGCCGCCGGCCTGAGCTGCTCGTACTTGAGCAGATGAATGAGTTTGCGTAGCGCGCCATCATAGGCGCCGAACGAAACGGCGAAATCGAACTCAGGCTGCGCGCGCCGGCACAACGGACAAATCGGCTCCGCTTCCCGGGACGCTAAATCGAGAGCTTCTCCACAAATGGAACAGGCCTTCACGTGCGCGCGTTCAAGGGAATCGATACAGGAATCGCAAATTGGAACTGTTGCGAGTCGAACCAAAGGCCGCTCGCAAATGCGGCAATTCGAAGGAAGAAGAACAACAGCGATGCCATCGAGCGCGGAACGCAGAGCGCGCAGCAGAGCGCGCGTCGCTCTCATTGAAAGCAGGCTTCGCGGATTGTTGAATCGGACCTCAGTCGCGGTCCGTACCAGGTCACCCGTACTGCTGAAGACGACCCTCCAGGTCTCCGGTGACATCCGTTAGAGGCGGATGCTCCCGGCCTCGCGAATACAGCCTCATCAGAGATGATCGGCTGAGTACCAACTCAGTATAACCGCACTCGCAAGGGGCATGTACTAGTGGTGCACGCGGTGTACTCGGCGAGGTTTAAGTGGAAGCCGGTCGCAGGCGCGGTTGACACCCCCGGCGCATTCTCCTTATCCTTAAGTTTTGCCCTCCAAGCCTTATTCTGAGCTGTGGGCTCCCGCGTGAGCCGGCACCTGCTAACGGAAAGCGAGGGTAGCTGGCGATGTTCATCAGCCTCCAAGAACTGGAAGTCAGGAAGGTCGAGTTTTCTCAGCAATTTGCACCGGGAACACTCGATTTGGGCGCGGAGCTGCGGCAATCCGGAGTCCTGAATACCAAAGGACGCGCGGAGCTGCTGGAAGAGCATCGCGGCGGCAAGAAGAATGTTGTCGAAGACATCCGCGTGCTGGGCGATTTCTCGACTACGATCGAGGTTCGTTGCGCGCGGTGTGTTGAACCGGTGCCGACTAAGGTGGGCGGGGATTTCGATCTGCTGTACCGTCCCTTGGGTATTGATGCGGGACACGACGAGCGCTCGATCTCAGAAGCGGAAACTGAGATCGGCTACTACTCCGGCGATGGCATCCAGCTGGAAGATGTGCTGCGCGAGCAGATACTGCTGGCGCTGCCGGTGAAGGTGGTGTGCAGCGAGAGCTGCCGCGGCTTCTGCGCTGGATGCGGAAAAAATTTGAATATTGAAGCCTGTAGTTGTGAAGAGCGTCCGCCCGATCCGCGCTGGGCAGCGCTTGCGGATATAAAAGACAAGTTGAAATAATTTGCCGGCTTGCGGCCGGTTCCACGCTGGTTAATAAAGGAAAAGATCATGCCGAATCCAAAACGGCGGCACTCCAAGGCTCGCACCGGACGTCGCCGCGCACACGATTATCTGAGCGCCAACTCGCTTTCCGAGTGTCCAAACTGTCACGAGAAGAAGATGCCGCATCGTGCGTGTCCTAAATGTGGACACTACAAGGGCCGCGAGATCTTCGACACGGAAAAGGCGGGCTAAGTTACAATCGCCCTTCCGCAGATGCCAACTGTAATCGCGGTCGATGCGATGGGCTCCGACCGGGCTCCCAAGCCCGAAGTAGAAGGGGCCATACTTGCTTGTCGTAATCATGATGTTCGCGTCTTGCTCGTAGGACGCGAACCGCAGATGCGCGAAGAACTCGAGCGCGAGATTGAGCGCCATCCTACCGTTCGCAATCTTCCTATAGAGCTCGTTCATGCCACCGAAGTGATCGGCATGGGCGAGAAGGCGGCGACCGCTGTCCGCAGCAAGCGCGATTCTTCGATGCGAGTAGGCTTGCGGCTCGTTCGCGAAGGACGCGCTGCGGGATTCGTGACCGCCGGCAACACCGGCGCGGCAATGGCTACCGCGAAGATGGTATTGGGCGCGCTGCCTGGAGTCGATCGTCCAGCGCTTGCTGCAGTCTTCCCCACTTCCGCGGGAAAAGCTGCAATCTTGCTCGACGTAGGCGCCAATGTCGATTGCAAGCCGCAGCATCTCGAGCAGTTCGCCATCATGGGCGAAATCTACTCGCGCAGCATCTTTGGGATGAACAAGCCCAGAGTGGGACTGCTCTCGATCGGTGAAGAAGAAGGCAAAGGCAACGAACTGACGCGCGAAGCGTACACGCTCTTGCGGCAGCTTCCGCTGAATTTCGCCGGCAATGTCGAAGGACGCGATCTCTACAACGGCAGCGTCGATGTCATCGTCTGTGACGGCTTCATCGGCAATGTCGCGTTAAAGGTTTCGGAAGGTCTGGTTTCGACTGTGCGCTTCCTCTTGAAAGAATCGCTCAAATCCACAATTAGTTCCCAGGTAGGATTCCTGCTCTCTCGCCGGGCGTTTGACGATTTCAAAAAACGTCTCGACTATGCCGAGTACGGCGGCGCTCCCCTTTTGGGAATCAAGGGAATCTGCATTGTCGGCCACGGCTCCTCCAATGCAACTGCGCTCAAGAACGCGATTCGCGTGGCCGCGCAATTTGCCGAAACCAGAATCAACGACAAGATAGAAAGAGGCCTCAGCTCACACCGCCCCAGACGCGAGCCTCCGACGTCTGAGACCATCACTGCAGGTAGCGCACCCGTGTAACAGAACCGTCGCCGGCAGGCGATGGGGCAGCCGCGGTTTCTGCGGCTGCGCTGCACCGACATCGCACTTCTCTCTGTAGGTGTACCAGCTAGAACATTTCAGCGCTTGGATTGTTGATGACAGACGTTGAAAGCGTCGGCGAGTAGATCATGATCAGTCCGAGTAGACCTCGTGCCACGATACAAGCAAGATCACACGAACTCAGAAGTGCTGCAGTTTTTTCGAGTCATGCAAGCCGACGCGCTCATCCACATAAGTGAACTAATACTTTTGTCGGGAGTCTCCCTCATGCCCAGAATGATTGGACTCGAACGAAGCGAAGCTCCATGGCATCTGCGCTGGTTTTACGGCATGATGCGCAAGATGTTCGGCAAAGACCTCACTCCGGCGAAGATTCAGATGCGCGTACCCGGAATCGTTTGGGGCGCTATTGGAATGGAAATGGCGTTAGGCCGCAAGCGTCGCGTATCGTTACGCTACGCCCAGCTGGCAAAGATTCGGACGGCGGCTCGCATCGGTTGTCCATTTTGAGTGGACATCAATTCTGCCGTGGGCAGAAAAGCAGGACTTACTCCCGAGAAATTAGCTGCCATTCCCGGTACCGATTTCAGCGTATTTACCGACGTTGAGCGACTCGTGATTGAACTTGCTGATGCGATGGCATCAACTCCGTCGAACATTTCCGACGACCTCTACGCCAGGTTGCGCGCGCAATTTTCCGAAGAACAGTTGCTCGAGCTCGGGGCGCAGATCGCGTTTGAGAATTTTCGCGCCCGGCTCAACCGGATTTACAACGCCGAAAGCGATCACTTGTACAGCTGAAGCAGCTGGACCGCAGCTCCGGGAGGCATCGCTTACTGGTTGGAAACCTGCTTGTCCTCATCCAAGTCCATCGGCGCGCCTTGCGCCTGCATCCGTTCCATGCTCAAGCGGACGAATCTCTTCACAGCCCCGAGGACCTGCGCCGGTTCCTTGTCGCTGACCAGCCAATCCACGCCGACTGGAATTCCCTCCGGCTTTGCAGCCCGTCCTTTGATGAGGAGCAATACGGGTGTGTGTGGCGCAACCATCTTGAGCGACTGCGCCAATGACCAGTCCTCATCCTGCGCGAGAGAATCGCGATCGATGAGAGTGACGGCAATCGGGTTATGGAGACAGAGAGCTACTGCCTGATCGGCAGTGGAGGGAACCACAACGGTATAGCCTCTCTTGCGCAGGACCTGCTCAAGACCGTCGTAGCGCCCGCCCACAACCAAAAGAATGATCGCGTTCTGACGTTTGAGCGCTTTCTTCGTTCCCACTCTCTTGAGCAGCTCCAAAGGGGCCATGCACACACCAAGGACATCGTCGAAGTGGGCGAAAGAAGTATGACATATTCAGTGACACTGCTGGAAGAGCGCAACACTTGGTTTCGTTACTTTTTGTAGATCACGCCTCCCTTCATTACGAACGGGACGCGCTCGGTTGCGGAAATGTCCTGCAGCGGATTTCCTTCGACTGCGATTACATCCGCGAAGTATCCGGGCTTGAGCGCGCCGATCTGGCCTTCCCACCCAAGCAACTTCGCGCCATTGATCAGATCCGCCTGCAGCGTCGCCAGCGGCGACATTCCGTATTGAACCATCAGCACAAGCTCGCGCGCCTGCGTTCCATGAGGAAATGGACCTACATCGGAGCCCACTGCCATCGGCACTCCTGCAGCGAGTTGCTTGCGAAACTCCTGGGCATGGAAATCGAGCATGGCGTGCTCGCGTTGTCCCGCTTCGGGAGTACCCGCGTGATTGGCGAAATATTCGATGATGGTGAACGTTGGAACTGCGGGGATGTGCTTCTCGCGCATCAGCTTCATCGTTTGGTCGCTAAGTTGAAATGCGTGATCGACTGACTCAACTCCGGCCTCAGCCGCGTAAAGCGTTCCTGGTTCTCCGGTGGCGTGTACTGCTACGTGCTTGCCGACGCGCGCAGCTTCTTCTACCGCGACTGCGAGCTGCGCTTCCGTGTACTGATAGGGCGTCGAGAATTTCCCATTTTGGAGCGAGTCCCTGCCGGTCTCATACATCTTGATGAAATCGGCGCCTTGTTTGAACTGTTCGCGGATGACTTCGACGATTTGATCGACGCTGTTAGCGTAAGTTGCATTGCTCAGGACATGCTGCTCGGGGTTGTAGCCGCGCGCGTCTTCGTGGCCACCGAGAATGTCGACGGCATTGCCGCTGATGCGCAGCCGTGGGCCAGGGATTAGTCCTTTGTTGATCGCGTTGCGAACTGCGGTATCGGCTGAGCCCGCACCTTCGGTGCCCATGTCGCGTTCAGCGGTAAAGCCGCCCATGAGATCGTCGCGGGCGGCCAGCGTCGCTAGAATCGTCCGCTGTGGCACTGATTCCTCGACCGTCTGCAAGTCTTCTGCTCCGGGATGCAGGAAGAGGTGGACATGCGCGTCGATCAGTCCCGGCATGAGCGTCGTGTCCCCGAGATCGATGACCTGCGCCCCCGACGGATGAGTCACGCTGCTTCCAGCTTCGCGAATGCGCTCCCCTTCGACCAGCACCTCACCGGGCTGCACGATGCGTCCAGCCTCGATGTCGAGCAGGTGTGCTGCGTGGAGGACGATGGGCTTAGTTCCAGCTTGGGAATCTTGGGCAAAAGCGCCGTTCACGGAAAGAACGAGCCAAAGAAGAACACAGAGTCGCATCTGCATAGGCGGCAATGGTAAATGACGAGAGTTAGCGGCGCTTGGGGGAACTGGCTTTGCATCAGTACCGTCCTCGGTAACGAATGGGTGAGTGAGTCGAGTTTGTGGCGACTCACCCATCCGCTACCGCGGACGGTACTGACCTGCCGACGTGCACCAATTTCCGGCATTGACCGGTAACCAGCAGCTTTGTTACCTTGCGCACAGTAGTTTCGGGACTGCTCCGGCCGGTTGTTTCTCTTGGGCTCCCGAGTTCCTTCCGCGCGCCATGAATCTTCATGGCCTCCACGCTTCCAACTCTTGCCGGCCCTTTCCCCCGAAACTCGAGGAGCAAGACTATGACAAGCGATAATCAGCGAGTGCCTATTGCGGGCAGCGAACGTGCTGCTCTGCCGGGTTCACGAGTCATTGCATCCGCCAACCCCGATGAAGTCATTCAGGTCACAGTGCGGCTCAGGCCGCGCACCCCGCTGAACGCCGCCGACCTCATTCGCAAAGGCGCGCAGCCTGCGCATGAACGGCAGCACCTCACACATGAAGAGTACGAGCAACGCCATGGGGCGAGTCCTGACGATGTTGCGAAGATCGAAGACTTTGCGCACCAGCACCATCTCGCGATTGCGGAGACCGATTTGGGACGACGCACCGTGATTCTGAGCGGAACCGTTTCCGCGTTCAACAAAGCCTTCGATGTGGAGCTTAAAGAATGCGAGCACGATGGAATGCGCTATCGCGGACGCGTTGGCGCAGTGCACATTCCGAGCGAGCTGAACGGAATTGTGACTGGCGTCTTCGGACTCGATAGTCGTCCCCAGGCAAAGCCACACTTTCGCCGCCGCACCACGCAATCAGGAATAGCGGCCCACGCAAGCAGCGTTTCCTACACACCGATTCAAGTCGCGCAAGCCTACAACTTTCCCTCTGGACTCGATGGTTCGGGGCAGACCATTGCATTGATCGAGCTGGGTGGAGGTTATCGCTCACGCGATCTTTCCAGCTATTTCAAAAAGCTGGGCATCAAGCAACCCAGGATTACTGCAGTTTCCGTCGATGGAGGACACAATAAAGCTACGGGCGATCCCAACGGGGCTGATGGCGAAGTCGTGCTTGATATCGAAGTAGCCGGCGCAGTCGCTCCCGCCTCGAAGATCATGGTTTATTTCGCGCCGAACACCGATGCCGGCTTCCTCAACGCCATCACCAAAGCGGTTCATGACACGAAAAACAAACCATCCGTAGTCTCGATCAGCTGGGGCGGGCCGGAGGAGAGCTTCACGCAGCAGTCACTCACTGCATACGACGAAGCCTTCCAGGCTGCTGCCGCTTTGGGAGTCACAGTTTGCGCCGCATCCGGCGACAACGGCTCGACCGATGGTGTAACGGACGGCAAGCAGCACGTGGACTTCCCCGCGTCCGATCCATTTGTTCTGGGCTGCGGCGGCACGAGTCTGCGCGTCACCGGCAAAACCGCTGTTGAGAGCGTGTGGAACGAGCAGCCGCAGGGAGGAGCGACTGGCGGCGGTGTCAGCGACGTCTTCGCACTTCCTGACTATCAGAAAAATGCGGAGATTCCACCTTCGGCGAACGATCGCAAAGTGCGGCGCGGTGTGCCCGACGTTTCCGGCGATGCCGATCCGCAGACCGGATACGAGATCTTCGTCGATGGTCAATCGGCGGTCTTCGGGGGCACCAGCGCCGTGGCTCCGCTGATGGCGGGACTTGCGGCGCGGTTGAATCAGCAGGCGGGAAAACCAGTCGGCTTGCTGAATCCGGTGCTCTACCACCAAGCCGAAGCTGCGGGAGTCTTTCACGACGTGACCCAGGGCAACAACGGATCGTATTCGGCGTCAGCCGGATGGGACGCGTGTACCGGATTGGGATCGCCCGATGGAACCAAGCTGCTTGGAGTCCTCGTCCCAAAGCAGGCGGCGCACCGCACCACCGCGACTAGCGGCAAGATGGCTGCGGCATCGTAAATTTCCGAACACCATTGGCTAAAAAAATAGGGGCGTCCGCCGAGGCGGACGCCTTTTTCAATTAGGGAAATCTATTCCGGGGCGATGAAGTGTCCGCGCCGGTTCTGGTGCCAGCACTCCTCGTTCGAGTCGCTGCAGAATGGCTTCTCTTTGCCCACGCTGTTGGTAGCTATGCGCTGCGCGTCCACACCTTGGGCGACCAGCGCCTGCTTCACCGCTTCGGCGCGGCTGGCTCCAAGAGCGAGGTTGTACTCCTCCGATCCGCGCTCGTCGCAGTGTCCTTCGACTGTGAACTTCAGCTCAGGATGCTGTTGCAGGAATTTCACGTCGGAGGAAAGCAGTTGCGAAGTCTCGTCATCGACCTTGTACGAGTCGTAAGCGAAGAACGCGTCTTTCACGTTCCGCTGGAAGAGCTCCTGGAGGCTTGGCCCTGACTCGGCAACTGCCGCAGCCGGTTTGTTGACAGTCAGACGGGCCGTTGCGTCGGAAGTGCCGCCGGGGCCTTTGGCAACGACGCGATAGGTCGTCGATTCACTCGGGCTTACCGTTTTGGAACCATTCGCTTCAACACTTCCCATCGATTCGATCGTGACGTCGGTTGCATTCTGGGCTTCCCAGGTTAGCTTCGCCGATTGTCCTTGCGTAATGTCGGCAGGATAGACGTTCAAAGTGACAGTAGGCTGCGGCTGAGCCGGAGGCGGAACCGGGGGCTGGGCCGCAACTTTCTTCTTCGCGCAGCCCGTGACCAGCAGCAGCGCCAGTGCCAGCATAGAGATAAATGTGAGTAAAGATACGCGTGACTTCATAATTCTCCTTGTCGGGTCGTGCGGGACCCGCATTGGCTAAGAGTTAGACGAAATAAGCCTGTCAATCGAGAGAGGTGGCGCGCCAGCTAACAGCGCATGACATAAATCAAATTCAAAAACAAATTGACGAGAGGCGTTTGAGGTTCATTTTGGGAATGCCGATCGCGGTCCTGCGAGGGAATGCAGAAACCTGCGAACGTAAGCGCCGACATCTGGATCAGAACCTGGAAGAGCAACGCAGCTCGTTGAGCGCGAAGAGCACTCACGGGCCCGTGCACCACAATGAATGGAAGATGAACGGCCGGCAAAATAAGCAACGCGACAACAGCGATCCCCGCCGTCAACAAAAGGCCTTGAATCACCTGCCGCGAATGCATGGCAAGAGTATCCCGCCAATCGCGGGACGAAATCAATCGAGAGTCTCTGGATTAGGTAACAGCAGTCGTACGACGTTGGGCGAAAGCCTTAGGAATCAGAGGGTTCATAACCGGGGTGTACCGGCCTGTCGTGGGTGGCTCCGTCGCTCTCCCGCCCCTGTGCACCGCAATGGTTGCACATCCACAACTAGGGTTCCTTTGGGAAGCGCTTCGGTTTCGCTTAGTTTGTCGCCCCGGCTAACCTATTTCGACCGATCCGAAGGATCAGCGTAATAACCGCGCCGACAACGCACTCTGAGTCCATTGCGAACAGTGCGAATGCGAACCGATCGAAAGCGGCCGTCGCGAAGAAAATTGGCTGGGCGATATGCAATGAAATACTGAGCACGTATGGCCTGCTCCGCTCGTGCCAGGCCTTTGAGGACGCCTCTTTTCGTGTTGGCGAAAAATACCTCGCCGCCCGTGGACTCGGCCAGGCTGCGGAACTCACGCGAAGGAGAGGAATATCCGGTGTAGACAACCAGCACCGTGACTCCCGAGCGTAAAGCTGCCTCAAGCGTCTTGCCGAAGCTCGAGTGACTGGTGTTATCTTCGCCATCGCTGATAACTACCAGCACATTCCGCCGGTGAGAACTGGTATTCGCGTCGGTCAGGCGCTTGCATGCAAATATTACGGTGTCATAGAGGGCAGTTCCGGCGCTCGGATCGAGACGCGTAACCGCGAGTAAAGTTTCTCGAGCTCGCGCCCAGTCGCTGACGACGTGCGGCAGGAAGTTGAAACCCACGATCCATCCAGCATCGGCGGGGCTGATCACTCGCTGCAGAAACTGCGTAGTTACATCTATCTCGTACTTCACTCGTGCCTGCACTGAGCCGCTGAGATCGATCGCCACCGCGATATGCAGGGGAGTCTCCGACTGCTGCTCGAACGCCCTCAGCTCATCTACCTGAGCGCCGTCATCTGACAGGATGAGGTCTTTTCGCTCCAGCCCTGAAACAGGTTTTCCTTTCCGGTCAAGAACCGTAAAAACCTGAGTGACTTCGTTTGCTGTTGATTCAAAGCGCGGTGAAGATTCGGGCGTAGGGGAGGGAAGTTGCACAGCGAAAACTGCCGGCGCCCCGCACCCGACTATGAAAACTAGATGCAGCAAGCCGCCGCAGGGAATGGACACGACTGAAGCCCTCTTCACAGGGCAGCTAATCTATACCCGTTTCCGCTTTCGTTACAGCATCTTGTTCGTAGCCGTGTTTGGTGGCCGATCGTAACCCTGCTCTAAACGGACTTTCAGCAGGGAACTTACTTGCTCTCGTTCGTCTCCTCCCACGCCATAGTGGAGTCAGCGTACAGCCTGATGTTGCACTGCGTTGGAGCGATATGTACGAGTACCAATTGCGGACGCTCAACTTTATGATCGAGATGACTGGATCCCATCGTGGTGCGTACTACGTCGTTCTTGGAATCGTACGCAGTTGCTTTCGCTGCGGTACGGTTCACAATCAGTTGCCAATGACCTTTTTCCGGCAATACATACAAACCGTAAGCTCCGACAGGTAGCGTTACACCCTCAATCGAGACGCTTGTGTCCAGGAACAAAGCCATGGCCTGATTGCCTGGCGTCCATACGTGTCCGTTATCGACGTCGTATTGCTGCTGCGCGTATTGAAGGCGCATGCCGTGACCATCTTCGAAGGCACAAGTAACTTCCTGCAAATTATCCGGACCTGCCGCCCAAATGAAACAGGTGCCCGCAACCATCAAAATCAGAACAGCGAAGATGCGTCGTGTGAAATTTTGCATTCCTTATCAACCTTCAGCTGAAGTGATGCGCGTCGCCTCGATCAGCGATCGCCATTTTGCCATGGTACAACTTCTCGGCAGAAAAGCTTTGGTAAAGCGCAGTCAATTATCCTCGGTCCTGTCGTGGAAGAGAAGAAGACATCGTTGGCGACGCCTGGCTATGAGCGCGGCGCTCGAATTGGAGTTCGGAGGATGCATGCCACCACATGTGTTGAGAAGGTATGGTTTCGAATGTTGATCAAGGCAGGCCCGCTTTGGTTGCTGCTTATCACTGCGTTGTTGACCGGTGCGACTGTCTCGGCGCAGGTCGAGTTTGTTGATCCGAGCATAGGTGGGCAAGGCTTTCTGCTTGAACCGACTCGCCCGACAGTTTCTCTGCCCAACAGCATGGTGCGTGTGTATCCGGTCAGAAAAGACCAGCTGGATGACCAGATTCATTCCTTTCCACTAACCATCATTTCTCATCGTTTGGGTGAGTTGTTCTGGCTGATGCCAAGCGACGGTGTGTCAGACATGTGGGATCGTCCGATGGCGTACGACCAGGAAGTGGAAACCCCGTATTACTACTCGGCTCGATTTGGGGCTTCGCTGATTCAGAGCGAATTCACGCCGACCGCGCACTGCGGCTATTTTCGTTTTACTTTTCCCACAGGCAAGCCGGTTGTACTGCTGGCAAATCGTCAGGGAGGAGAGCTTTCGGGTGGTCCAGATAACACTATTTCCGGCAGCGAGGACATCGTTGGTCAAGGCAGGATGTCTCCCGGCGCCATGCACGCATTTGTCTATGGCGAATTCAGTGTGCCGGTGAAGACAGAAACGCGAGACATCAAGAAAGGAAAACTCTTGATCGTTTCAGCGGCAGACGGCCAAAAGGTTTTGGAGTTCCGTTACGGCATTTCCTTCATCAGCGTTGAACAAGCGAAGAAGAATCTGCAGGAAGAAATTTCTGATTGGAGCTTCGAAAACATCAAGCGTCGTGCGCGCGATCGCTGGAATGAAGTCCTCGGACAGATTCAGATTGAAGGGGGCACGCCCGAACAGAGGCGTGTTTTCTACACCGCGCTGTATCGCAGTTACGAGCGGATGGTCAATATCACCGAAGATGGACGTTACTACAGCGCATTCGATCATCACGTACATCGGGATGCGCGTCCCTTTTATGTGGACAACTGGTTATGGGATACGTATCGCGCTTTAGAACCACTGCAAACCTTGCTGAATCCGGAGATGGAGGCAGACAAACTGCGGTCTTTTGTCCGCATGTATCAGCAATCAGGTTGGATGCCGACGTTCGCGGTGCTTTGGGGAAACCATGAATGCATGACGGGCAATCCCGTCGCGCCGTGGGTGGCGGATGCGTGGGCGAAGGGAATCAGGAATTTCGATGTCGCTACAGCCTACGCGGGCATAAAGAAGAATGCAGTCGAGGGTACGTGGTTGCCGTGGCGTCGTGGACCAAGAACTTCGCTGGATGATTTTCTCGCCGAACACGGATATATGCCCGCGCTTCATCCGGGAGAAAAGGAAACAGTCACGGAAGTTCATCCGTTCGAGCGACGGCAAGCAATCTCAGTCACCGAGGCGCAAAGCTACGATGACTGGTCCACCGCACAATTGGCGCGATCGCTCGGAAATGACTCGGACTATCAGTTTTTCCTGAAACGGGCCGGCAATTACAAAAACCTCTTCCGTCAGGATAAAGGCCATGTCTGGCCTAAAGATGCAGACGGCAATTGGATTGAGCCGTTCGATCCGGGCTGGTCGGGTGGTCAGGGCGGACGCGACTACACCACCGAGAACAACGGCTACACCTACGATTGGGACGTTCAGCACGATCTCCAGGGATTATTTGAATTGATGGGTGGTCGCGCGAAGGCGGAAGCAAAGTTGGACCAGCTATTCCGCGAACCGCTGGGCAGAAGCAAATATGAGTTCTGGGCAAAGTTTCCTGACGCCAGCGGACTTGTCGGTCAGTTTTCCATGGGTAATGAACCCAGCCTGCATATTCCTTACATTTACAACTATCTCGGCGTGCCATGGAAAACTCAGCAGCGCGTCCGCATGTTGCTGGACACCTGGTTTACCGATACCACTCTGGGAATGCCTGGTGACGAGGATGGAGGTGGGATGTCGGCGTTTGTCGTCTTTTCCATGATGGGCTTCTATCCCGTAACGCCGGGCGTGCCGATTTACGATCTCGCCAGCCCGGTTTTTGATCGGATCAGCATTCGCTTGCACAACGGAAAGACCTTCCGCATCATCTGCCTAAATAATTCAAAGGACAACAAATACATTGAAGCGATTCGGCTCAACGGAAAACCACTGAATGGGGTTTGGCTTCGCCACGCAGACATAGTGAGCGGCGGAACACTTGAACTCCAAATGGGCAATGTGCCCAACAAGCAATTGGGAGTTGACACGACTGAACTGCCTCCATCGGCTATATCGATAAATCCAGCTGATTTCGCCGGAACATCTCGTTGAGTTAAGGCCGACAATAAGCTGGTTTGGCTGTCGAGGATCTCCCGTTCGGCGCCTTTCTACAACCTGACGACGATGTTCGGTGTTGGTGCCAAGTTATTCGTCCCCGCGGCATAGGCCCGCCAACCTCTGGATTGCTGCTGCTCATCTTTCCTGACCAATGATCAGCTTTCCTGTTTGAGGTCAGGACCATGAAAACAACAATCGCTCACTCTTTATCCTGTTTATCTGCACTCGTAGTGCTCGGCTTGGCGTCGATAATTGTCGGATGCGGTGCTACTGCGCCGAAAGGCAGTAACAACAGTCAACCACCCGCCCCTTCCGCGTCGGGGTCGCAGCCATCAGCCGGCGGCTCCAGCGCCAGTTCGGGACCGGCCGCAGGTACCGGTTCCGGAAGCGGATCGAGTTCCTCTTCGGGAAGTTCCAACGGAGGCTCGTCCGGAGGAAGCGACAGTTCCAGTTCTATAACGGGAACCGTTGTCAATTCGCAGACCGGCGCTCCCGTCAATGGCACTGTCGCCGTGGCGCTCGAAGGAGCCAATCCCAGCGACTTCAGCATCGCAATGCAGACGACCGCCGACGCTCAGGGGCACTTCAGATTCGACAACGTCGGGCCTTCACCGCGAGGTTGGGGCTGGACGATCGCTGTGTCGGCGAGAAGTTCCGACGGAACGCTGTTTGCGCCTGCGCTGCTGGTGTCACATAACATCGCAAACAGCGGCGGAGATGCAATTGAACCGGGCACGAACGCCGGCACAATCTCTCTTGTTGCTAGCCCGAAAGGCACAGTCCACGGCAACATGTTCTCTCAGGACAGCGCGGGACAATCGCAGAGCGTGAGTGTAGTCATCGCTCCTGTGAACGTCTTTGTTCTGGATCGTGAGTTTGCTGTTCCGTGGGTCGATTCTCCGCCAAAGTTCACCACGAACGATTCTTCTTGCGGAACTCAGTCCGATGCGTGTGCACCCTACGCCATAACTCTTCCCACCGCAAACGCATGGGTTGCTCTGTTTGACCATGGTGGGAACCAGTTCCGAACGTCAGGCACAGGTGAATCTTACAGTGCACTATTCAGCGCAAGCTCAATCGCAAGTGGAACGCCGGACTGCAATCCTTCCAGCTTCGAAATATTCTTCGGAGGATTCGGCAATACCCAGCAGATTACTGCCTCCTCGCAACCTCACTTCCAAAGCTGCACCCCGTAGTTCGTCGCACACAGATGAAACTGCTGTGAATAGAACAGCAGTCACAGCAGAGTCGAATGCCTGAATGCAATACCCAGAAAGCGCAAAGACAGCGCTTGCTGGGGCTTCCCTTAGCGGCGGGAGTTGTGCGGGTTGCGTCTTGTTTCTATGGTCTCTTCTACTCGTATCGCAGCGCTACCATAGGATCGACCTTCGTCGCGCGTCGCGCCGGGATATAGCCAGCCAGCATCGCAACGGCAAGCAAGGCAAGAGGAACCAGCGCGAGAGTGACTGGGTCGTACGGCTTCACTTTAAAAAGTAGATGCGTAAAGAGGCGTGCGGCAGCGAGAGCGCAAGGTATGCCGACAGAAATCCCGATCAGAGTAAGCGCCAGGGTCTCGCGCAAGATCATGCTCAAGACAGAACCAGGTTGTGCGCCGAGTGCCATGCGAATCCCCAGTTCATGCGTGCGGCGAGAAACTGAATACGAGATCACTCCGAAGATCCCTATGGCTGCGAGGATCAACGCAAGCACGCCAAACAAAGCTATCAGCAGAGTGCGGAAACGCGGCTGCGCCACAGACGCGTTCAGAGCATCCGGCAGCGACGCAACATCTGTTACCGGCAGATTTTTATCAATCTGGTGTGTGGCGTTGCGAATTGCTCCTACAACGGCCGAACCGCTCAGCGTGCTCTTCACGACAACTTCCGCTCCGTAAAGAGGCGCCTGCGCAAAGGGCACATACAACATAGCCCCGGGCTCCTTGCCCAGGGAAACGTCATGTACGTCACCCACAATTCCGATAATTTCCCTTGAGACTACGCCATTCGCTGGAAAGCCGAATGCGAGATGCCGGCCGAGCGGATTCTCGTGCGGGAAATAATGCTTGGCCAGCGCCTCGCTGATCAACGTCACAGCAGGCGATAAAGAGGAATCAGATTGGTTGAATAGACGTCCGCGAAGCAGCCGGATTCCCATTACGGAAAAGTAGCCCGGACTGACGGGCACGTAGTTGGCGCTATCTGCCGCTCCCGGCGGCGGCGGTGGATTGCCAACAATCTGGAAAGCGAGCGTAACGCAGCAATCCACAATCGGCAGCGGACCTGCCACTGCCGAGTCCTTCATCCCCGGCTGCGCCTGAAGACGCCTGAGCAGTTCCTCTGAAAAATGCTCCCATTGTTGCGGCGTCGAGTATTGAAACTGCGGAAGCGAAACCATTGCCTTTACGATCTGATTTGGTTCAAAGCCGGGATCGACCGCGGTGAGTTGAGCAAAGCTGCGCATCAACAGTCCCGCTCCTGTAAGCAGGACCATGGCTAACGCAATTTCTCCAGCCGCCAGGAACGCGCGAGCACGGAGCGGTCCTGCCGACGCTCCTGCGCGAGCGCCTTCGCCCAGTTCCTTTTGCGGATCAGCGCCGGCTGCGGAAAACACGGGCGCTAATCCAAATACGAGGCTCGCGATCAATGAGAGCAGCAAAGTGAACACAAGCACCGAGCCATCCACGCGAATGGAGTGAAAGGAAGGCAGGCTGGAAGGCAGAAGCGGGGCGAGGGCCGCGACTCCCCAGTAGGCCCCAAGTGCTCCGAGGATTCCGCCGAGCAGGCCAAGAATGGTGCACTCGGTAAGCAGCTGACGCGCTATGCGACTCTTGCCGGCGCCCAACGCAATCCGAATCGCGATTTCCTTCGAGCGCGCGGTTGCGCGACTCAAGAGCAGATTCGCCACGTTCGCGCATGCAATCAAGAGCACGAGGGCTACTGATCCAAGCAGCAGGAGCAATGGCAATTTTACGTCGCCCGTGATTGTCTGCTGCAGCGGCTCAGTTCCAATCGTCCATCCCTTCTCCGCTGGAAATTCTTTCGCGAGCCGCGCGCTGGCCGTGTCCAACTCCGCTTGTACCTGCGCGGATGCAATGCCGGGACGCACGCGCGCAATCACCGCCATCCAATGCTCGCGAGGCGGTCGGCTCATCCAGGCGCTGAACAGCGGGTCTTGAGCCAGCGGGATCCAAACCTGATTTACTTGATTCCCAAAAGGGGTGCGGAAGCTGGCAGGCATAACGCCGACCACGGTGTATGGGCGCATGTCGAGAGTGATCGAACGGCCGACGATCTCCGGATCGGCTCCAAATCGGCTGCGCCATAAGTTCTCGCTTAGAATGACCACGGGCGCCGCGCCGCGCCGGCCATCTTCGAAGACGAAGGCGCGTCCCAGCATCGGCTCAGCCGCAAGAACCGAGAAGAATTCCGACGTAACCACTACGGTGCTCACCTCGGAAGGCTCTCCGCTGCCGGTGAGAACCAGAGAGTGAGCACCCAGGCCGGCGATGGCGCTGAAAGAGCGATTGTGATCGCGCAATTCAGTGAACGTCGGATACGACATCCCTTGTCCGGAGATTGCCGACTCCCGTTTTGCCTCGCGTACCAGGACCAACTGACTTGGATTCGCATAGGGCAGCGGGCGCAACAGAACTGCATTGACGACGCTGAAGATGGCCGTGTTGGCGCCAATGCCAAGAGCGAGCGTGAGCGTGGCCACTGTGGTGAATCCCGGGCTTTTGCGCAGCATACGAAGAGCAAACCGGAAGTCCTGCCACAACGTTTCCAAAATGGATTCCCAGGCTGCGCCGCGAACAGTTTCCTTTGCGCCCTCGATGTTTCCGCGTTCCCATCGCACGGCTCGGAGAGCATCGCTGCGCGTCATTCCGCGCTGCACCTTTTCATCGACAGCCATCTCCATATAACCAGATAGCTCTTCGTCTAATTCGCGCTCGATCTGCTGTTTCCGAAGCAGTGCTCGAAGTCCGTTTGCAATATTTCGCAGCATAGCGATGCTCCTCTTACGATGCCTCCAGGATTCTCGCGATTGCCGCTACCTGCCTGCCCCATTCGCGTTTCTCACTGCTGAGCCGCTTTCTTCCCGATTCGGTCAGAAGGTAGTACTTCGCCCGCCTGCTGTTTTCGGTCGCCTTCCACTCACTTTTGATCTGATTGGCCCGCTGTAACCGTTGCAGCGCGACGAATAGAGACCCTGCGTTGATCCGGAAGACGCCGTTGCTCATCTGCTCGATGCGAACGGAAATTCCATACCCGTGCATCGGCTGTAGATCCAGAGTCTTCAGAATAAGCATGTCCAGAGTGCCCTGGACCAGATCACCCGGCTTATCTGTCATAAGGCGCGTTTCCTCCTTCTGAGCGTCAGGAGGAAGAATGCTCTTGTGTCCTACTGATTGTCAAGAGGAGCAACGGATCGGCCATTTATAAACCTTGCGATTTACGACAGCGGATTTCCTGTGTTCTGAAGCGCGGGGGGACCACATTTGGTTGTCGTGCAAGGCGTGGTGGTTTCTCGCCGTTCTCGTCGCTCTGATTAAGCCGAATTCAAAGTGAAGCCCTGGCTGCGAGCCGCAAATCCATCCCGGGCATTTAGAATCATCTTCACGAATGCCAGTCACCTACGAATCTGCGGTGGAGAGACTGCTGTCTCTCGCGCCCGAGCTCTGGACGCACAAAGGCCAGAAGCCTCGACGCAAGTTCGATCTCGAGCACATGCGCGTGCTCACCCAGGCGCTCGGCCATCCCGAGAGGCGGTTTCCGAGCGTGATTGTAGCCGGGACAAATGGCAAAGGTTCCACGTCAGCCACACTGGCCAGCATTCTTTGCGCGGCAGGATATAGAACCGGCCTATACACTTCGCCACACCTGATACGCGTGAACGAGCGCATCGCAATCAACGGCGAGATCATTAGCGACCCGGAGTTTGCCGAAGTACATTCGCGCATTGACGACATCTCGGAATCGCTCGTACTTGCGGGCAAACTCGATCAGCATCCCAGCTTCTTCGAAACGCTGACCGCAATGGCCTTTGAATATTTCGCGAGCTCCGGCATTGAGATCGCAGTCCTCGAGGTCGGAATCGGTGGACGCCTGGATGCGACAAACGTCGCTGATCCTCTGGTTTCTGTGATCACCGACATCTCACTCGATCACACTGAATGGCTGGGAAACACGCTCACTGAGATCGCCCGCGAGAAAGCGGGAGTCGTGCGCCGAAATGGCATTCTCGTCACCTTGCCGCAGCATCCTGAGGTCAACGATGCTCTTGGCGAGCAGGTAAAGGAGTTGGGCGCGCGTGTTGTGAATGCCGGTCAGTACGCGCCACCCGTTACTCCAGCGTCGGATTCCTTTGAAGTCAACGAAAGCGGTCTGCCGCACAATCGCTATCGCCTTGAAGCGATGGGCGAGGAGATTACAATCGATTCGCCGCTAGCCGGGCGGCACCAGATTCGGAATGTCGCGCTGGCGATCGCAGCCGCAGCGGAACTCAAGCAGAGCTTCGGATACCGAATTACTCCCGCGGCAATCGCCAGTGGCATCGCAAGTACGCAGTGGCCCGGACGCTTTCAGGTAATCCCCGGCTCACCCGAGATCGTGCTCGATGTCGCGCACAATCCCGCCGGGGCCTGGGCGTTGAGGTCTGCGCTTTCGAGTCGTTATCAGAATGCTCCGCTGACGATCATCTTTGGCGCCATGCGCGACAAGGACATCGCGGAAATCGGCGAAATTCTTTTCCCGCTTTCTGACGAAGTGATTGCCACGCGCGTGAGCAGCCCGCGCGCGGCTTCACCCGGAGAAATTCGCGCGCTAACTTCCCATATTGGAGTGCCTGTCATCGGCAGCGACGATCTGCAGGAAGCGCTTCGCATCGCGCGGGAGCGCGGCAGAATCACGGTGACCACCGGGTCTGTGTATCTCGTCGGCGCCGCGCTTGAGTTGTTGAACCGATAGCGCGCTTCGGTCCAGGTACTCTCTATCTTCGTTGCAGCAAAGCCCGCGCGGGTGCGGCCTCGCGTCCTGCGAGCTTGAGAGGTAAGACCATCAGCGTGTAATCGCCTTCCTGCACCTTGCGAAGATCCAAGCCTTCGACGATCAGCACATTGTTCCCCAGCAGGGTCTTGTGGGTCGGCGCCTCTTTTGCCTGAAACTGCTCGGCGGAAAGATAATCTACTCCTATCAAATCCATTCCTGCTTCTACGAACTCGCAGGCCGCGTCGGGAGCGATGCCGGTATAGTCCTTGTGGAACTCGCGATCGTAAAGCCAGTTCTTTGCCGAGGCCCGTGTGCGAAACAGAACACGCTTAACGCCGGCGAGATCGTGCTTGCGCAGTTCGGCGGCGTCGATTACATCAACCGAAAGATCGACGGAAATCACGCGCGCAGGTCCAATCAGTTTCGAAATGGGAACTTGATCGATGGTCGTGCCGTTCTCAATGAAGTGTAGAGGCGCATCGACGTGCGTAAGGGTATGCAAGCCCATGTCAACGGCCGAGAGATTGTCCTTATCGCCCTTCGCGATCTGCTTCGCCCAGCGGAAGTGAACGGGAGGATCGCTCGGAAAGATAGGTGCAGTATCAGGACAAACGGCGGCGGAGATGTCGATCCATTCCATGCTGCTGGCGAGTAGAGACACGGACCTCCTGAAAAGAACCTAGGTAGGAGTTGTGATATGCGAAGAAGGTTATCTGTTCACGAAGCTGGTACAGCAATCGAAGGAACTACTGCCCCTGAACTGTGCTTTTTGAATCCAGCAGAACCAGAGTGACGCCATTCGTCCAGCCGAAACCGACGACGTTCGTCTTGTATCCGGCGGAAACGGCAGCTTGGGTTGAGCGCGTAATCACGTTGTACTTTTCGCGAATCGTTTGGTCGCGCTTGAAGTTGTCGTAGACGTCGGAGACGAACTCCTGCGAGACGCGATCGGCATCGGCATTGAAACCGTAGCGACGCAGCCCCTCGACCGGAAGAAGCTGCAGCGGCGCCCACCCGTAGGGAAGATCCCACTGCATGCCGGTGATGCGATCGCTCATCGCGATGCCGCCCGCGTGCTCAAACAAGCTGAGATTGTGCTCAAGGGCTTGCGCCTGCTCCTGAGTCGCCAGGCCAGCCCAAAGCGGGTAGAACGCCGTGGCGTAGTAGTAACTCGATTGGCGATCGTGAACGAAGTCATAGTCGAAGAACATCCCGGCCTGAGCGTTCCAGAAGTACTTATTGATCGCTCCTTTGCGAGTCTCGGCGCGCTGCTTCCAGGTTGCAGATTCGTCTGAACGCCCCAGCAGATTCGCCATGTCTGCCAGATCCTGCTCTTCTTTGTACAAAAGGCTGTTGAGACAAACGGGAGCGAAGTGGTGCGTCGATCCGCTGTATGGACCAAAACGGAACGAAGGGTCGAATCCCGATTCCCGCATGGCCCGATCGCCTTTGTAATAGTCCTGAGACAGGCTGATGTGCTGTGCCTCCGCGCAATGTGCCGTTCCCGTTCCTTTCGGCTGCACGGCGCAGACCTGCAACTGAAATACAGGGCCCACCTGTGCAGTGGACATCGCAGGCGAAGCTCCCAAGTAGGCATCGGCTGTGCTGCCCATCGTAAGCAGATTACCGGCCACGTCCGAGTAGTACGTCGGATCGTCTCCCATTTCGGGAACCGGCCCTTCACCCAAATCGAAGTACCGTGACAGGCCAGTATTGCCCGCAAGCTTGGGCTCATGCGTCCAAAGCTGATAATCGCGTTGCGCGTAGTCGTAAGCGCGGGCGAGCCATTCGCGGTCTTGCTTGCCTGCTGCCTTCTGCGCATCGTAGTAGGCCATGATCATCGAGGTGAGAAACGGCGGCTGCGAGCGCGTGAAGTAGTACGTGCGATTGGCGTTGAGAATCGCTCCGTAATGCTCGATCTCGAAGAAGAAGTTCTCGATCATGTCGCGCGCCAACGTGAGTTCGCCATCGCGCACAAGTCCGCGAATGATGAAATAGCTGTCCCAGCCGTACATTTCGTTGAAGCGTCCGCCGGGAACGACATACGGATTCGGCAGATAGAGCAACCCCGCCTCAACTTCTGACGTCTTCACGTCGCCCAGACCATGAATCACGCGCGGCAGCTTGGCTACACGCGTGCCACATTTCGATTCGACCTGCTGCACAGCAGCAGGAACTTGAATATCGGCGGGAACATACAGGACTGCTTTCGTCGTGAGCTTGGTATCGACCAGCGAAGCGCATTCAGTTTGCGAGCGAGTGAGCGTTTGCCAGGCAGAATGGATGTAAGTTTTGAGTTCCGCTGCCTGTGCGGCTGTTAGTGGATGCGACTTGCCCGCTGCTTCGGAGGCCTGCTGAGCAAATGCCGAGCTGATCAAAAAGATCGAAGATATTGCCAGAGCGCAAAGACTGAACCTAAACCCGGCATCAAGGTCGCAAGGAATAACGCGTTTCAGACGGTTCGAATGTAAGACACAAGCACTACCATTTTGGGACATCATTCAGGCATTCACGCTCGCAAGGAAAATAAATTCAAAAACGAATCGAGATTTCACGCTCAACGTACTCTTCTGCCCCGTTAGCCTGCGGGATCGCAATATTGATTACCTGCTCATGATTGGCCGCTGGCTTTAGATCGCCGCCGCTTACGGATTGCATTTTCGCGCCATAGGCTCTCAGCTTATAGGTTCGGCCCGACAATCCTGCAAGTCTAAGCGTTAGCTGCCGCCGGTCAGCACTCCATTGCTCATGCGAAATCTTTAGATTGCTGCTTGCGGCGCCGAGCTCCGGCAGATCGGCGTCGGCAATCAGGCCAAAGTCGTCTGCAATCTGGAAGTTGACCTCTCCCATCGAATCGAGTCGAGCAGTAACGTGCTGATCATTCTCATTCTGATCGACCTTGTAGCTGAGCTTCCGGCCATTTAGCGTTGCCCCAAGAATTCGGGCGTGTTTGCTTACCGCCGGAGATACAGTGAAAGCGCAGCCTGAAGCCGTGCCACTCACGTTGAAGCTGATCGCGCGATCACTGCGATGAAAAGATATGTCGTATCTGCCGCCGCATGCGTTGAGACCGCGAAGCGCGAAATCGTTCCAATCGGCGGGAAGGTGGGGAGCGATCACGACCGTTTTGTTCGGCTCATCCACGGAAATTCCCAGCATTCCGCGAATTGCCGGACTCAGCACCATGGCCGACGACCATATCTGGTGCGGCGATGCTGTTCCCAGATCTTCGTAGTAGGCGCCAGAAAGGACTTCGCTCACATGGCCGAGCGATCCATCGAGGGCAAGCAAGGAATTCGCACGCAGATTCGCGTATGCCTCGAGCGGGCGGTGGTTGCGGTATTCGGCGACCGATGCCCAGCCAGTGAACAACGGCCAGACCGAACCGTAGTGATATCCCGTGGGTCCGTACAACGGATGCCGCTCGGAAATGATGCGCATGCCCCAATCAGTGGCCTCATCCCAACTGGCGAGACGATCGATGGTTGCGTTCGCCTTTTCCGGATCGAAGACACCGAACCACATCGGAGCCGTGCTCAGAACCGTCGGCGTGCGAACCTGTTTATTCTCTCGATCTAATGCGAAGACCAGCGTGTGATCCGAAGAATCCCAAAATGAATCATTGATCTTTCTTCTTTGCGCTTCGAATTCCTGCTGCAGCGTCGTAGCTTCAGTTTGCTTGCCAGCCACGCGTGCGATAGAAGCGAGCGCGTCGACTGCAGCGGTTGCCAGACCGCTCTGATACGACTCAGTCTCGACCGGCAGCAGCGGACCTCCTTCTACCCAGCCGTGACCGATACCGAAGTTGCGTGGCAATCCATTGGTGTCATAGGTGGACTTGAGGAACTGATATGCGCGCCAGGCGTTGTCCCAATGGGAAGTGGCGAACGCCGTATCGCCGGACGTACGAACATAGTCGTTCATCGCAATCAAAAACAGCGGCGTTGCGTCGGCGGAGGCGTAGGCATAGGGAAATCCCGTCCACCAGTTGACGAGACTGGCCGTTTGAGAGATCTCGTGCTCGATTTTGCCATCCTGGCGCTGGTATTTCGAAATGAAATCGAGTGCGGTGCGCGTGGTTTCGAAGTCGCCGATCGAATCGAGCGCAAGATCGGTCCAGAGGGAATCGCGGCCAAAAAACCAGGCGAAGCCTGGGCGCGCCGTTTCTCCCGACGAGCGATAGCCGGCAACCAGCCCAGTTCCCAAAAAGGGATTTGCGACGAGTCCCTGGATCGTGCTGATGCGCGCCCAATCGTAAGCGGCCTGAAGCTGGGCATCCGGAAGTTCGAGGGACAACGTATGTGAAAGATAATCTTCGTAGTACCTGCGTGCGCCGGCAAAGAGCTGTTCAGGATTGGCTGCGATTTGTTGATACGCCTTGCGCGCCTCGTCTGGACCGCTCGTGGAACCAGCGATAAAAATGTAGCTGACAGAGTGTCCTTTTGCGACCGGAGCCAGACGGAAGGTGCTGCGAGTGGTCGCATAGCTGTTCGAGAAGAATTCGGGATTCGCAGAGATTGCGCTGGGCGATCCAACCACAGCGGCAAACTTGCGGCCTTCTTCGCCGAATTCGAATGCGTGCATCGAGGCATTCCAACTCATGTAGGTGCCGCCCAGTCCCGCGGGCCACATGAGCTGAAAATCGCGTGTGAATGCGGCTTCTATTTGCAGCGGCTCCCAGGTGTCGATCTCGAAGCGAACGACTGCGCCGTTCTCGTCCGGCGGCGCCAGCCAGCTTTCGTTCACGGTAAATGAATCGGACGCGAATGTGAGCGTCGGGCCCTCTGGATGCGTCACCAATCGTCGAACTAAGGCCGATGCGGGAATCCGACGGTCGCCGAGGACAAAAGTGACCTCGAAATCGCGGACGATCTTGATCGGATATACCCATGTTTCGAAGCGCCCGCTTTCATTTCCGAGCAAGCCGGAGTGTTTCCCAACTGCATCGAGGAATTCCCAAGGCCGCGCCGGACGTGAGAGTTCATGCGCTCCGATCTGAACGCGGGGAGCCTCGCAATACGCTGCAACGACAAAAAAGCAACAGCAAAACACGACACGGATTGCACAGATGCGACGGATCACACGGATGTGCCAGTTCTTTTGCAGCAGGCTCGTCATTATTTGTCGATTTATCCGTCTTATCCGTGAAATCCGTGTGATCCGTGTCGTGTTTTGTCTGCGCGGTTCTTTTTAGACCGCGCCATGTGCTTAAATGTTTTGAAAAGCGGCAGAAATCCTAACACGTCCAAAGGCTTCCCTTGCAGTTTGACCGTCGTAACTTTCTGAAGTCCCTCAGCCGCACCGCGCTCGTCCTGAGTCTCGACCAGATTTTCGGATTCGCGGGCCCTGGATTGAGAAGTTGGGCTTCGGAAACCCAGACCGCCACTCCGAAGGAGGCACCTGTTCCGCTCGGAGTGAGGTTTGTCGATGTTGCGCGATCGGCTGGACTGAACGCCAGAACGATCTACGGCGGAGTCAAGAAAAACAAGTACCTGCTCGAAACGACAGGATGCGGCGTTGCCTTTTACGATTACGACAACGATGGCTGGCTCGATATTTTCCTGGTCAACGGATGGCGCCTGGAAGGATTCCCGAAAGGGGAGGAGCCGACGTGCCATCTGTTTAAGAACAACCGGGACGGAACCTTTACCGATGTCACAGCCAAAGCCGGCTTGGCTCGGTCTGGCTGGGGACAGGGCGTCTGCATCGGCGATTACGACAATGACGGCTACGAAGATCTCTTCATCAGCTACTACGGCCAGAATGCGCTTTACCATAACAACGGCAACGGCACGTTTACCGATGCAACTGCCAAAGCGGGATTGACGCAGAAAACAACGCGCTGGAACACTGGCTGCGCTTTTGTTGACTATGATCGCGACGGCCATTTGGATCTTTTCATCGCGAACTACATCGATCTCGATCTCAAAACCGCCCCAGTTCCCGAATCGGGACCCTGTTTATATAAAGGAATCATGGTTGCGTGCGGCCCTCCCGGCCTGAACGGCGGGAAGGATATTCTCTATCACAACAACGGTGACGGCACGTTTACCGATGTCTCCGAGCAATCGGGAGTCACGAAAACCGCAAGCACCTACGGCCTCGGAGTGCTCACTGCCGACTTCGACGAAGATGGCTGGCCGGATATCTACGTGGCAGACGACTCGACAGCGAGCGCTCTATTCCACAATCTAAAAAACGGCCGCTTTGAGGACATCGCCATCGCCGCCGGCGCGGCGCTAAGTCCAGACGGCAAGCCCCAGGCCGGCATGGGCGTTGCCGCCGGTGACTACGATCATGACGGACATCTCGACATCGTAAAAACCAACTTCGCCGGTGACACGCACTCTCTTTATCGCAATCTTGGCAACGACAACTTCGACGATATGACGTTCCAATCCGGGCTCGGACTGAATACTCGCTACCTCGGCTGGGGATGCGGCTTCTTTGACATGGACAACGATGGTTGGCTCGACATCCTCATTTGCAACGGCCACGTCTATCCCGAAGTGGAACAGTTACGCACCGAAGCTGCTTACGCACAGAAGAAGTTTCTGTATCGTAACTTGCACAACGGCCGCTTCGAAGATGTCTCAGCTGAAGGCGGTCCGGGCATTAACATGCCGGCTCCCGGACGGGGCTGCGCCTTTGGCGATTTCGATAATGACGGGGACGTGGATGTTGTCGTCAATTGCGTGAACGATTTTCCACAGCTCCTCCGCTGCGATTCGAGCACCGGAAATCACTGGATCAAAGTGCGGACCATTGGAACCAAATCTAACCGCAGCGGTATTGGGGCGCGCATTAAGTGCGTTGCGCGCGTACCGGGAGTCGAGAAGCCTCTCGAGCAAGTAGATGAAGTACGCAGCGGCGGCAGTTATTTTTCGCAGAACGATCTGCGCGTTCACTTTGGGCTAAACAAGGCGACCAAAGTCGATCTCATCGAAATACGATGGCCTAGCGGGCACATTGATCAATTGAAAGATCTTGAGGCCGATCGTGTGATCTATGTAAAAGAAGGCGGCGGCATCGTGAAAACCGATGTGTTCCGAAAGACTCATCTATGACTTCGTATCATGACGCGGCTTGAGCGAAGCGAAAAAGCTGTGTGGAGAGTGTTTCGGAGACGGCACGAATTTGCGTGGGTTATTCACGATGTATGTTTGTTCCAATGGTTCGAACGTTTGTCATCCTGAAGCGCAAAGGAGCGCTTCAGGATGACAACATATGAATCGGTACGAGATTAAGTGCTCATGTACCTGCTCTATTCCATTCTTTCCGCAATCGCATTGCTGATCACCTCGCCGTACTGGCTGGTGCGAATGCTGCAGGACGGAAAATATCGAGCAGGGCTGAAGGAGCGATTGGGTTCAGTTCCTGCCCGGCTGAAACGTGCGGCTGCGTCGCGGCAATCAATCTGGATCCATGCTGTTTCCGTCGGCGAAGTACTGGCGATCAGCGGACTCGTGAACGCTCTGCGGAAGCAATTCCCGGGACGGGACATTTACATTTCAACGACGACGTTGACAGGCCAGACCCTCGCACGAGAAAAGTTCGGTTCTGAACGAGTCTTTTTCCTCCCGCTCGATCTTCCCTTCGCAATCAATCCGTTCTTGGCTGCTATTCAGCCGGCAATGCTGGTACTCGCAGAAACGGAGTTCTGGCCGAATCTGCTCCACATCGTCAAAGGTGGCGGCTGCCAGATTGCGGTCGTCAACGCGCGCATCTCCGACCGCTCGCTTCCCGGATACCGACGATTTCGTTTTCTGTTGAAAAGGGTGCTCGACGACATCGATCTCTTCCTCGCGCAGACAGAAGTTGATCATGAGCGCCTTATTGCCATTGGAGCAGATGCCGAGCGCGTGCGAGTGGCGGGAAATTTGAAATTTGATGTGAAGGCTCCTGCTGAATCGGCGTTATCGCGAGAACTTCGCCGCGTTCTTCAGCCCAACCAGCGGACTCTGGTCTTCGGCAGCACCGTCGAGGGCGAAGAGGAGCTGCTGATCCCCTGTTTCAAATCGGTACTCCGAGACTATCCCAAAGCGCTCATCATCCTCGCTCCGCGGCATCCTGAGCGCTTCGATGCGGTGGCCGAACTGCTGCATAGTTCAGGCCTGAACTTCTGGCGGCGTTCAACCTGGGGCGGAACTGCGCTTGGCGGTGGCGTCCTTCTGCTCGACAGCATCGGCGAGCTGGCGTCAGTCTACTCGGTCGCTGACATCGCCTTTGTCGGCGGATCGCTCGTTCCTCGCGGCGGGCACAACATTCTCGAACCGGCACAGTTCGCCAAACCAATTCTTGTCGGCCCCCACTATGAGAACTTTCGCGAGATCGTGCGGACCTTTCTCGCCGGCAATGCGGTGCTCGCAGTGAACACGGAACAGCTCATTGCGACCGTTCTTCGTCTGCTGCAGCAGCCACATGAAGCTACCCAGCTTGGCTCGCGAGCTTTTCATGTGGTCGAAGGCGGACGTGGTAGCACTCAGCGCACGCTGGCTGCGATCCTCGAGTTGCTGGATCGTCAAAGCACCGCACTTACGAACGTGGGTGCATCGCAGCAATGATCGGCGTTTCCCTCTATCGCGCCGTCGTCGCACTGCGGAACTCCTGCTTCGATCATGAGATCCTGCGCGCCCGCCGCCTATCATGGCCGGTGATCAGCGTGGGAAACATTTCGGTTGGCGGCTCGGGCAAAACTCCGTTTGTCATCATGCTCGGCGAGTTGCTGAAGCAGCGCGGAATTGAAGTCGATGTGCTGTCGCGAGGCTATCGTCGCGCTACCACCGGAGTGTTGCGAGTCGATCCCAACGGTACTCCAGAGCAATTCGGAGACGAGCCTCTGCTTATTGCGCGTAAGCTCGGCTGTTCTGTTTTTGTCGGTGAGGATCGTTTCGATGCAGGAATGGAAGCGGAAGAAACCATCGGAGGCGCGCAAGCGAATCGAGTCCACCTGCTCGATGATGGCTTCCAGCATCGCCAACTCTATCGCGACTTCAATATCGTCCTGATAAATCAGGAAGATCTCTCGGACACGTTACTGCCCGCAGGACGCCTTCGCGAGCCCCTCACTGCTCTGAACCGCGCGGATGTCGTTGTCGCCGATCAGGACTTTCCTGAAGAACAACTGCCGCGAGGCGACTTCCAGGTCTGGCGAACTGAGGGAAACATAGCAATTCCCGAATTGAATCAGCCGGTAATCGCCTTCTGCGGCATCGCGCGTCCGCAGAGATTCTTCTTCGCCTTACGGGCACATGGCATCGATGTTCGGGAGGAGATCGTCTTCCGCGATCATCATCGCTATGCCTCGGACG
The DNA here is from genome assembly GCA_035277605.1 of Terriglobales bacterium. GTDB lineage: Bacteria > Acidobacteriota > Terriglobia > Terriglobales > Acidobacteriaceae > Gp1-AA112. The sequence goes on along the minus strand of DATEKE010000145.1, from coordinate 1,372 downwards.
ATGTCGCGCGGTTAATCGCTGCTCAGGCACGCTATCGCGGTTCACAGCTCATGACTACAGAGAAGGACGCTGTGAACCTCGGCACGTATGCCGCAGAATTGAACTGCGTGGTCGTGCCCCTTAAAACCAAGTTGATAGACACAGAAAAGGTTATGCAGTTCATGTCCGGGAAAATGTCAACGGAGGGTCAATGATAGGGGCTCGTGCATTTTTCATCGACATGGCATTTCCTTTTATCTGGGTGCTGATTGCGCTGGCAATCGTGGCAGTGGTCTTTAAGTCCAATAAGGGGATCACGGACGCGCATCAATTTAGAGCCGGCAAGACAAGAATGCGTGGCGCGATTGCAATCATCGTTCTGGTTATGGGCATCCTGAACGGCGGTTTTCGGCTTTCGCGACAGCTGCAAAACCGCTCAGCACTTCGCGACCTCACGACTGAGTCTGTGGACTTTGTCCAAGTAGGCGAAAATAAAATCGAGCAGGCACCAGAGCTGAATTCTGTGGTGGATGCTCTTCGCGATTCGCGATGGTACGTGCATACCGCCGGAGATGGAGGTTGGGCTGGGCCAGTCAGCTTAGTGATCCGGCTCAAGTCGGGCGAAGACCGGCGGTACCGCGTTGGGCGAAGGCTGAAGCAGGAAGGAGCTGTAATCGACTTTATAAGCCAAGATCCCAACTCACGATTTGTCGGACACTACGGCTACGCTTGGTCTAAAGATCTGCCGCACGTACTGGATCATATCGGGCTCCCTCTGCCGCAAGAGGTATCAGCTAGTCGCTAGCCCAACCTGGCGTTCGGCGGACAACGCCCCCGACGGTTCTGCCGCGGCGTGATCCGGCGCTAAAGCGCAGTTCTTATTTGCAGTCACATAGACACACGGCTCCGCCATTTGCTCCCGACGGAAGCCGAGAACTCCACCAAAGCGGACGATGCGGAAATTGGTATCGAATGGCGGAAACCAGTCTTGAGCGACGGATCAAAATACCGTCGGTCAAGGTTCCGTAAATCGCTGAAAATCCATCGAACTTTCCACAGTTTTTTGTTTTGACTCAGGCGCCCCAATTCTGGTTCCATTGTGGAACAGAGCAGAGGAGAAGAAAGGGAGAACCAGACGCAGTAGGTGTGGGTCTCACTCCGCGCCCTTTGACACGGTCAACCGCCGCGGGCGTTTTTTTACAGCTCTGCGCATTAAGTCGCGAGCACACAAGGAAATTGCAGCGAGCGCAACCGAATTACCCGGAAAAGGGGTCGTCATGCCCGGTGATCCGCACGATGTTGCGTATTAGCAATGGTCAATCCGGCATATCTTGCGGATTGAAAGTACGAATCCGGCGGATCAAAGAACCTAAGTTCTTTGGACAACGGATTT
>DATEKE010000144.1:0-2732 GCA_035277605.1 Terriglobales bacterium | reverse complement strand
CGCAATGACATCAAAGCCATCGTCGTAGGCTCTTCGCAAAAGACGTTTTCGGCCGGCATCTCGCTGGAGGACTCCAAGCCTGACCGTGTTTTTCAGACGCTCGAAGCCTTCAATCGCGTCTTCTCCGCCATTCGAGAGATCTCGAAGCCGCTGATCATGGTGGTGAATGGACCGGCGATCGGAGCCGGCTCGGAACTGGTCGCGTTTGGCGACATGGTCATTGCTACTTCCAGCGCCAAGTTTGCCCAGCCCGAAGTGAAGCTCGGAGTCTTTCCGCCGTTCGCCGCAGTTATGCTTCCCCAGCTGATTGGTCCGAAGAAAACCTACGAGCTGATTCTCACCGGCGAAGCTCTCAGCGCAGAAGAGGCGCTGCGCCTGGGATTTGTCAACAAAGTAGTTCCTGAGTCGGAACTCGATAGCGCGGTAAAAGCAATCCTTGCCAAAATCGCCGAATTCAGCGGCCCGGTCCTCGAAGTCACAAAGAAAGTGATCGGCAGCTCCATCGGCCTGCCGCTCGATGAAGCCATGAAGAAGTCGCAGAACATCTACCTGAACGAGCTGATGAATCTGCAGGATGTCCAGGAAGGTCTACGCGCAGTGTTGGAAAAGAGAAAGCCTGTTTGGAAGAACAAGTAAACCAGAGCAAAACTACATAAGCGGCAGACGCGCGGCCCCGACCAATCCCGCGTCGCTTCCGAGCAGCGCGCGGGTGATGAGCGTGTGCTTGCGTGCGGGCAGGCGCGGATCGGGTTCCGTCGCGGCATATACATAAGAGCGCTTGCGCAGGTCGGCGAACATCGTTGGTGCGAAGGCTTCCCAGCCGCTTGCTAATCCGCCCCCGAGCACGTACATAGGCAAGTTCAACGCGTTGATCATGGCTCCCAGCACCATGCCCATCGTGCGGCCGACCACCTCGAAAATGTGCTTTGCAGCTTCGTCACCCTGCATGGCGTATTGAAATACCACTTTGGAACTGAACTCCGGATTCTCACTCATGGCGCGAGCCAGCTCGGGAGCTCTTCCAGTAGCGATGGCTTCGATTGCCATGCGTTTTACTGCGGTCGCTGAGGCGTACTGCTCGACGCAACCGCGATTGCCGCAGCCGCACTGTATGCCGTCGGGAACGACAGTGATGTGGCCGCACTCGCCCGCCATGCCCATCAGACCATGCCAGATTTTGCCTTCGAGAACGATGCCCGCGCCGACTCCTGTTCCAAGCGTGAACATGCACATGGAATCGACGTCGCGGCCGGCGCCCATCCATTTTTCTCCAAGCGCGGCTACGTTGGCGTCGTTTTCCAACGTGACTCGGCCTTCGATGCGGCGCTGGATTTCCTCCCGCACAGGATAATTCGTCCAGTCAGGCAGGTTCGGTGATTGGAGAACGGTGCCAGTTTCCATATCGATGATGCCGGGCACACCGATGCCTGTGCCCGCAAACTCGAGCCGTCCGTCAAACTTCTTGCGCAAGGCGCGGATGGCGTCGCAGATATCTCCGACTACGAGATCGCGTCCGCGTTTTACTTCGGTGCTGGTGGTGATGAGTTCGAGTTGTTTGCCATTGGCGTCGAGCGCAGCGATGCGCATGTTGGTGCCGCCCAGATCGACGCCGATGGCAAAGCGCTTTGAGTTATCGGTCATTTATGGTTTTAGGGACGAACTGCAATTGTAAGGGAAAGCGGATTTCACTTCGGCCCATGCGAGTCAGCACCGTCCCGGCACGCCGGGATGGGTGAGAGTAGCTATTTGAGCACCAACCCATCCGCTACCGCGGACGGTACTGACCTCCGTGCCTCTGTGGTGAAAACGTGTTTACTGCTGGCAGCTGGGACAGTAGTGCGTCCCGCGTCCGCCGAGAACTATGCGCTTGATCGGCGTCCGGCAGACAAGACAGGGCCGGCCGGTGCGCATGTAGACACGATGCCGAAGCTGAAAGGAACCTTCTTCTCCCTCCGCGTTTACGTAATCAGAGACAGACGATCCGCCCAGCTTGATGGCTTTTTTCAGCACTTCCTTCACTGCGGCATGGAGCCGATCAAGCTCTGCGCTCGTGAGGCGTCCGGCCTGGCGGCGCGGTCGGATGCCGGCGCGAAAGAGCGACTCATCGGCGTAGATATTTCCTACCCCGTGCAGCAGCTTTTGGTTCAACAAAGCAGCTTTGATGGGAGTCTTGCGTCCACGGAATAGTTTTGCAAATCCTTGCGCGCTGACAGTGAGCGGCTCGGTCCCCGGTCCTGTGAATCCCGATTCAGAAACGACGCTGAGGCGCCCGAACCGCCGGGGATCGACGAAGCGCAACTCGCGTCCGGAGGCGAGCGAGGCGATGGCGTGTGTGTGCTTCGGCGTTTCTTCTTGAGGAGAAGTGACCAGCATTCGTCCCGTCATGCCGAGATGCACGATCCATTGCCTCTTCGCATTCCCATCATGGGATTGGGCTGATTCGAGATCGAAGACGATGTGCTTGCCAACGCGTCGCACTTGGGCGATGCGTGAACGGGTCAGCACCGATGCAATCTCTTTCGCCGTCGACTTCAAGGGCTCTGGATGTGTGCCCAACCACACCGACTCGATCACATCTCCGCGAACTCGTCTATCAAGTCCGCGCGCAATGGTTTCGACCTCGGGAAGTTCGGGCATGCTTCAAGTTTACTGGATATAAACACTCCCGCACGTATATCCGAATGATATACTCCGCGCGTGAATGCTACAGCGTTGCAGGAAGAACTTCGCCG